>DATIFW010000216.1:0-22722 GCA_035455045.1 Thermoanaerobaculia bacterium | reverse complement strand
TCCTCCACGAGGACACGCGGACAGGAGGGGTCGGAGCGGAGATCGCGGCGCTCCTGGCCGAGAAAGCCTTCGAGAGGCTCGACGCGCCGATCGTCCGCGTCACCGCCCCGGACACGCCCATCCCCTTCTCCCCCCCGCTGGAAGAGGCCTTTCTCCCGAACACCCGTACACTCGTCGCAGCGGCCCGGCAGCTGGCCGCTTACTAGAGAGGTCCCATGCCGACGAACGTCATCATGCCGCAGATGGGCGAGTCGATCGCCGAGGGGACGCTCACGAAGTGGCTCAAGAAGCCCGGCGACGCGGTGAAGCGCGACGAGCCTCTCTTCGAGATCTCCACCGACAAGGTGGACGCCGAGATCCCCGCGCCCGCGTCCGGAACGCTGCTCGAGATCCTGGTGCCGGAAGGCCAGACGGTCCCCATCAATACCGTCGTCGCGCACCTCGGGGAGGAGGGAGAGAAACCTTCTGCGCCGCCGGCTTCGCCGGCGGCGGAAGGAGAAGATTCTTCGAACGAGGTGAAAAGCGCCACCGCAGCGGGAATGGCGGCTCAGGCCGCCGCCGCGCCACCGCCGGCTCCGCCGGCCGGGGCGGGAGCGCCGCCTCCGGCGGCGCCGGAAGATTCTTCGAAGGGTGATAGAGCGGCGCCTGCCGCGGCACCGGCCTCGCAGCCTGCAGCGGCTGCCCCCGCGCGGCCGCCGGCTCCCGCCGCGGCACGAGCCCCGCAGCCCGCGGCGCCCGTTCCCGCGCCTTCTAGGCAATCTTCGGTTCCTTCTTCCGTTCCTGCTCAGCCCGGCGAATCACAGGAAGAGCTCCTTCGGCGGCGTTCGTCGCCCGTGGTCCGCGCGATCGCGGAGGAGAAGGGCGTCGACATCTCGCAGATTCCGGGCACGGGCATCTCGGGCCGCGTGACGAAGCAGGACATCGAGGCGTATCTCGCCGGAGGAGCCGCCGAAAGAGGCGCGCGGCCTTCGGCCCCGCCGGGGACCGGGAGAGAAGATTCCTCGAAGGGTGTACAACCGGCTGCCGCCACGGCACCGGCAACTCAGGCTGCAACGCCCACTCCCGCGCCTTCTCAGAAACCTCCCGCTCCCCCTCCCCCGGCTCCCGAATCTGCCGCCGTGCTCGCCGCGCGCCCCGCGGAAGCTTCCGTCCCCGCGCGAGCGCCCGCTCCTTCGCCCACGGCTCTCGCGTTCCCCTCCGGGAGCAGCGTCACCGTCGAACCGATGAGCGCGATGCGCCGGAAGATCGCGCAGCGAATGGTCGAGTCGAAGCAGACCTCGGCTCACGTGACCACCGTGTTCGAGGTCGACTACTCGGGCATCGCGAAGCTCAGGAACCGCGTGAAAGGCCGCTTCGAGCAGCAGTACGGCACGAAGCTGTCGTACCTTCCCTTCGTGCTCCGCGCGGCGGTCGCGGCGCTCAAGGCGCGCCCGCTCGTGAACGCCTCCATCGTCGGCGACGACGTCGTCTATCACCGCGAGGTGAACCTCGGCATCGCCGTCGCGCTCGACTGGGGTCTCATCGTCCCCGTCATCCGGCGCGCCGACGACCTTTCCCTCGTGGGCCTCGCGCGCGCCGCGAACGACCTGGCCGCCCGGGCACGCGCGAAGAAGCTCGTTCCGGACGAAGTCGCGGGCGGGACGTTCACCGTGACGAATCACGGTGTGTTCGGGTCGCTCTTCGCGACGCCCGTCATCAACCAGCCGCAGGTCGCCATCATGGGCGTCGGCGCCATCGAGAAGCGCGCGAAGGTCGTCGAGATGCCGGACGGCTCCGATTCGCTCGCCATCAAGACGATGGGCTACATCGCGCTGACGTTCGACCACCGCCTCGTCGACGGCGCCGAAGGCGACGCGTTCGTGAACGTGGTCAAAACGACGCTCGAAAAGGGCACGTGGAGCGAACTGGAGGCCATCGAGTAGAATTCTCCATGCCCCGCCCGGTCGACGTCGTCAATCTCCTTCCTGAAGGCCGCGTCTCCTGGGACGCGGCTTTCGCGCTTCAGCAGGAGGCCGAGGCCCGCGTGAAGGCGGGCGGGCGCGAGTCGCTTTTCCTGCTCGAGCACAAGGACGTGATCACCGTGGGGCGCAACGCGGGGCTCGGAGAGCTCCTCGTCTCGGAGGACTTCCTCCTCCAACGGGGAATCGTGGTGCGCGTCACGGATCGGGGCGGCAAGCTCACGTTTCACGGGCCGGGTCAGCTCGTCGTGTATCCCGTCCTCGACCTCGCCGCCGGCCGGCGTGACGTGCGTCGCTATGTGTGCGACCTCGAGGAGACACTTATTCGTACCGCGCGCGACTTCGGAGTGTCGGCGGCTCGAAGCCCCCTTCCGGAGAGGAAGGCCTCCATCTGGGTCGGAAACGACAAATTGGCGGCGATCGGAGTCCATCTTTCGAGATGGGTCACAACTCACGGCGCCGCCCTGAACGTTTCGACCGACCTGGCAAGGTTTTCGCTTTTCATTCCGTGCGGGATCGCCGACGGCGGCGTGACGTCCCTTTCACGGGAGACCCCGGACAGACCGCCGCCGGCGCTGCCGGAGGTCGCGGAATGCTTCGTGAGTCACTTCCTGAAGGTCTTCGATCGGGAGAAGGGGGAAACGCCATGACGGAGCACGGTCGCCGGGGAATCTACGAGCTCCTCACCGGGCGCATCGCGCCTTACGCCAGCGAAGGGGAGACGCTCCGGTTCGACCGGATCGTCCGCGCCCCGGTGGACGACGAGACGGTCGGCCTCGTCGCGCAGGCGCTCGTCGACGCCGACGCCGACACCCGCCGGGCAGGTCTTTTCATCTTCGCCGGTCTCCAGGACGAGTCCCCGGAACGTCTCGAACCGTTCCGGCCGCTCGCGGACAAGGTGCGCGAGCTCCTCCTCGACTCCGAGCCGGCCGTCCGCTGCGACGCGCTGATGGCGTTCGCCTACTTCGACCCCGACGATCTCCACGTGGCGGTGCGCGAGTTCCTGACGGACCCGCACGGCCGCAACCGCCTGCAGGCCGTTCGCATCCTCGACGTCGAACGCAGCCCGAAGAACCTCCCCACGCTGCTGACGCTCGGAGTGGACCCGTACCACGAGGGCCGCGACGAGGACGCCCGGGAGTGGCTCGTCGTGCGCGAGGCCGCACGGGCCGCCGTCGAGCACACGGCCGACCTTCGCTTTCCCGCGGCGGTCGAGGAGGAAGACGTCGAGGGGGTCCGCTGCGTGTACCACGCCTGGGACCCGGTCTGGCAGTGGGCGGCGAGAGAGGGGATTCGCGGACTGGGTTGAATTTTTTTCGCGGCTATCGCGGCCAGAGCCAGCCGAAGAAGCCGCCCGTCAAAAGCCCGAAGATCAGGCCGTCGATTGTGAGCCGGATCGTCGTCCCCCAGGACTTCCTGTACCAGATCGACGACTGCCAGAGCGCGAGGCTGTAGCCGAAGAACGCCGTCGCGCCCGCGAACCGGAAGACCTGGAGGTAGTGCGTTCCGGGGGCGAGGGCACGGCCGGAAATGTACGCCGACGTGATGCCGATGACGACGCAGTACAGGAACCACTGGATGAACTGCGGCGCCATGCTCATCTCGCCGCCGCTCCCCATGACGGTCATCATGATTCTCGGGCCGGCCTTGAACTTCTCCATGAACGCAGGGTCCTTCATCGCCTTCGCGCTGCCGGCGCACGGCACCAGGTAGTCGCCGGGCGGAATGTCGAACTTCCGAAGGGCGGCCATCACGTCGTCCTCGGCGGGGAGCTTCCTGTAGTCGCCCGCGTGGTACCCGAGCACCATGTGAATGATCGAGCTCGCGATGAACACGGCGACGGCGGAGAGAAGAATGGGAAGCCAGAGGGATGGGATTGAGACCATGTTTCCTCCGTTTTTGGGGCGCAGCATACCGTCTCTCTCGGCGGACCGCTGTCAAGGGTCATGACCGCCGCGCGGCGCGCGAAGCGCGCCTTTGAAGGCAGGTCCTCGGCCGCCGCAACGCCGCCTTTCTTAGAAGGTGAGAGTGCTGACCGCCCTCATTCACCCTTCGAAGCACTTTGCAGACCACCTCACGAGCCGCGGCGCCGCACGCTAGACTTCGACCGTGAGCGTCGTGCCCTCCTCCCGGCCTCTTTACGGCATCACCCCCCGCCCCGAGTGGCTCAAGGTCCGCGTCCGCGACAACGAGACGTCGCGCGGCATCGCTTCACTGATCGAGAACAAGCGCCTCAACACGGTCTGCCAGGAGGCGCGCTGCCCGAACATCTTCGAGTGCTGGGGCGTCGAGAAGACCGCGACGTTCATGCTCATGGGCGACGTCTGCACGCGGCATTGCGGATTCTGCGCGGTGGCGCAGGGCGCCGGGAAGCCGCTCGACCCCGAGGAGCCGCGCCATGTGGCCGAGGCCGTGAAGGCGCTCGGCGTCGCGCACGCCGTCGTGACGTCCGTCAACCGGGACGAGCTCCCGGACGGCGGCGCCGCGCACTTCGCCGCCACGATCCGGGAGATTCGCGCGCTCGGCCCCACCGTCACGATCGAGGTTCTGATTCCGGACTTCCTCGGCAGCGAGGCCGCGCTCGAAACCGTTCTTCGCGCGCGGCCGGAAGTCCTCAACCACAACACGGAGACCGTCGAGCGCCTCTACCGGCGCGTGCGGCCGGACGCGATCTACCCGCGCTCGCTCGAGCTCCTCCGGAGAGCCGCCGAGAAGAGAGACGATGAGAAGATTTCTTTGAAAGTGAAGAGCGGGGTCATGGTGGGGCTCGGCGAGACACGTGAGGAGCTTTCGAAGACCCTGCGGGACCTGCGCGCCAACGGCGTCGAGGTCGTCACCGTGGGCCAGTACCTCCAGCCGCACGCGCGGCGACTGCCGATCGAGAGGTACTACACGCCGGAGGAGTTCGAGGAGATTCGGAGAGAGGGAGAGAACCTAGGTTTTCAGAGAGTCGAATCAGGACCACTCGTAAGATCCAGCTATCACGCGAGGAGGGCTCTCGCGGCGGGTGGCGGTCTGCAAAGTTCTTAGAAGGGTGAATGGGCAAGGCGCGAGCGCCCTCCCCTCTTACCTTCTAAGAAATCCTCTCTCTTCCTCTTATTCTTCGACGAGATTCCGTCAAGCTCCGTCGTTCCCGATCGCTTCGACCGGACAGGAGTCCATCGCCTCCTGGCACTGGGCCTCCTCCTCGGGGGTCTCGGCCTGCTTCATCACGTAGGAAAAGCCCTTGTCTTCCTCGCGCGTGAAGTTCGCCGGCGCCGTGACGCGGCAGACGTCGCAGTCGATGCACTGTGTGTCGACGTAGAATTTGCCGGGAACGTTCTCCGCGTAACGGTCGTCTTTGTTCGCCATCCCGCGGAAAGATAACATGCCCGATTCGGGACGCACTCATCAGTCTGCATCATGGTCGCGCCCATGACCACACACCTCCTGCTTCCCCTGTTCCCCCTCCCGAACGTCCTGCTTCTGCCGGAGACGACTCTTCCGCTTCACGTCTTCGAGCCCCGCTACCGGACCATGCTCTCGGACGCGCTCGCCGGCGACCGGGTCATCGGCGTCCAGCTCCTGAATCCGGCGGCGCCGCCTGACGGCGCCGGCCGGCCCGCCGTGTTCGAGATCGGCTGCGCCGGTGAGATCGTGCGGCACGAGCCGCTCGAGGACGGGCGCTCGAACATCCTGCTCAGGGGGACCTTCCGGTACCGGATCGCGGGCGAGCGCGAGACGCCGGCTCCTTATCGCGTGGCCGAGGTCGCTCCCCTCGCCGTTCATCCCCTTCCCGCGACGTCACGGGGCGGCCGGACCCGGCGGGACCTCCGGCGCCTCCTCGCGAAGAGCGTGGAACGGCTCGCCGATTCCGTCGGCCGCTCCCAGGCGCGCTCGTTGCCGTCGCAGCTCTCGGACGAAGGTTTCGTGAACGAGGCGCTCACCCGGCTCGGGCTGGATGCGGAGGACGGCTACCGACTGCTCGTCATGGACCGCCTCGAGGAGCGGTACGCCTGGGCGATCGAGCACATCGCCGACGTGCAGAGGCGGCTCGACTTCCTCGGGCCGTACCGGCGATCGACGTTCGATCCGCGCAGCAACTGAACTGTAGAATTACTCGGTGCGCCGCTTCCTCGCCGTCTGTTTCTTCCTGACGGGAGCGAGCGGACTCGTCTACGAAGTCTTGTGGTCGCGCCATCTGACCCTTCTCTTCGGGTCGACGACGGAGGCGGTCAGCGTCGTCCTGGCGACGTTCATGACCGGTCTCGGTCTCGGCGCGCACGTCCTGGGTCGGCGGATCGACCGCTCGCCGTCGCCGCTTCGGATCTACGCCACGCTGGAGATCGGAGTCGGCGCCTATGCACTCCTGACAGGACCCCTTCTTGCCTTCGTGCGCTTCGCGTACGGCGCAATTGCCTCTCGAACGGAGCTCGCGTCCGGAATGTCGACTCTGCTCAAGGCCGTCCTGTCGGCCGCGGTGCTGCTCGTGCCGTCCCTCCTCATGGGCGGGACGCTCCCCGCGCTCGTCCGCGCCGTTTCGGACAGTCCCAAGGCGGCCCGCCGCCTTCTCCCCCTCCTCTACGCGCTCAACACGCTCGGCGCGGTGGCGGGGACGCTCGCGGCGGGCCTCCTGTTTCTGGAGGTCTTCGGCCTGACGCGCACGATGCTCCTCTGTGCCGCCGTGAACGTGGGCGTGGGAGCGCTCGTTCTCGCGCGCGCCCGGAAGGCGCCCGCGGCGGCGCGCGCCTCGGAGGAGCGCGAAGGCGCTCTCGGGCCGCTGCGCGTTCTCTCCCGCTCGCGCGCAGGTCGCTACGCCCTCTTCGGACTCTTCGTCTCCGGAGCGACGACGATGATCTACGAGGTCGTCGAGACACGAGTCCTGGCGCTCGTCTTCGGCGTTTCCTCGTACGCCTTCACGATCGTCCTGGCGGTGTTCCTGGGGGGCCTCGGCCTGGGAGCTCTGGCGTGCGCCCTTCTTTCCCTTCTCCGCGCGCCGCGCCTCCTCGACTTCGCCCTCGCACAGGCGGGCGTGGCGCTGGCGGCCGTCGTCGGCGTCGCGCTCATGCCCCTGGTCCCCCGCGTTCTCGCCTACGTGCGGCAGGTCCCCGAGCTCGGATTCTGGAGCATGCTCCTGATCAAAGGGCTCCTCGCGGCGCTCTTCCTCTTCCCGCTCGCCTTCTTCTCGGGTCTCGGAGTGCCGATCCTGATCGACGCGATCGCGGACGATCTGGGCCGGCTCGGCCGAACGATCGGCGGCGCCTATCTCGTGAACACGTTCGGAACCGTCGCCGGCAGCCTCGCGGCGGGGTTCCTCCTGATCCCGGCTGTCGGGACGGAAGGCTCGATGCGGGGGACGATCCTCGTGAACCTCGCCGCGGCGGGCATCGGGGGCCTCATCCTCGTTCCCTCTCCGCGCCTCCGGCTCGCCACCGCGGCCGGGATCGCGGCGATCGCGTTGACCTCGCTCCTCCCGGCCCGATGGCCGCGGGCGCTCTTCCTCAACTCGGACACGGCGGCGCCTCCGGTTCTGACGACGAAGGTCGAGATCGAGGCTCTGCTCTCAGGCTCGCCGAAGGAGGTGCTTTTCTTCCGCGAAGGAAAGAACGCCACCGTCGGTGTCACGCAGTCGGTCTTCGCGCGAACGCTCCTCGTGGGCGCCCATCCGGATGCCTCGGATCGCGCGGATATGGCCACGCAGGCCCTGCTGGGGTTCGTCCCGCTGGCCGCCCACCCGCATCCGGAAGAGGTCTTCGTCGTGGGCTTCGGCTCGGGCGTGACGGCCGATGCCGCGGCGCGCTTTCCCGACGTCAAGCGCGTGGACGTCGCGGAGCTCGAGTCGGCCGTCGTGGAAGCCTCGCCCTTCTATCACCACGTGAATCACGCGGTCGAGAAGAATCCCAAGACGCGGATCCTGATCGACGACGCACGAAGCATCCTCGGGGCCACGCCGCGCCGATACGACGTCGTCCTCTCGGAGCCGTCGAATCCCTGGCGCGCGGGCGTCGCGAGCCTCTTTACGGCCGACTTCTACCGCTCGGCCAAGCGCGTGCTGAAGGAAGGCGGCGTCTTCGGCCAGTGGACGCAGCTCTACGGTCTGCCGACCTCGTCCCTCAAGATGATCCTGAGGACGTACATTTCGGTCTTCCCCGAGGTCCAGGTATGGTGGCTGGATTCCGGCGACATCGTCATCCTGGGCTCGGAGAAGCCGCTCCCGCTCTCGCGGGCGCGTATCGATGCGCTCTTGAACGGTGAGTTCCGCGAGGATCGGCGGCGTTTCGCGAACATCGGGACCGCGGCGGAGTTCTACAGCCGTTTCCTCCTCGGCACCGACGGAGTGAAGCGATTCGTCGCGGACGAAACGGAGTTGCACACCGACGACCGGCCTCTGCTCGAGTTCGAAGCTCCACGCGGGCTCTTCCTGGCGAAAGAGCAAAACGCGCTGCGGCTCCTTTTCCTGAAGGTCAAGAGCGGGCTCCTCGTTCCGCCGCTCCTGGATGATCCGCCGTCGCAGGACGAGGCGTGGCTCGGCGTCGCGGCTCTCTATCGCGCCGTCGGCGCGCCGAACGAAGCCGGGCAGGCAACGCGCCGTGCGTACGCCCTGCGCGCCACGCCGCTTGCGACCGTGAGGATGGGACGAATCGAGCTGGAGGCGAATCGGCCGGCGGAAGCCGCGAACCTGCTGGCGCGCGCGGACGAAGCGCAGGACGCCCTCCCCGGCGACGTCGCGACCGAGAGGGAGGTCCTCCGTGCTCGTCTCTTCATGCGCCAGGGACGATTCCAGGAAGCCGAGGCCGTCCTCGAGGCGAGAGACCGTCTCGACGGGCCGGAAGGCGTCGAACTCCTCAAGGCTCTTTCGGAGCGCGGGCTCGCGGAGCCCGCGCTGGCGCTCGCGGCGCGGCTTCTCCCGAAGGCCCGATTGGGCGGCCCGCTCGGGGCTCCGGAAGTGGCGAGCCTCTACGACGTCCTTCGTAGCCTCGGTCTCCGCCACGATCCCGCGCCTGCGCTCCGGCTCCTGGAGACGTCGCCCCATCCCTCGCTCGGCTTCCCCACGAACCAGAAGAACGTCGTGCTTGCCGTCCTCTACGAGAAGGCGGGCCGTCCGGCCGACGCCGTGGTCGCCTGCGAGCGCGCGCGGGCCGCAGGGCTTGTCGACCTCAACCTTCTCGGGATTCAGGTGCGCGCGCTGCACGCTCTCGGACGACTCGTCGAGGAGCGCCGCGTGCGCGACCGCGTGCGCGAGCTGGCTCCGCTCCTCGTGACCGAGCCCGTTCCCTCGCCGTTCGACGCCCGCGGAGGCGCCTGAAACAGTCCCCTCAGGCCTTGGAGGCCGGCATCGCGCGGTCGTGCGCCCAGCTCTTGATGGCCTTGATCTGCTCGTCCATCGTGCGCGACAGGGGAACGGTGGCGGTGAGCATCTTCGACATGTCGTCCTCGGTGAGCTTGCGCCCCTGGTTGAAGGCCTCGACGGCCGCCGCCTGAACGGCCGCCTCGATCTCCGAGCCGACGAAGCCCTTCGTGGCCTTCGACAGGAACACGACGTCGAAGAGGCTCACGTCCGAGCCGACTTTCTTGAGATGGACGTTGAAGATGGCCTTGCGCTCGTTCTCGTTCGGCAGGTCGAGAAAGAAGACCTGGTCGAATCGGCCCTTGCGGATGATCTCGGCGGGGAGGAGGTGGATTCGGTTCGCCGTGGCCGCCACGAAGACGAGCCCCTGCTTCTCCTGCATCCAGGTGAGGAACGCCGAGAAGATGCGCCCGAGCGACGGGTCACCCCCGCCCGCCTCGCGCCCGCCGGTGATCGCCATCTCGATCTCGTCGATCCAGAGCAGCGCGGGCGACAGCGACTCCACGGTCTGAAGCGCGCGGTGGAAGGTCTGCTCCGGGTTGTCCGTTCCGAAGACGAGGTTCATGTCCAGGCGGAAGAGCGGGAGGTTCCAGAGCGCGGAAATGGCCTTCACCGAGAGCGACTTTCCGCAGCCCGATACGCCCATGAGCAGGATGCCCTTCGGCACGGACATGCCGGCCTCCAGCGCTTCCTTCGTGAAGAGGTTCTGGCGCTTGACGAGCCATTCCTTGAGGTTCTCGAGGCCCCCCACGTCGGCGAGGGAGAAACGCGGCGGCACGAACTCGAGAACGCCGTCCTTGCGCGTGGCCTGCTGCTTCTCGGCGAGGACCTCGAAGTACGACTCTTCGTCGAAGACGGGACGGCGCGAGAAGACGCGCGAGACGACGTGCTCCGTCTCGTCCTGCGTGAGACCCCTGAGCGCCATCGCGAGCTTCTTCGCATCCGCGTCGGAGAGGCCCTTCCCTCCGAAGTAGCGTTTTCCGAGGTGAGCGAGGAGGAACAGGATCTCGCTCTCGTCCGGAAGGTCGTAGTCGAGGATGTGGATCTCCTTTTTCAAGTCCTCCGGGACGACGAGGCGCGGGGACATGAGCACGAGGAATCGGCCCTTGCCTTTCAGCGCGCGATAGGCGTCCCTCAGCCGTCTCACGACCTCGGGTTTTCCGAAGTACGCGGTGAGGTCCTTCATGAGGAAGAACCCGGGGCTCGTCGCCGCGAGGATCGCGTCGAGGGCCTTGAGCGGGTCGGCCGTGTCGGGCACCCTCTCCGTCCCGGAGACGATCCCGTCCACGCAGCTCCAGACCGAAAAAGGCACCGGCTTTTCGTAGAACTTCTGGGCGATCGCGGAGATCGCCCGCTCGACGCGCCCCTCCTCCCACGACACGACGTAGAGAAGGGGGTAGCCTCCGAGCAGGGCTCGGCGGATCCGTTCCGGTCCCCGGACGACGTCGCTCATTGCCCCGAATGTTACAGGCTTCGATACACTAGACGGCCGTGAACCCCGAACACCTCGAACACGTGCAGGCCCCGGACTGGAACGACTGGCGCGCCGAGCGGCCCTCCCTGACTCCCGACTTCACCGATGCACGTCTTCACGCCCTCGACTTCTCCGGCAAGAACCTATCGGGGGCGGACTTCTCCCGGGCGAAGGTCGAGGGCTGCAACCTCTCGGGGGCGTCGCTGGCGCGGTCCCACGTGACGGGCGCGTCGTTCAACGGCTCGACGCTCGATCGGGTCGATTTCTCGGACACGGACCTGGACTATCTCCTCCTCGACCGGGTCTCCTTCGTCGGAGCGATCTTCCGGAACTCGACCCTGAGAAGCGCCACGGTGCGCGAGAGCGTCATGACCGCCGTCGACATGACGGGAGCGAAGCTCGACGGGACCGATTTCACGGCGACGGATTTTTCTTTCGGGCGCATCCTCTACGCGAACTTCCGGGGAGCCCAGCTCGATCGGTGCGTTTTCGAAGGCGCCGACCTCACGCAGGCCGTGTTCGACGGGGTGACCTACCGGAAAGGCCGTTTCGACAAGGCGAACCTGACCCTATCCTTCTTCCGCGACGCCAAGCTCACGGGAACGTCCTTCAAAGGCGCGAAGCTCCAACGCGCGGTCTTCCGTGGCGCCGAGGCGCACGGCGCCGATTTCACGGGCGCCGACCTCTCCGAGGCCGATCTCGAGCGCGTGGTGGCCCAGGGCGCGAACTTCTCGGACGCCGTCATGCGCAAGACGAGCGCCCATCGAGCGGACCTGAGAAACTCGCTCTTCCTGGGAGCGCAGCTCGAGGAGACCGACTTTCTGGGAGCCTCGCTCGACAAGATGGACCTGAGGACGCCCCGCATGCGGCTCGCGAATTTCACGGCCGCGCGCCTTCAGGAGGCCAACGGCGTGCGCGCGAACCTGCGCGGCTCGAACTTCACGGAAGCCGACCTCTCCGGAGGCGACCTCTCCGAGGCGAATCTCGAGGGCTGCATCATGGCGAAGGTCAAGCTGGCGCGGACGAACCTCAGGCGCGCGAACCTGAAACGCTCGCGCCTCTCCGGCGCGATCGCGGTGGGGGCGAACCTCTCCGGCGCGAACCTCTTCGGGATCGAGGCCGAAGACGCGGATTTCTCGGCCAGCGACGCGCGCTTCGCCCAGTTCGTCGGCGCGAAGCTCGAGGGGGCCTCCTTCAAGCAGGCGAACATCGGGGGCGCGGATTTTTCGGAGGCCCGCCTGAGCGGTGCCTCGTTCGTGGGGGCGTTCGGCGAGAACGCGAAGTTCACCGGCCAGTTTCATCTGAAGCTCGTCCTGGCGGCGAGCTCGCTTCTCGGCTCGGCGAAGAAGAAGAGCGAGCAGATCGAGCGCGACAAGGAGGCCGAACGCCTCTCGCGCCTCGCCCAGCTCGAGCGGAGCGCGGACGACCGCGCACGCGCGATGGGCGTCCGGCGCGATGCCGACGTGCCCAAGGAGCCGATCCGGTCGTCTCCCGAGACGCCGAAGAGGGGCTGAGAGACTACTTCTTCTTCGCCGGGGAGGCGGTTCCGGCGGCACCGGACCCGGGAGTGGATGCGGCTTTCGCGCCCGCCTTCGCCTTGGCGGGGGCCTTCGGCTTGCCGCTCGCCGCGTCGAGAAGGGCGGCCGCCGCGCGGCGCAGGTCGTCGAGGACGACCTTGTCGACCAGCATCGGCTCGGGCCTGCCCGTGACTTCCACCAGAGCTCCGACGGCGGCACCCGGCGGCGGCTCGAAGAACGAGATGACGCTCTCCGTCGTCTCCCCCTCGGAAAGCAGCTCCAGAGTCGCAAGCGGCTTGTCCTTCGCGGCTTTTCCGGTTCGCCTCGGCAGGAACGACTTCACCTCGGCACGCGCGACGCCGCTCGCCAGGGCCTCGGCGACTTCCGCGGGGATCTCACGTCCCGTCGAACGCCAGGAACCCTCCACCTTCTCGGCTCCCGCCCGGAGCTCGTCCCCGACGAACGAGACGCGCCGGAGGGCGGGCACGTCGACGGGGAGGACGCGGCCCTCCCGCCAGGCCGACATTTCCGCATCGAGGTCCTCGCGCACCCGGTCGTCCACGACGACCACGAGGTCTCCGATCTTCGCGTAGAGCTTCCCCCCGGCGTCCGCCTTGGCAGCACCGAACGAGATCGTGGCGACGATCTCCGCTCCCTTCTCCAGCTTCACCGTCGCCCAGGACGGAGACAGGCCGACGCGTTGGAGCTCGGCCGCAGGAACGGTCGGAAACTCGGAAACTCGCTCGCTCGCGAGGTCGCCGAGCAGGCGATCCACGAACGCGTCCGAGGCGAAGTCCGCGACGGGCTTCTCCATTCTCCAGCCTCCGCCGGCGCGGTCCCGCTTCGATCCGCGTGCGACGACGACGGCATACGACCCCTTCGTCACGGTGACGCGCGTGATCTCGGCGGTCGGCGTCTCGAAGATCGAACGGCTCCGGTAGTCGTCCAGCGGCTTCGTGAGCGCGGTGAGCGGCGCCGCCCGAACGGCCGCGAACCGCCCTCCCTCGGAGGCCGCGGTGGCATCCGTTCCGGGAATAGGCTGCCCGAACGCGAAGCTCTTCACCGACTTGTCCTTGAACGTGACGGTGACCTTCGCCTTCGGCGGATCGAGGCCGAATTCCTTCGGATCGACGTCGGTGCGCACCTCGCCGACGACGTCGAGCCGCCCGAGGTCGCTCGCGAGGTTCTCCGCCGCGAACCCGTCCGCCGGGCCGTCGGGCTCGCCCGTGAGCACCCACCGGTTCTTCTCGTGGCGCGAGAGCTTCACGTTCGGGAGATTCGGACGCTCGACGAGGAGCGAGGCGACCTCCTCCACGTTCACGTCCGTGAGCCTCTTCGCCGACTTCGCGCGCTCCTCGGACGTCGGCTGCTTGCGCTCGAAGAAGATCACGAACGCGAGAAGCGCGAGAAAGACACCGGACAGGATGAGGAGCTTCTTCGTCGGCATGGCTCTTCTACTTGCGACGGCGGACCCAGATCGCGACGCCCATCGCCACGGCCGCGAGCGGCAGAAGGAGGAGCACGACGAACGCGACCTGGCCCATGTCGCGTCGCGTGAGCGTCACGGCGACCTGATCGGCGCTCTTCGGGGGGATCGCCACGAGGGACTCGCGCTCGAGCGCCCAGTTCACCGCGGACGACAGGAGAAGCCGGTTCGCCGCGTTCGCGATGCCCGCGTTCGACGCCCAGTCCGCGTCGCCGAAGGCGACCACGCGGGCTTTTTTCTTCGGGGTTTCGGCCGGCTTCGTTGCGTCGCCGGGCACGGTTTTCGAGCCGTCGTCCGCCTCGACGGCGGCCGCCAGGCACACCGGACCCTTGACGTCCTTGTCGTCCTTCTTCGGCAGACCCGTCTTCTGGAGGTCCTTCAGATTCGTCTCGCCCCAGCCGTCCGGCGACGTCTCGACGAGCGGAGTCGCTCTCCAGCCCGGAACCGGCGTCTGAGGCACGCTCACCGAGCGCGCGAGCGGGAAGACGACGGGCATCCCGGCGAGGAGCTTCGTGACGGGATGACTCCGGAAGCTCTTCGCGAAGACCGTCTCGGCTCCCATCATCGGAAGCGTGTTCTTCGGGTCCACCACGACGTCGCTGTCCAGCGTCAGCCCGAGCGACGCGAGGAGCGGGCCCAGCCCGAAGTCGGACAGCGTGTTCGACGCTCCCGGCGGAAACTCCACGTCGAGGAAGAAGACGACGCGGCCGCCGGCGTCGAGGTATTTCTTCAGCAAATCGCGCTCGGGCTCCGTGAAGGGCGTGCGCGGCCCCGCGACGACCACGAGATCGGCGCCTTCCGGCACGGCGGCCGCGCCGAGCGTGGCCCATTCCTCGACGGTGCAGTTGTCGGCCTTGAGCGACTCGGCGACCTCCGAGAATCCCTCCCGGGTCCGGGCCGCGTCGAACTTGCGTTCGCCGTGCCCGGACGTGAACACGACCTTCGGGGCCTTCGCCTGCGTGACGCTGAGGATCGCAGACGTGAACTCCTGCTCGCCGCGGAAGCTCTTCACCGAGGGCTCGCCGCCCATTCGAGCGCGCGAATAGTCGTATTCGACGATGCGATCCTCGGTGACGATCTTCTTCTTGTCACCCGCGCGGAAGACGACGGCGAGATTCCTCAGGCCTGTCTCCTCGACGAACGTCTTCGCCCGGACCGGGTTGCGGGTCGGGTCGAGCGTCTCGACGGTGAGCATCGCGCTCTTCGCCTTGTAGCGCTTGAGGAGCTCGTCGACCTCCGGATAGAGCGGCGTGCCGGCGGTCATGAAGACGGTGACCTGGACGGGGGACTTGAGCTCCCTGAGGACGTTGACGGTCTTCTCGGAGAGCGAGTAGCGGCCCGCCGTGGTCCAGTCGAAGCGCGCGTAGCGCCGCGAGCCGATGAAGTTCACGAGGATCAGGATCCCGAGTCCGAGGGCGATCGAGATCGCGAGCGTCGCGCGATACGCGGAGCGCGTGGGCAGGTCTTTCCGGGTCGTGGCGTCCATCTCAGCGGGCCTTGTTCGCCTCGAGGGCGCGCGTCGAGAGGAAGAGGAAGAAGACGACCGTCGAGACGACGTAGAGGATGCGGCGCGTGTCCACGATGCCCCGGGAGAAATCGTCCATGTGCTCGAGGATGTTCAGGTAGCTCAGCGCCTCGCGCGCCTCGGGGAACGGCAGAAAGTCCCGTGCGACCCCGATGATGAAGCTGCCGAGGATGAGGATGAACGCGAGGATGGCGGCAACGATCTGGTTCTTCGTCAGCGCGGACGCGAACGTCCCGGCGGAGATGAAGAGAGCGCCGATGAGGGCGATTCCGAGGTAGCCCGCGAGAACCGGCCCGAGGTCGAGCCCCCCGAAGCGGGACAGCAGGAGCGGGTAGATCACCGTCGGCACGAACAGGAACAGGAAGAAGCACCACGCTCCCGTGAACTTCGCCGCCACGACGGTCCCCTCGGACACGGGGGCGGTCAGCAGCGTCTCGATGGACCCCGACTTGCGCTCCTCCGTGAGGAGGCGCATCGCGATGATCGCCGACACGAGCATCAGGAAGATCCATTGGAATACGTTCGTGAAGAACGTGGACATGAGCGCCATCCGGGGCGTGTCCGGCGAATTGAGGGCTCCGACGAGCACCATGAACACCCAGCCGCTCACGAGCAGGAACGACGTGAGCACGAGGTACCCCAGCGGCGAGACGAAGTAGGAAAAGAACTCCCGTTTGACGATCGCGGCGAAGGCTCTCATGGCGCCTCCTCCGTGCCCGGGGCGGGCGTCTCGAGGCCCGGCTGCGTGTCGACTTCGACGGCGGCGTCGCGGGAGACGAGGCGCACGAAGACGTCCTCGAGGGACGCCTGGCGGGGCGTGAGCTCCAGGAGGGTCCAGCCGCGGGTGACGACCTCCTTGAAGACGGATTCGCGCAGGTCCGTGCCCGACTCGCCGTCGAGCGTGACGCGCGTCTCGCCGCCCGCGCCGATGCGCGACGCGCCCGCGACGCCGGGCAGCTGACGGAACACCGAGTCCGCCTCGGGTACCTCACCCTTCAGGGCGACCGTCACGCTCGGCATCTGCGACATCTGGTGGCGCAGAGTCTCGGGCGTCCCCGACGCCACGATGCGTCCCTTGTCGATGATGAGGATCCGATCGCAGACGAGCTCCGCTTCGGGGAGGATGTGCGTCGAAAGCAGGATCGTGTGGTCCTTTCTCAGGTCCCGGATCAGCTCACGCACCTTCACGATCTGGCGCGGGTCCAGCCCGACCGTGGGCTCGTCGAGGACGAGCACCTTCGGCTTGTGGACGAGCGCTCCCGCGAGGCCGGTGCGCTGGCGGTACCCCTTCGAGAGGTTTCCGATCGGATTCGACGCGACGTCGTTCACGAAGCACTTCGCGAGCGCCTCGTCGACGTACGCCTTCACGTCGCGCCCCGGCACTCCGCACAGCGCGGCGCGAAAGGCGACGTATTCCCTGACCCTCATCTCCGGATAGAGCGCAAGCGTCTCCGGAAGGTAGCCGAGCGCGCGCTTTGCGAGGAGCGGCTTTTCCGTGACGTCCACGTCCGCGAGCGTGACGCGTCCGGCGGTCGGCGCGAGAAAGCCCGTGATCATCCGCATCGTCGTGGTCTTGCCGGCCCCGTTCGGGCCGAGAAACCCCAGGATCTCGCCGCTCTCGACCCGGAAGCTCACGTCCGTGACCGCCGGCGTTCCGTAAAACGACTTTGAAAGTCCCTGCGCTTCGAGCATCTTTTTCCGGTGACCTCCGCGTCGGGCCTCGACCGGGGGCCGCAGGGCCGCCGGCGGGCGCAGAAGCCGTGGGAATATAGCAGGCCCTGTGGGAGAGTGAGAACGTGCCGGCGCCCTTGCGACGACGCCTCGCCCTCTTCGCCGCGCTCTCCTCCATCGTCATCTGGGCGGTGAACTACCCAGCCATGAAGATCGCCTTCCGCGAGCTCTCGCCCCTCGCCTTCACCGGCTGGCGGTTCCTTCTCGCAACGGCTTTCCTCCTCGCCGAGGCGCTCGCCCGGCGCGAGCGCCTCGTGCCGCCGCACGGCGCGCGCGGACTCGCGCTCCTTCTCGCTCTTTCCGGCGTCGGCCTCTACCAGTGGCTCTACACGCTCGGGCTCGCCTCCACGAGCAGCTTTTCCGCGGCTCTCCTGAACTCGGTCTCGCCGCTCATCGCGATGCTGCTCGTCGTCCTCCTCGGCTGGGAGCGCCTGTCGCCTCTCGCCGCGGCAGGCTCACTCGTGGCATGGGGCGGCGTGGCGTCCTTCGTGGCGTCGGCGCGAGGCGCGGACTTCGGCAACCCGGCGGGGAACCTCATGTGCCTCGGGGCGGCGCTGTGCTGGGCCGTGTACAACCTCGCCTCGGTCCGCGCCGGCCGGCTCCTCTCGCCCCTCGGAGCGCAGGTCGCGACCTTCGCGGGCGGAACGGTGCTCGTCCTGGTCTATGCCCTCCCCGCCATGCTCCGGCAGGACTATGCGCGCGTCGGCCGGCTCACGTGGGCCATCGTCGTCTTCTCGGCCGTGTTTCCACTTACCCTCGCGTTCCGCCTGTGGCCCGAGGCCGTGCGCACGCTCGGCGTCACGCAGGCGACGAGCCTGGGTTTTCTCGTGCCGGTCCTCGCCGGCGTCGCCTCGGCGATCCTCACCGGCGAGCGCTTCGACGCGCAGAAGCTCCTCTCGGCGGCCGTCACTCTCGCCGGCCTCGCTCTCACGCGCATCGGCCGCCGCCCGAGGGGCCCGGCTCCGGCGCGTTAGGATCCCGGCGAAGGCTCAGGAGGTCCGATGTACCGTTCCGTCGCCCGCGTCGTCGATCTCACCGATCCCGCCCTCAACCTTCTCGGCGGCCTCTCCCTCGAGAGCGCCCGTCAACGGGTCGCGTCGGGGGATGCGAATGCGGTCGCGACCCTCGACGGCTCGTACGCGCTCGTGGGCGTGGACGGGATCACCGTGAGGCTCGCCCGCTCGCTCGACCGCCCGCTGAGGTACTTCCTCGCCAAGGAAGCGGAGGGCCCCGTCCTCGTCGTCGCGGACCGGATCGATGCCATCGAGAGATGGCTCCTCGAGCACGGGCACGGCGATCAGTTCCACCCGAGCTACACGCGAATGGTGCCCGCCCATCACGTCGTCACTCTGCGCCTCGTCGGCTGCCCGGATCCCGCCCCGAGCTACGTGCGGACGTTCACGCCCGCGCGGAACGTCCTCCCGCCGGACCTCGGCGAGATCGGCCGGCTCTACATCGGCGCGCTCGCGGACGAGATTGCGAAGTGGCTCGAAGCGGTCCCCCGAGACGAGCCGGTCGGCGTCTGTTTCTCGGGCGGCGTCGACAGCGGCGCCGTGTTTCTCGTGACGCACCACGTCCTCCGCCGCCTCGGCATGAGCCCGGCGCGCCTCAAGGCCTTCACGCTCTCTCTGGGAAGCGGCCCGGGCGTCGAGGGTCCGGATCTGGGGCAGGCGCGGGCATTCCTGGACGCGCTCGACCTCGGCTTCTTCCTCGAAAGCGTCGACGTCGACCCGGCGACCTGCGACCCGAAGGAAGCGGTGCGCGTCATCGAGGATTACAAGCCTCGCGACGTCGAGTCCGCGACGATGGCTCTCGCGCTCCTCCGCGGCATCCGTGCGCGCCATCCCCGGTGGCGCTTCCTGATCGACGGAGACGGGGGCGACGAAAACCTGAAGGACTATCCCATCGACGAGAATCCCGAGCTCACGATCCGCAGCGTCGTCGGCAACCTGATGCTCTATCAGGAAGGATGGGGCGTCGGCTCGCTCAAGCATTCGGACACGTACTCCGGCGGCCAGAGCCGCTCGTGCGCGCGCACCTACGCGCCGCTTCGCGCCTGCGGATTCGCCGGTTTCAGCCCGTTCACGCGACCGCGCGTGATCGAGGTGGCCGAGGGCATCCCGTTCGACGCGCTCACGGAGGGCCGCGTCGAGAAGCTCTACGCCCTGAAGGGCGAGGTCGTCGCGCGCGGGGTCGAGGCGATCACGGGCCAGATGATGCCCGTCTACCCGAAGCGCCGATTCCAGCACGGGGCGGGCGGACAGGACGTCTACGCGCGCCGATTCCCGTTCTCCGAGGCGCAGTACCGCGCCGCGTTTCTCTCGCGATACCTCGGCGCCGCGTGATCGATCTCCTTCCGGCCGGCCGCGAGGCGCGCGAGGAGTCGATTCTCCGCCTGAGGCCCTCGCGGAACGCGGTGGATCCCTTCCGCCCGTATGGCTTCTTCGTCGAGGAGGAGCCCCGCGCGGATTGCGGGACGGATCGGGTCGCCACCATTTTCCTGACGAACCGGGAGTGCCCGTGGCGCTGCCTCATGTGCGATCTCTGGAAGAACACGCTCGAGTCGCCGACGCCGAAGGGCGCGATCCCGGCGCAGATTCGGTACGCCCTCGAGAGGCTCCCCTCCGCGAACGTCCTGAAGCTCTACAACGCGGGCAGCTTCTTCGACCGCGCAGCGATCCCGTGCGAGGACCACGGGGAGATCGCGTCGCTCGCGCGCGGCTTCGAGCGCGTGGTCGTGGAATGCCATCCCGCGCTCGTGGGCGACGACTGTCTGCGCTTTCGCGATCTCCTCGGAAGCTCGCAGCTCCAGGTCGCGCTAGGTCTCGAGACGGCAAATGCGGAGATTCTGAGAAGGTTGAACAAACGAATGACGCTCGCGGACTTTGGTACGGCGGCCTCTTTCCTTCTCAGAAATCGGATCTCTCTCCGCGTCTTCGTCCTCGTCGGGCTCCCGTTCCTGCGAAGGGAGGAGTGGGCGGGCGCGACGCGCGCGAGCGTCGAGCTCTCCTTCCGGGCGGGTGCGGAGGTCGTCTCGCTCATTCCGACGCGCCTCGGGAACGGCGCGATGGAAGAGCTGCAGAGGCGAGGTGAGTTCGAGCCTCCCCTGCTCTCGGATTTGGAAACGGCGATGGGAGATTTCTTGGAAGGGGAAGAGGGGAATTCCCCCGCGGTGGGCTCCGCGCATCGGGAAACGGCGATGGGAAATCTCTTAGAAGGGAAAGAGCGGAAGACTCGATCAGCGAGCGTCGTTCTCGCGGACCTGTGGAACGCCGACGCTCTCGCGGCGCCCGCATGCTGCGGCGTGGCCCGCATCGAGCGGCTGCGCTCCATGAACCTCCTTCAAAGAAGTCTTCCTCCTCCTCCCTGCCCCTCGTGCCTGGGTCTCTCGCGCACAGGGGCGTAACGCATGCAAGGTGCGTTCGACGTCGCGATCGTCGGGTCCGGCTTCGCCGGCTCGCTTCTCGCGCTCGTGGCGCGGCGGCTCGGACTCTCGGTTGTCCTTCTCGAAAAAGGCTCGCATCCGCGTTTCGCGATCGGCGAGTCCACGTCGCCGCTCGCGAACCTCCTGCTCGAGGAGCTCGCGAGGCGCTACGACTTCCCCCGCCTTCTGCCCTTCGCGAAGTGGGGCTCCTGGAGGCGCGCCTACCCCCACGTGAGCTGCGGCCTGAAGCGCGGCTTCAGCTTCTTCCACCACGCGGAGGGACGTCCGTTCGCGAACGCCCCGGACCGGCAGGATCAGCTTCTCGTCGGCGCGAGCCCGAACGACGAGGTCGCAGACACGCACTGGTACCGGCCCGAGTTCGATCATTTTCTTCAGAAGGAAGCGGAAGAGGCGGGTACGCGCTACCTGGACCGGACGGCGCTGAGCGGCGTCACCCGGGAGAAAGACCGCTGGCTCCTCACCGGCGAGCGGGCGGGCGCGGTCTTTACCTTCAAGGCATCTTTCCTCGTCGACGCCTCGGGACGGAGCGGCGCGCTTCACGAGGCGCTCGGCGTCCGGCGCGTCGCTGTTCCCTTCCTCCCCTCGACTCGGGCCCTGTTCACGCACTTCGAAGGCGTGCGGCGGCTCGACGAGATGGGAATTCCCGGCGACCTCGGAATTCCGCCGTACCCGATCGACGACGCGGCCGTGCACCACGTCTTTCCGGGCGGCTGGATCTGGATCCTGAGGTTCGGCAACGGCCTGACGAGCGCCGGCGTCGCGGCCTCGGAAGCCCTCGCCGAAAAGGCCGGCTTCGCGCGAGGCGAGGCGGGGTGGAAGCGCCTGCTCGAGCGTTTTCCGACGATCCGGGCCCAGTTCGAGGCGGCGCGCCCGACGGTCCCCTTCGTCCACGTCCCACGGCTCTCCTTCCGCGTCGACCGCGCCGCCGGGCTGGGCTGGGCGCTCCTGCCGTCGGCCGCGGCGTTCGTCGACCCGCTTCTCTCGACGGGCTTTCCGCTCGCCCTTCTCGGCATTCACCGCCTCGCCGAAGTGCTCGAGAAGGATTTCGGGACGGCCCGCCTCGACGCCGGCCTCGCCGCCTACGGCGCGCTCACGCTCGAGGAGGCCGACCGCTCGGCGCGGCTCGTCGCGGCGCTCTACTCGGCTTTCGGGGATTTCCCGCTCTTCGTCGAGCTCTCCAAGCTCTACTTCGCGGCGGCGCATTTCTCGGAGTCCGCGCGGCGCGCCGGCCGGCCCGACCTCGCGGGCACCTTCCTGTGCGGGTCGCATGCCGAGTTCGGTCCGGCCTTCGACGCCTGCTGCCGCGCGGCCCTCGCCCCGCGGGAGGCGTCTTCACGCGAGCGGCTCCTCGCCGACGTCGCCCGCGCGGTCGCCCTCGTCGATCTCGCGGGGCTCCTCGATCCGTCGCGGAGGAACTGGTTCGAAGCCACGCCCCTCAGCGTTTCTTGCGCGGCCTTTTCGGCGCCGGCTTGATCGGCGGCGGCGCGGTCGTCGACGGGCGCGGCGGCACCGGCCCGTAGACCTCCGGCGGCGGGCCGCCGAAGAACCCGACGACTGCGGACGCGAGCGTCTCGGCGAGCGAGTCGCGGAAGGCGCGCGTCTTCATGAGCGCGCGGTCCTCCTCGTTGCCGAGGTTCGCGAGCTCGACGAGGACCCGGTTCGGGACCCGGTTGTACCGGAGCACCGCCGGCACCCACTCGCGGCCGGAGCGGATCACGTGCGTGCGCACCGGCGAGAAGCTGTGCACCGGCAAGCCCGCTTCGCGGAGCGCGGTGATGATGGCGTTCGCGAGCGTCGTCGAGGCGCCCTCGGAGGCGACGCGCTCTTTTCGGTTGAACGAGACGACCGGCTGCTCTTTCACCTCGCGATACGCGGCATACGCCGCGCCCGTCTTCCCGTAACGTTCGCGCAGGTAGCGCTCGCCGGGCACGTAGACCATCGCGCCGCGGACGGAAGGGTGCAGCGAGTCGGCGTGCAACGAGACGAAGATCGTCCTTTCCGGCGGCACCTTCGCGCCGTCCGGCCCGGGCCGCCGAATGAGGCTGTTCGCGAGGTACCACCTCAGGTTGACGCCGACCGTGGGATCCGCGAGGGAATAGGCCGGGTCCGTGAGGAGGATCTGGGTTCGGCTGCTGCGAAGCCCGTCGCGGTCGGGGACTCTCCACCCGAGCGCGGAGTCCCTCGTCGTCATGAGGACCTCGGCGCGCGTCCTTTCGGCGAGGATCCTCCTCAGCCGGCAGGCGACGTCGTAGACGTACG
>DATIFW010000215.1:0-5262 GCA_035455045.1 Thermoanaerobaculia bacterium | reverse complement strand
ACGGCGTCTTCGACCTGACGTACCTGCGCGTCTTTCCGAACATGCAGGTCTGTGCGCCGAAGGACGAGAACGAATTGAGGCACCTCGTCGCGACGGCGCTGGCCTCGGGTCATCCTACGGCGATTCGATATCCCCGCGGGGCGGGCTACGGCGTCGCGATGGACCCCGAGCTCAAGCTGCTTCCGGTCGGAAAAGGGGAGGTGCTGCGCGTCGGGAGGGACGGTGCCGTCTTCGCGATCGGCGATCCCGTCGTGGCGGCGTGGAAGGCCGCCGAGCGCCTCGCCGAGGGCGGGGGCCCGTCGCTCACCGTCGTGAACGCCCGCTGGGCGAAGCCCCTCGACCGGGAGCTCCTCGCGCATTTCGTGAGAGCGGGGACGAAGGTCCTGACGGTCGAGGAGAACCAGCTCGCGGGCGGCTTCGGCTCCGCCGTGGTCGAAGCGCTCGAGGAGATCGGCGTCGCCGCCGACGTGAAGAGGCTCGGGATTCCCGACCGCTTCGTTCCGCACGCGACGCAGGCGCAGCAGCGCCAGGCACTCGGCCTCGACGAGGACGGCCTCCTCGCCTCGTTCCGCGAGCATTTCGGCGGCAAGGGCGAGGTCGTGCCGCTCGCGACGCGGTCGGCGTAGAGGGCGCCCCTAGGCTCGCCGATCGAGCTCGCGGTCGTCCCACGAGGCCGGGTCCTCGAGCGGCTCGAGGTGGGTCGTCACGGTGCTGCCGGGCAGGGCTTCGGTGACGTCCCGCTCGATCTCGTCGCAGAGATCGTGGCCCTGCCTGATGGACCAGGAGCCGGGCACGAGGACGTGCATCTGGACGAAACGGCGCGGCCCGGCGGCGCGCGTCCTCAGGCCGTGGATGACGACGCCGCGTGCGTGGAAGCGCGCGAGCAGGTTCGCGATCGCCGTCTGCTCGTCTTCCGCGATCGCGCGGTCGAGCAGGCCGTGGCCCGTCTCCCGGAGAAGCCCCACGCCCGTCCAAACGATGTTCGCGGCGACGAGGAGGGCGACGAGGGGATCGAGGACGAGAAAGCCCGTCAGCTTCACGAGGCAGACCCCCACGAGGACTCCGGCCGACGTCCACACATCCGTGAGAAGGTGGTGCGCGTCGGCCTTCAGCGTGATGGAGCGCAGGCGCTTCCCGGCGCGGAGAAGGAGAGCCGCCGTGGCCCCGTTGATCGCGGACGCGACGACCGAGATCCCGAGGCCGAGCCCCACGTTCTCGATCGGCTGGAGGTGCTTGAAGCGTTCGACGGCGGCGACGGCGATCGCGACGGCGGCCGCGATGATCATCAGTCCTTCGAAGCCGCTCGAAAGGTATTCCGCCTTCGTCTGCCCGAAGGAATAGATCGCGTCGGCCGGCTTTCCCGCGCGCCAGAGGGCCCAGAGCGCCACGAGAGCCGCGAGGAGGTTCACGCCGGATTCGGCGGCGTCGGAAAGGAGACCGACCGAGCCGGTGATCCTCCAGGCCAGGAGCTTCAGGCCGACGGTCGCGATCGCCGCGGCGATCGAAACACCCGCGTAGAAAGTGGGGCGCGGTGCCACGGGCCGAGCGTGAGGGGCCGGATTCCGGCCGTCAAGGTCACGGGTGCATCAGCCGTGAGCCGTCCTGCTACGCTCCTCACGATGCGAGCTCTCGTCTCGGAGGGGCCGGAGCGCCTCGCGCTCCGCGAGGTCGCGACCCCTCGGCCGGGCCCGGGAGAGGTCCTCGTCCGCGTGCTCGTCGCGCTCACCTGCGCGACCGACTTCAAGATCGCCAGGCGCGGCCATCCGAAATTTCCGTTTCCGCTCACGCTCGGGCACGAGTTCGCGGGCGTCGTCGCGGAGGCGGGCTCGGGAGCGCCCTTCGCTCCGGGAGAACGCGTGACGTCGGCGGTGTCCGGGCCCTGCGGGGGTTGCGACGACTGCCGAAGAGGGCGGGAAAACCTCTGCGCGACCGCCTTCGAAAAGCCGCTCTTCGGCGCCTTCGCGGACTTTCTCCTCGTCCCGGAGCGGATCGTGAAGAACGCCCTCCGGAAGATCCCCCCGGCCCTCTCCGACGAGGCGGCCGCACTCCTGGATCCGCTCGCGAGCGTCGTGCACGCGCTGAATCGAGTGAACGCGTTGGGCGGGACGCAGGGCGGCTGTGACGTCCTCGTCGTGGGCACGGGCCCGATTGCCGCAATGATGTTTTTTCTTTTGAGGGGGAGAGAGGAAGGCAGAGAAAGAGAAAGAGCCGGGTACGGAGACGTGCGTCGGATCGTTGTCGCCGGAAGGCGAGAGAAGAAGCTCCGTTTTTTCTTAGAAAGGGGTGCGAGCATCGCGCGCATCGTGGGCTCGTCGCGCGAACCGCAGCCCGCTCCTCCTCGACCCCCATTTACCTTCGAAGAAAATGCGCCCGCGCCTCCGCGCATCGAAATTTCGCCGCGCGATCCGGGGGCCGCTGCTCCGAATCCCCTCTTCACCTTCGAAGAAGATCCAGCGGAGCCCTCGCGCATCGAAAGCACGCGTGGAGAGGGAGCAAGGTTCTCTCTTATCCTGGACACGACCGGCGACGCCGGTGTGATCGCGGAGCTGCCCGCGCTCACCGCCGACGGCGGGACGGTGCTGCTCTTCGCGGGAATGCCCGAGGGCGCGCGCGTGAGCGTGGACGCGTTCGCGCTGCACTACCGCGAGGTGTCGATCACCGGCTCGTTCCATTACACACCGCGCGACGTGGATACCGCTCTCGCGCTCCTCGCCGGAGGCGCGATCCCCGTGGGCTCTCTCGTCGGAGAGATGAGAGCGCTCGCCCAATGGCGTGAGGCGTTCGACCTCGTGGAACGGGGAGCCGCGATGAAGGTCGCTCTCGTCCCGTGAAGGCCGTTCTCGTCCGCTCGCTCGGCGAGATCGTCCTGGTGGAGATGGAGAAGCCCGTCCCCGGACCCGGGGAAATCGTCGTCGCGATGAAGGCCGTGGGGATCTGCGGCAGCGACACGACGCCGTGGTACGTCGCCTCGAAGGCGCCGGTCGTTCTCGGCCACGAGCCGGCAGGAGTCGTCGTCGAAGTCGGGGCTCTCGTCGGGGCTTTCCGGCCCGGTGATCGCGTCGTCGTTCACCACCACGCGGCCTGCGGCGCCTGCCGCTTCTGCCGCGCGGGGGAGGACGTGATGTGCCCCGAGTGGAAGAAGACGCGCCTCCATCCCGGCGGACTCGCCGAATACGTGCGCGTCGAGGCCGCTGCGGTCGCGACGGACACCTTGCGCCTGCCGGACTCCCTCTCGTTCGAGGACGGCGCCCTCGTCGAGCCGCTCGCGTGCGCCGTGAAGGCCGTCCGCCGCGCACGGATCGCGCCGGGAGATTCCGTCGCGGTGATCGGGCTCGGGGCGAACGGCATTCTGCTCGGCCTCGTCGCCCGCGCGTCGGGCGCAGTGGCGCTCGTGGGATGCGACCCAGACCCGCATCGCCGCGCCCACGCGCTCCGGTTAGGTTTCGATCAGGTCGTCGCGCCCGAAGAGGACCTTGCTTCGAAGGTGAAGAGTCGCGGGGGCGCGGACGTCGTGTTCGTGCTGCCGACGTCCGAAGAAGCGGTCTGCTCCGGCGTCGCCGCGGCCGGGCCGGCGGGCCGCGTCGTCTTCTATTCGCCGGTCCAGCCCGGAAAGAGATGGGCTATCGAGCCGCACTGGCCGTACCTGCGCGACCTTTCGATGCTCTTCTCCTACTCTTCCGGCGGGCGGGACCTCCGCGAGGCGCTGGCGCTGCTCGAGCGCGGCACGGTCCGCGCCCGGGACATCGTGACGAACCGCGTGCCTCTCGAGCGGGCCGCGGAAGCGTTCGCGCTCGCGCGGCAGGGGGGCGACGTCCTCAAGGTCGTCGTGACCTTTTGAAGAAGCGTCTCGACGTAGCCCTCGTGGAGCGCGGTCTCGCGGAATCGCGGACTCGGGCCGAGGCGCTCATCCTCGCGGGTCGGGTTTCGGTCGCCGGCCTGGAAAGGGTCAAGCCCGGCACCCCCGTGGCGGAGGATGCCGAGATCGCGGTCGGCGAGCCGGAGCATCCCTGGGTCTCGCGCGGGGGCGTGAAGCTGGACTTCGGCCTGACCCATTTCGGGATCGACCCGAGAGGCCGGATCTGTCTCGACCTCGGAGCGTCGACGGGCGGGTTCACGGACGTCCTCCTCGCGCGCGGCGCCTCGCGGGTCTACGCCGTCGACGTGGGCTACGGGCAGCTCCAGGGCCGCCTCCGGAGTGACGCGCGCGTCGTCTTGCGGGAGAAAGTGAACGCGCGGTTCCTGACGCGGGCCGAGGTGCCCGAACCCCCCTCGCTCCTCGTCGCGGACCTGTCGTTCATCTCGCTCACCCTCGTCTTGCCGGCGGCGGTGCCGCTCCTCGCGGAAGAGGCCGACGTCCTCGTCCTCGTCAAGCCGCAGTTCGAGGCGGAGCGTCGTGAGGTCGGCCGCGGCGGCATCGTGCGCGACGAGGGCGTGAGGGCCCGCGCCCTGGCGCGCGTGACCGCGGCCGCCGAGCGGCTCTCTCTCACGAGCCGCGGCGCGACCCGCTCCCCGATCACGGGAGCGGATGGAAACGTCGAGCTCCTCGCGGCGTTCCGCAGGAATCCCGCTACACTTCCGGGGTGAAATCCGGGCTGCGGCCGGGCCGTCGCGTACGGCGTGTGGGTCTCGTGACGCGCTACAGCAGCGCGGCCGCGATCTCCCTGTCGCGCAAGCTCGAGCGCCAGCTTTCGCGCCGCGGGATCACGGTGATCCACGACGTCGAGTCGTCGCGTGCGCGCGGCGTGTCCGGAGGGGCGCCCCGCGCGCAGATCGCGCGTCTCGTGGACCTCGTCGTGACGCTCGGGGGAGACGGAACGCTCCTCTCGGTGGCGCGCCATCCCGCCCCCGGCGTCGCCGTCCTTGGGATCGACATCGGCACCCTCGGTTTCCTGACGACCTGCAGGCCCGACGAGTCGGCGGAGGTGCTCGAGAGGGCGCTCACGGGAACCGCGCACATCGAGAGGCGGCGCCTGTTGTCCGTTCGCGTGACGGACCGCACGCGCGCGGCGCGCCGCTACCGCGTCGTAAACGACGCCGTTCTCGCGAAGTCCGCGCTCGCGCGCATCGCGACGATCCGTGTCGACGTGGATGGCCGCCTGGTGTCGCGATACCGCGGAGACGGCCCCATCGTGTCGACCCCGACGGGCTCCACCGCCTACAACCTCTCGGCGGGCGGGCCCATCCTCGAGCCGACCCTGCCGGCCCTGGTTCTCACGCCGGTGTGCCCCCACACTCTGACGTTGCGGCCGCTCGTCCTCCCGG
>DATIFW010000214.1:0-12213 GCA_035455045.1 Thermoanaerobaculia bacterium | reverse complement strand
CCCACGGCACGGACGATCCGCCTCGAGCGGACCTACCGGTCGACCGCTCCGATCCTGAAAGCCGCGGGTGCCGTCGTCGCGGAAAACCGCCGCCGGCTCGGCAAGACGCTGAAGGCGACGAAGACGGGCGGCGGAAATGTCCGCCTCGCCGTCTTCGACGAGGAGCGCGACGAGGCGCGCGAGGTCGTCTCGCGGATCGCGACCGCGCGCCGCGCCCGGCCCGGGGCCGAGGTCGCGGTCCTCTTCCGCACGAACGCGCAGTCCCGGCCGTTCGAGGACGAGCTCCTGCGCTCGAACATGCCCTACATCCTCGTCGGCGGGACGAAGTTCTACGAAAGGGCCGAGATCAAGGACGCCCTCGCGTACCTGCGCCTCGCGAACAACCCGTCGGACGACGTGTCTTTCCGGAGAGTCGTGAACGTGCCGGCGCGCGGTGTCGGAGCGGCGACACTGGAGGCCGTCGAGGCCGCGGCGTCCGAGCGCGGCGTCTCGCTCCTCGAGGCCCTCGCCGCGCTGCCCGACGGACTCACGGAGCGTGCGAAAAAAGCGCTCGCCGAGTTCCGGGGCCTCGTCCTCAAGCTGCGCGATTTCGGGGCCGCGGGGGAAAACGGCGCCGGCGCCGCGGTGGCGTTCGCGCTCGAGGAAACGGGTCTCTTGAAGCTCTACGAGAGCTCCCTGGATCCGCAGGACGAGGCGCGCCGCGAGAACCTCGACGAGCTCCTCGCCGCGGCGCGCGACCACGAACGCACGACGTCGTTCGGCGGGGAGGGCGACGATCCCTCCGTCGCGGGTTTCCTCGACGCCGTGACGCTGCGCGCCGACGCCGACGAGGCGGACGAGAAGAAGGGCATTCTCCTCATTACGCTCCACGCGGCGAAGGGCCTCGAGTTCGACGAGGTGTTCCTCGCGGGATTCGAGGAGGGCTCGCTTCCCCACGCCTCCTCGCGCGACGACGACGACCAGTTCGAGGAGGAGCGCCGCCTCGCCTACGTCGGCATGACGCGCGCGAAGGACCGGCTCACGCTCTCCTACGTCCTCCGGCGGATGGTGCGGGGCGAGTGGATGAACCGCGAGCCGTCGCCGTTCCTCTCCGCGATCCCGGAGTCGGTGCTGGAGCGGGAGGATTTGACGAGCTACGGCGGGGGAGCTGCGCCCCCCCGGCCCCCCGGCGGATTCGGAAGAGGGAGAACCGGGGATTTCTTAGAAGGTGAAGAGGGCGGGGGGTACGGCGGGGCACGCGGGCGAGGCGTCGGCTCGGCGCGCGGCAGCGGCGGTTCGCTGTTTCCCGACTACGAGAACGAATCCCAGGAAGCGTCGGCGTCGCGGGCGTCCTATTCACCTTCTAAGAAGACTCTCTTCGGACGCCCCCCGATGCGCAGCGTCACCTCCGTCAGACCCGTCATGCGGCGGACGCCGCCGCCGCCCACGGCGTCCGGCTTCCGGCGGGGCTCGAAGGTGCGCCATCCGGAGTACGGCCCGGGCGTCGTCCTGACGATCGAGGGCTCGGGTGACGCCGAGAAGCTGACCGTCTACTTCGACCGCGCGGGCCGCAAGAAGTTCGTGGCGCGCTTCGCGAACCTGATGCCCGGCTGAGCGGTCAGGCCGGCTCGGCTTTCGCGAGCGCCGCGATCGCCCGACGCAGCTTCCGGTGGCGGTCGAAGAGCCGCACGAAGTCCGACTCGCGCCGGCCGCCCTTGGCCCTCACGACGGCGGCGAGGGCGCGCTTCTCGGCCAGGGACCAGCGCGCGAGGTGGGGCAGGATCGCGACGAGCGGCGCCCAGCGCCGGAACGCGAGGCGCTCGCCCTGACTCCAGCCCGAGAGCGATCGGAGGCCGAGGAGATCGCGCGCTTCGAGGTTCAGCACCGCCTCGGCGCGCTCGCGGTCCGAACCGAAGCGCCGGGCCAGCATGTCCGTCACCCGAAGGCCCACGTTCGGCAGCTCGAGGAGGCCGATCGCGTCGTCGCGCTCTTTTCCGAGATGGAAGTAGAGGTTCTCGGACGCGAGGACCTTCAGGGTCGCGCGGGTGGAGCGGTGCCTCGGATCCGCCTTCATCCGGGCGAGCTCCTCCTCCATGAGCTTCGCGACGTGCGGCGCCCGCGGGCGAAAGCCGAGCTTCTGGTAGAACCACCAGGCGCCGGAATCGAGCGCCTCCGGGTTTCCGTAGCCGCCGAGCTGGTACGGGAAGATCGTGAACACGTCCGGGCCGAAGAGATGACGGGACAGGGCGAGGACCTTTCCGTAGATGCGGCCCGACTCGCCGCCGCGGAACGTCTCGAAGACGTTGTAAGCGATCTCCGAAGATTCGAAGAGCGCGCTCACGAGGACGTACCCGACCGGCACGCCGTTCTTCAGCGTCAGAAAGCCGTAGACGGACTCGAGGAGGAGGCGCCGCTCGGGCACCGCGCCGATCACGACGAACGTGAGGCCGTCCGGAAAGTGGGCGAGGCGGACGTCGCGGCGGTCCCCCCACTGGAAGACGTCGAGATCCCGCTGACGCGTGACCATGGACTCGCGTGCGAGGTCGAGGAGGCGCCCGGCCTCGTCTCCGGTCGCGGCCACCACGCGAAGGGGAGGGCTCGCGACTTCGCGCGCGACGTCCGGCCGGCCGCTGTCGAGGGGCGCGGTCTGGAAGCTGACGGCCGGAACTCCGATTGCGGCCCGGGTGCGCGAAGGGCCGCCCTTTCCGGGCGCGAGGACGAGCGGGAGGTCGAGGCCTTCGTACGCCCACTCGTTCTCGAAGGCGTCGCGTCCGAGCGTCGCGAGCCGGCGCACGAGGAAACTCGCATCCGTCTCACGAGGGCCCTTCAGGCGCTTCACCCAGCCGCGCACGCCGAGGTCCAGCTCGTCGAGCCCGGGCGTCTCGGCGAAGAGAGCGATGAGAGGGAACACCCGCTCGAGCGCCTCGCGGTTCACGAAGGCCTTCCAGTCGACCGTGAGGCGGTTTCCCCATCGCGCGGCGAGCCAGCGCGCGGTGCCGGCGTAGAAAGAGAAGCGGATGGCCGTTCCCGCGATCCCGGAGCTTTCGAGCGCCCTGCGGTGGCGGCGGAGATCGGGGCGCCGCGAAAAGCGCGCGAGCATCGCCGCGACGTCCGCGAGAATCCTCTCGTCGTCGGGATAAGCGCGCAGAAAGCAGAGCGCTTCGTGGAGGCGCTCCACGGCGCGCGCGCCGCGCAGCGAACGCCGGGCGAGGACCGCGAGGCACGCCCTCTTTTCGGCGGCGGCGGCACCGCCGGTCTTGGCCCGCAGGCTCTCGAGCGCGAGGAGGGCGTCCTTTCCGGTCATCGGGGCTCTTTCGAGAGCGTACGCCCGGAAAGAATCGCCGCGGCCTCGGCATCCGCCCAGGCGAGCTCCGCCTCGAGCAGCAGGAGCCTTCTCCTCCGCGCCGCGGTCGTGCCCGACGAAGCGCGCTCGAGCTCGTCGGCGAGGAGGTCGCGATAGAGGTGCAGCGAGGCGAGGCGCGCCTCGGGCGGACGCCGCTCGAGAAACGCGAGCCTCACGAGCGACGCGGCGTGAGGCTTCGGAAGGGCGAGCGGCTCGGCGAGCCACTCCCGAAACTCGCGCCGGCCGGCGGCGGTGAGGCGGTACTCACGGCGCGGCGGGCCCTTCGAGGAGCGCCGCCTCCTGAGCGCCACGAAGCCGCCACGCAGGAGACGGCGGAGCGCGGGGTAGACCTGCGCGAGATCCGCGTCCCACCCGAGAGCGGGATCCTTCGCGAGCCGCGTCCCGAGATCCCATCCGCTCGCGGGACCCCGCCCGAGGAGCGCGAGAAGGACGTGCGGAAGGGACATGGGGAAAGTATATAAAGATTTATATACCGAGGTGGATAAGAAGTGGAATCGCCTGTGGAAATCCTGTGCCACGGGGGCGAGGCGAGGCGCGCGCGGGCCAAAAAATAAGGGGGCTGGCCCAGCCCCCGAATCCCGGAAATACCTTGAATAGAACAGTTTGAAGGTGGGTACTTACTTCTTACCCTTTTTCCCCTTCTTGGTGCTCTTCTTGGCAGCCTTCTTCTTAGCCGGCATCTGGTCTGTCACCTCCTCCTGGCAGATTTGATTGACAGTCCCGAAAGCCGCGTGCTAGGTTGGCCGCCCCTCGAAGGACGGGGACCTCGCGTTTTCCGAATCTGTCGACTGCCGAAAAAACCAGAAAATTTTCGTCGCCGATCGATTTCAAAAGAGCCCGGGGTTTCCGTAAGGACGGTGAAGCGACTCGCGGTCGCCTCGCCGTCCTTTTTTCTTCTTGAAATGAATTGTAGAGAGTTTCGAGCACGAATCAAGAATTTTTTTCTTGACGTGCGAAGTTTTTTTCACCCGCCTCCGTCCGGCTCGTCGCGCAACCGGCACCGCGTATCGGGGCTACGATCGCGCGAGAGGAGAACCGGAGACAGCGCATGAACGAGACACTCGTCCTCGCCCACTCGCCCGACTCAGACGACGCGTTCATGTTTTACGGGCTTCGCGAGAACGCGGTCGACACCGAAGGCGTCTCGTATCGCCACGAGCTCGCCGACATCGAGACGTTGAACACGCGCGCGCTCTCGGGCGAGCTCGCGATCACGGCCGTGTCCTTCCACGCGTACGCGTACCTCGCGGATCGCTACGTGCTCCTGCCGCACGGCGCCTCGTTCGGGGACGGATACGGGCCGTGCGTGATCGCGCGCGGCGAGGCCGGCGCGCCGCGGACGCTCGCGGATCTCGCAGCACGGCGCGTCGCGGTCCCCGGCAGGCTCACGTCGGCGGCTCTCGCGCTCGCGGTCTACGCCCCCCGGTCGGTTCCCGTCGTCACGCCGTTCGACCGCGTCGGCGAGGCGGTGACGCGCGGAGACGTGGAAGCCGGCGTCGTCATCCACGAGGGCCAGCTCACGTGGAAGGACGAGGGCTTTCACCTCGTGGCGGACCTCGGCGCCGTGTGGAAGAGCGAGACCTCCCTCCCGCTGCCGCTCGGAGGCAATGCCGTGCGGAAGGACCTCGGCCCGGAGCTCATCGCGCGCGTGTCGCGCGCTCTCGGCCGATCCATCGCCTATGCCCTCGATCATCGCGAAGACGCCCTCACGGACGCGATGCGCTTTGCGCGCGGTCTCCCGCGCGAGAAGGCCGACCGCTTCATCGCCATGTACGTGAACGACTGGACGCGCTCCTACGGCGAGCGCGGCCGGGAGGCCGTGCGCCTTTTCCTCGCGCGCGGGCACGCAGTGGGAGCGCTTCCCCGAAACGTGACGCCGGAATGGGTGGAGGAGAGCTGAGAAAGCGCGGAAGAAACCCGAGAGGAGCGGAGCGATGACGGGGGGCGGCCGGGCGGTGCTCGCGGGAGCGTGGCTCTTCGTCGCCGCGCTCTGGTGCGGGATGCTCGCTTTCTTCGGCGCGTTCGGGGCGCGCACCGTGCTTCTGACCGCGCCGAGCCGGCACGCCGCGGGCGCCGTGAATCGGGCGCTCCTCGACCGGCTCGACGCCGTGTCGCTCGGGGCCGTCGCCCTCCTCCTCGTCGGCATCGTCGTCTGGAATCGCGCGCGGCCGTGGTCTCCCCGCGCGCGGGGGCTCGGGCTCCGCCTTCTCGCGATCGCGGCGGTCGCCGCGATCGCGTCGCTCTACGTCATCACGCCGGAAATGATGGCGCTCCGAGACCGGATGGGCGCCATCGACCTCGTCGCGAAGACGGATCCCCTGAGGCAGGAGTGGGGACGCCTTCACGGGCTCTCGTCGTTCACGCTCCTCGTGCGGCTTCTCGCCGCGATCGGGGCGTTCGTGGCCGCGTTCTCGCAGCTCCCGAGAGGCGAGGCCTAGAGCTCGGGGGCGGCCTCCACGTAGGCCAGAGGGATCGTGAGCTGGAGCCCGGCGCCGAGCGAAGAGCGGGCATTGAGCCTCTCTTCCAGGCGCGCGATGACCTCTGCTCTTCGGTCCTCTCGAACGACGCTCTTCCAGCCGTCCAGAAAGCCGAGCTTGATGAAATAGTGGCGCAGGAGGGCGCTGCCGTCCGCGAATCGCATCGAGACGCTCGCCGTTTCGACGCGCGTGAGCCGGAAGCCGGCGCCCGCGAAGAGAGCCGCGAGCTTCTCGGGGGTGGCGCGGTGGGCGATGTGCTTTTCGAGCGCTTCCAAAGCCTCGCCGTCGCCGGTATCCGCCAGCGTCGCCTCGAAGGCGTCGTAGAACTCCGCCATGTGGCCTTTGAGGTTCGTCGCGAGCGCGAAGCGTCCGTCCGGCCTGATGACCCGTCGGCATTCCCGCACGGCCCGTTCGGGTTCGGCGAAGTTGTTGATTCCGAGGTTCGACACGATGAGATCGAAATGTGAGTCCGGAAACGGAAGCGATGCGACGTCACTTCGGACGAACTCCACGTTTCCGATGCGCCGGACCCGCGCCTTGAAACGCGCGCGATCGAGCGCCTCCCCCCAGGTGTCGACGCCGTGAACCGTCGAGGTGGAGCCCAGGCGCTCGGCGAGCTCGAGGAGCGGAAAGCCGGTTCCGCAGCCGGCGTCCAGGACCCTGACGTGGCGCTTCAGGGGAACGTGATGGAGGAGCAGTTGACCCGCGAGAGCCGACCAGAGCGGCAGCTCGTCGTATGCCGCGACGGTGTCGGGGTCGCCGAGATCCAGCCGGAAATCGAGGTAGTCGTGCACGGCGGCGCGCACTGTTTACGGCCTCCGAAGGTGCCGGGTTTCACCCCACGTGGCGGAGGAAGAACTGCGTCCAGCGCCTCTCGTATTCGGCGCGCGCCACGGCCTGCGGCTCGTCCGCGTGGTGGCAGTGGCCGCAGCGCGGAACGCGCCAGAACGTCTTCTCGCCCGCGAGCGCCTCGTAGAGGCGCGGCGAGAAGCGGATGGGCACGAGGCCGTCGTTCTCGCCGTGGACGACGACCGTCGGGCACGTCACGCGCCGCGCGGCGCGCACCGGGTCCACCTCCGCGAGGTCGAGGCCTTCGGTGCGCGCGATTCTCCACATGAGGATTCGCACGGGAAGCGCGAAAAGGAAGGCGGGCAGAGAGGTGGCACGATGCAGGTAGTGGGCCGCCATCGCGGCGAGGTCGCCGAACGGCGCCTGCAGCCAGAGCGCCGCCGGCCGGGCAGCCGCGGCGAGGTGGACCGCGAGAAGGGCGCCCATGGAGCAGCCGTCGATCCCGAGGCGCGCTCTCGCGATGCCGAAGCGCGTCTCGGCGAGGTCGAGGAGGCGGAGCAGGTCGCCGGTTTCCAGGAGGCCGTACGTGATCCGCGTGCCGGTGGAAGGGGGATGCCCCCGAAGCTCGGGCACGAGAACGTTGAAGCCGAGGCGGAGGGCCCGAACCGAGTCCGCCGTCCACTCGGCTCCGCATCCCCCCTTGCCGTGGAGGAAGAGGAGCGTACCTCTTTCCGCCGGCCTGCCCGGCGTCGCGAAGAGCGCCGAGAGGCGTGCCCGCTCGCGCGGGTCGCCCTCGTGCGTGAGGATCTCGACGGACCCCTCGGAACCGGCGGCTGCTCGCACGGCGGCGTGAAAGGCCTCCACGGAGGCGGACGCGGGGACGAGGCCCACGGGAGAAAGCAGGATGCCCGCGGGCGATCGCATGCGCGCGGAGGCGCCTTCAGGAAGCCTTGGCGGATTTTTTCTTCGCGGACTCGGGCACCGCCGTGCGGTACTCGGCGTTTCGGGGGTCGATCTCCGAGGCCCTCTTCAGAGCGGCCGCGGCGCCCGCGCGGTCGCCCGTCGCGCGGAGAGCCGCCGCGAGCGCGGCCTGTGCGGCGGCGTCCTCGCCATTCGAGAGCTCGACGGCGCGGCGCGCTTGCTTGACGGCTTCGGCAAGGTCTTTGACCGCGAGCGCCACGCGAGCCGCGCGCGCGGAGAGCTGCGTGTCGAGAGGCCCGATCGCGACCGCCCCGAGATAAGCCTTTTTCGCCTCGTCCATTCTTCCGCTTGACGCGAGCGCTTCGGCGAGGTCGAGCTGCCGTTCGACGCGCGTCCCTCCGGCGGCACCGTTCTTCTCGGCGAGCGAGGCGGCGCGCTGAAAGGCGGCGAGTGCCTCCGGGCCGTTCCCCGCCTGGCGCTCCGCGGCGGCGAGCGCCGCGACGACGTCGGCCGAGAACGGCGTGGACTCGCCGACGGCGGTGAGCGTCTCCTGCGCCACGGCGCGTGCCGACGCGACGTCACCACGCTTTCCGAGGCCGTTGACGAGCGCCGCCCCCAGGAAGCTGCGCCGCGGGTCCGACCCGAGCCGCGGAAGAAAGGTCGCGATGAGGTCGGCTGTCTCGGGGGACTGGTCGTTCTGCAGCGACTCGAGGGCCACGAGCTGCAGGAAGAGCTGGAGAATCTCCGGCCGGCTCAGATCGCCTTCCTCGCTCACGAGGCGAAGGACCACGGACCTGAGCCGCGGGAGGTCGCGCCGCGCCGAGAGCGCGTTCGCGATCGCAAGCGCCTCGTCGGCGCTCCACGCCGACTTGAGCTTCGCGAGGCCCTGGAGGATCGGCGTCTTGCCGGCGAGGATGGCCTCCGCCGATCGCCGGAAATCGACCGCGCCATAACCGCCCACGATTCGGTCGATCTCGTTTCCCTCCGCATCCAGGAAAAGCACGGTGGGATACGAATACGACTGATAGCGCGCCGCGATGCGCCGTCCTTCGCCCTTCTCCGCGTCGACGCGCGCGGGGATGACGTTCTTCTTGGACCAGGCGACGACATCGGCGTCGGAGAAGGTCGTCTGGTCCATGATCTTGCACGGCCCGCACCACACGGCGACGACGTCGAGCATGACGGGCTTGCTTTCAGCCTTCGCGCGCCTCAGGACTTCGGCGAAGGGCTTGCCTTCGAGGAACGGAATGTGAACACCGGCGGAAGCGCCCGCCTTCGGCGCCGGGGGCTTTTTGGCTGAGGAAGAAGCGCCCGCACCCGCGGGCGCCGGGGGCTCCTGAGAAGGGGAAGGGGGCTGAGCCTCGGCGCGGGCGCAGTGCGCGACTGCAAACGCGCCGGCAATCATGAGGTTTCGAAGGTTCAAAGGATTTCTTTCCTGTGTGCGGCTGCTGATGCAGCCGTTCGGGAGGAGGAGATTTTCTTGTTTGCGGCGGCTGCTGATGCAGCCGCCGATAGACGAGAATCTTCTTCCCGAATGGCCGATGTCAAGGGCGCGCTTCGCACGCCGCGCAGCGGTCGCGGACCCTTGACATCGGCCATTCGGGAAATACGGTCTCTCGTCAAGTATGTCTTCCTTCTCTTCCTCTCTTTCCCTTTCTGAGAAAATCTTCTTTTCTCTTTCTCTGTCTATCTTGGCATTCCTCAAAACCCCGGGCGGAAGGGATCGATCGGTGGAGGGGGCGGGTCGCCCGCGTACGTGACGGATTCCAGGAAGAGTCCCGAAGGCGGGGCCGTCCATTCCGCCGGTTTGCCCGAGCGCGCCGCGAAGAGCGCGCGGACGTCCGCGACGCCGAGACGGCCGCGGCCGACCTCGAGGAGCGTCCCCGCGAGGCGGCGGACCATCTTCCACAGGAAGTGCGAAGCGCCGATCCGGAAGAGGATGAGGTCGGGCGCCTCGGGCGGCGTCTCGACGCGCGCGAACGCGACCTCCACGAGCGTCGAGTCGTGGCCTTCGGCGTTTTCGCAGAAGCTCCCGAAGTCGTGCCGGCCCACGAAAAGGCCCGCGGCCGCCCCCATGAGAGAGGCGTCGAGGCGGTCCTTCACCCAGTAGACGTACCGCTTGCCGAAGGCCGTGCGCCGCCGCGAGATCCGGTACCGGTAGATGCGCTCACCGGCGGAATGGCGCGCGTGGAACGAGGACGGCGCGGCGTCAAGCCGCAGCACATGGATGTCGGGCGGGAGCCGGTCGTTGAGATCCTGGCGAAGCTTGCCGAGATCGGAGGCTTTGACGAGAGCTCCGTGCAGCGAGGCGACCTGCGCGAACGCGTGCACGCCGGCGTCCGTACGACCTGCACCGTTGATCTTCACGTCGCGGCCGAGCGCGTCGCGGCACGCGCGCACGAGCTCGCCCTGGACCGTGCGCGCGTTCACCTGCGCCTGCCAGCCGCGATAGCGCCCGCCGTCGTATTCGAGAGTGGCGCGCAACACGGAGGCGGGCGGCATTCGGCTATTCTCTCCGAACGTCGTGGCGACCGACACGGGCGAAGCTCTCCGGCCCTTCACGCGGGCGCGGGACGCCGGCGCCGAGGCGCGGGCGGCCGAGGTGGTGCGCGCTCTCGTCTCGGCGCTGTCGGACGCCGCCGGCGACGCCTGGGCGGGCGCGGCGCTCGGCGGCGCGCTCGGGCTCGGGGAAGGCGCGACGTTCGTCGCCCGCGACGGGACGGGGCGTCCGCTCGACCCGTTCGAGCTTCTCGCCGTCCTCGATGCCCCCGTTCGGGACGTGCCGGTCCTCTCCAGGCACCTCGCGCGCGCCGCCGCCGAGACGGCGAAAAGCCGCCGCGTGGGGGCCTCCGTAGCGGCGGTCGCGCGGCGGGGCCTGCGCTTCCTGCCTCCGACGTTCTGGAACATGGAACTCGTCGCGGCCCGGCGCGTCGTGGCCGGTCCGCCCGATCTGCTTCCGCCGTACGAAGAGATCTTCCGAGGAAGTCCCGACCGCGCCGAAGGCGTCCGGCTCCTCGCGAGGACGGGCGCGCGCCTGCTCGAAGCCGAGCGGCTCGTCGATCGCTCCGTCTCGGGGGCCGGCGCGCGCGAGGCTCTCCGGTCGGTCCGTGCGGCGGACCTCGCGCTCGGCGCCGTCGTGCTCCTTTCGGCCGGCGGCTGGACGCCCGGTACGCTCCCACGCGACGAAGCGCTGCACGCGCTCGCGGCGGCGGGACCGGAAGGCCCGCGGCGGACGGGCTTCCACGTCCAGATGAACTGGACGCGCTTTCGCGATCTCGTGGAACGGCATCGCACGGCCGCGGTCGCTCTTTCCGAGCCGGAGGGCGCGGACGCGCCGGACGCGCGGCGGCAGGTGGCCCGCGCCAGCGACCGCTTCATGGAGGTCCTGCGCCTCTTCGAGGAAGAGCGCCTCGGCGTTCCCCTGTCGAACTGGACGGAGTACGCGATCGCACTCGCAAGGCGAAGGAGCGGTGCGGCGGTGTCCGAGCTCTTCGGCGACGACGAGGACACCTCGGCCGACCTCGCCGCCACCGCGCGTCTCGCGCGAAAGTCGGCGAAGAGCTGGCCGCTCGCCGAGCGCCTCGCGCCGGCCGTGGCCGCACTCGTGGACTGGGATCCGAGCGATCTGCCGATCGTGCCGGTTCTGCTCGGGCTCCCCGACGTCGCGACGCGCGAAACTCTCCGGCAGCGCGCGATCGCCTGGAGCGCGAACGTCTGAGAGCTTCTGAATGCGCTATTCCGGCTTGTCGCTCCAGCTCTGCCTGCCGACCTTCCAGGCGCCTCCCTCCTGGATCATCTCGACGCTTCCGTACGATGGCTTGGGTTCGCCCTTCGTGGTCCCGGTAACTTTGAGCGTGGCCTTGGTTCCGTCGACCTTGAGGCCCGTGATCTTGTTCTCGTCCGGGGTCATCGCCCCCAGGAATTCGACCACGTCCTTGGGCGTCTTCTTCATCTCCTTCGCCTGGGCCTCGATCTGCTGCGACGCCTCGGCCGGAACGAGCTTCTTCCACGCTTCGAGGTTCCCCGCCTTCACGGCCTTGACCCACTCGAGATAGACCTTTGCCTGCGGGCTCTTGGCCGCATCGCCGCCGCCCTTCGGCGGATCGCCGGCGGAAACGGAGACGGCCGCGACCACGAAGAGCGCAGCGAGAGCGAGATTGAAGAGACGTTTCATGGGGTTCCTTTCTGGAGAAGGCGCGGCTTGCGTCGCCAGGTTGGAATGCGCGGTCATTCTATCGCGTGAAGGCGACCGCACCGATCACAGCCGCGACCTCGGATGTGTTAGCTTGCACCATGAGTAATCTCCCGCGTCGCCGTTCCCTCGTGTCTCGCGTCCGTGCGGTCTGCCTCGGCTTCGCCCTCCTCGGGCTGGGCGGCCGCGCCGCGCAGGCGCAGGTCATCACCGAGTTCAGCGCCGGCATCACAGCCGCCTCGCAGCCGCACGGCATCACGGCCGGCCCCGATGGAAACCTGTGGTTCGCGGAGTTTGCGGCCAACAAGATCGGGCGGATCACTCCGGCCGGAGTCGTCACCGAGTTCAGCGCCGGCCTCGGCGCGAACGCCTCGCCCTGGGCCATCGTGGCGGGCCCCGATGGCAATCTCTGGTTCACCGAGCAGCAGGGCGGCCAGATCGGGCGGATCACGCCGGCCGGCGCGATCACCGAGTTCAGCTCCGGCGCCACG
>DATIFW010000213.1:0-2930 GCA_035455045.1 Thermoanaerobaculia bacterium | reverse complement strand
CGCTCGCGGCGGACTTGCGGGTGCTCGCTTTTCCGCCCTTCGGCGGCGGCAGTTGGACGCCCGCGCGCCGCGCCTTCGACAACCCGATCGCGATCGCCTGCTTCGTCGAGCGGGCGCCGTGCTTGCCCTCTCGAACGTGTTCGATCTCTTCGTGGACGAACTCGCCGGCCTGGGTGCTCGGCGCTTTGCCCTGACGCCTGTCGCGTCGGGCGCGCTCGACGGTTTTTTTCTCCGGCATGTCGATGGCCTCCTCTCGATCGAGAAACGCAGCAAGATGCGGGCCGGGTTACGATTCCGCGCCGAGCCGGAATGACGATCCGACACGTCCGACGCCTATTGATCCTTTCCGCGCTGGCGCTCTCCGCGTGCCGCCGCGACGCGCGGACTCCCATCGTCCTCTACTCACCGCACGGGCGCGACCTGCTGACGCTCGTGGAGAAGACGTACGAGTCGAAGCACCCGAACGTGGACGTCCGCTGGCTCGACATGGGCTCGCAGGACGTCTACGACCGCGTCCGCGCGGAGAAGGCCAACCCGCGGGGGGACGTCTGGTTCGGCGGGCCGAACCTCGTCTTCGACAACGGCGCGCGCGACGATCTGCTCGAGCCGTTCGAGCCCACGTGGGCGGCTTCGATCCCTTCCGAGAGCCGCCACCCGCAGAAGCTCTACTTCGGGCTCTACCGCACGCCGGTCGTCCTCGTCTGGAACAGCGCGGCGGTGTCCGCCGCGGACGCGCCGAAGGATTGGGATGACCTCCTCGATCCCCGCTGGAAGAAGAAGATCCTGATCCGCGATCCGCTCGCATCGGGCACGATGCGCGCGGTCTGGGGAACGATTCTGGAGCGATCGATCGAGCGGACCGGAAGCGTCGAGAGCGGCCTCGACTGGCTGCGCCGGCTCGACGCGCAGACCAAGGAGTACGTCTTCAATCCCTCGATTCTCCTCGAGAAGCTCGTGCGGCGCGAGGGTCTGATCACCGTATGGGACCTCCCCGACACTCTCTTCGAGATGCGCCGGGGGCCGCTGGCGTACGGGTTTCCGACGAGCGGCACGCCCGTGATCGACGACGCCGTCGGCCTGATCCACGGTGCGCCGCACGCCGTCGCGGCGAGAGAGTTGATCGACTGGCTCGGGACTCCGGAGGCGCAGAGGCTCGCCGCCGAGAAGGCGTTCCGGCTGCCGGCGCGAACAGACCTGCCAGCGGGAGAGCTTCCGGAGTGGGCGCGCGGCGTCGAGAAGGCGCTCGTGCCGGCGAAACTCGACTGGGATCGGATCGGGCGCGAGGGGCCCACGTGGATGTCGCGGTGGGACCGGGAGGTGCGGGGGAAGGGGAAGTGACGGCGTTTCTCGTCCTCGATCGGGTCGACAAGCACTTCGGCGGCCTCCACGTGTCGCGCGACGTCTCGCTCTCGGTCGCGAAGAACGAGATTCTCGTCCTCCTCGGCCCCTCCGGCAGCGGGAAGACGACCGTCCTGCGCATCGTCGCCGGACTCGAGCAGCCCGACTCCGGACGTGTGTTCGTCGAGGGCGAGGACGTGACGCCGCTCCCGCCGGAGCGCCGACGATTCGGCGTCGTCTTCCAGCACTACGCACTCTTCCCGCACATGACGGTGGCCGGCAACGTGGCCTTTGGTCTCGAGTCGTCGGGAGTCCGCGGGGGGGAGCTGCGCGAGCGGGTCGCCGAGTCCCTCGCGGCCGTCGACCTGTCCGGATTCGAAGGGCGAAAGGTGACCGAGATTTCGGGCGGACAGCAGCAGCGCGTGGCTCTCGCTCGCGCCCTTGCGCCGCGGCCCCGCGTCCTCCTCCTCGACGAACCGCTCTCGAACCTCGATCCGACCCTCCGCGGGCGCACGCGAAGAGAGTTGAAGCGGATCATCCGGGACGTCGGGATCACGACGGTCTTCGTGACGCACGAGCAGGAGGAGGCGTTCGATCTGGGCGACCGCGTTGCCCTCATGAACGCCGGCTGCCTCGAGCAGGTCGGAGCCCCGCGCGAACTCTACGACTCCCCCGCGACCCGATTCGCCGCGGGCTTCATCGGCCGCTCGAGCGTCGTCGCCGGCCGTTGGGAGAAGGCCTCGGGCCGCGTGCGGCTGCCGGGAGGCGCCGGCTGGGCCGCCGACGCGGACGGCGACCTCTCCGACGGGGCGCCGGTTGACCTCGTCGTGCGCCCCGAGGCGCTCGCCTTCTCGACCGCGCGCGACGGGACGGGGGTGGAGGGGCGCGTCGTCGAGACGAGGTTCGCGGGGCGCGAGACGTACTGGGCCGTCGCGCTCGAAGGCGGAACCGAGGTCGAGGTGCTCGCTGCGCCCGACGCGACGCGCGCCGGATGGAAGGTCTTCGTGGCTCCCGCGCCGGGAGGTCCGCTCCCGCGCGCGTACCTGCGTTCCGCCGAATGAACCGACGCGCCCGCCTCGCCGCGATCCTGCTGGCGCTCCTTCTCCTGTGGCTCGTCGGGTGGCCTCTCCTCGTGACGCTCGGCGAAGCGCTCGAGGTGCCGCGGTGGACGCTCTCCCACTTCGCGGAGTTCGCGAAACGGCCCGAAGAGTGGCGCGCCCTCTGGGCGAGCCTCTGGATCTCGCTCGTGACCGTCGGCCTGGCCGCGGCGATCGGGGTCCCGCTCGCGTTCCTTTTCGAGCGGATGGAATTCCCCGGGCGACGCGTCCTGGGAGCGCTCGTGGCTCTTCCGGTCGTGCTGCCGCCGCTGGTCGGCGTGATCGCGTTTCTCTTTCTGTACGGCGAGAGCGGATTCGTCGCCCGCGCACTCCAGAAGCTCTTTTCCCTGGAGGAGTCGCCGTGGCGACTCTCGGGACCCGCGGCCGTGCTCCTCGTGCACGCCTACTCGATGTACGTCTACTTTTACCTCTTCACGCGGGCAGGTCTCGCGCGGCTCGACGCCTCTGTCGTGGAGGCCGCCGCGAGTCTCGGCG
>DATIFW010000212.1:0-5142 GCA_035455045.1 Thermoanaerobaculia bacterium | reverse complement strand
CTCGCGGACGAGAGCGCCGCGCGGCGCGCGGCCCTCGACGTCGAGGCGGCGCCGGGGCTCCCGGCGGTCTCCGGCCATCGCGACGCGCTCGTTCAGGTGCTCGTGAATCTCGCAAAGAACGGGCTCGAGGCGGTGGCGGCTCCCCGCGCCGCCGGCGATCCGCCGCCAGCCGTCAGGCTGCGCGTCACGGCAGACGACGGGCGCGTCCTTTTCTCGGTCGAGGACAACGGTCCCGGCCTGACGGACGCCGAAGCGGCCCGCGTGTTCGAGCCGTTCTACTCCACGAAGACCGCGAAGGGAGGGACGGGACTCGGGCTCGCCATCGCGCGGGATATCATCCAGGCGCATGGCGGGACGCTGACGGTGACGTCCGCGGGAGAGCGCGGCGCCCGATTCACCGTATCCCTGCCCGCCGCGACCTGAGAAATGTCCACCGTTCTGATCCTCGACGACGAGCCGGTCATCCGAGACGTCCTGGGGTCCGTCCTCGCGAAGGCCGGGTTCGTGACGCGCGAAGCCGCGACGGCGGCCGAGGGACTCGAGCGCCTCGCGAAGGAGCCCGTCGATCTCCTGCTCCTCGACCTCATGCTCCCCGACCGGCCGGGACTCGAGGTCCTCGCGGAGGTGAAGGCGCGGCATCCCGAGGTGCCTGTCGTCGTCGTGACCGCGTATTCGTCCGTGGAGAGCGCGATCTCCGCGATGCGCGAAGGCGCGTTTCACTACCTTCCCAAGCCCTTCCGGAACGAAGAGGTCGTCCACGTCGTCAAGCAGGCGCTCGAGAAGCGCCGGCTCGTCGCCGAGAACCGCGCTCTCAAGGCGCGCCTCGACACGCCGGCCGGCCTCAAGGAGATCATCGGGCGCTCCGCCTCGATGGAGCGCGTCTTCGAGACGATCCGCCAGGCGGCGGCCGCGCGCTCCACGATCCTCATCACCGGAGAGAGCGGAACCGGCAAGGAGCTCGTCGCCAAGGCGCTCCACCGGCTGTCTCCGCGAGCGTCGGGCCCGTTCGTCACCGTGCATTCCGGGGCGCTCCCGCCGGACCTTCTCGAGTCGAATCTTTTCGGGCACGTGCGGGGCTCGTTCACCGGCGCGGTCGCAGACAAGAAGGGCCTCTTCAAGGCGGCCGACCAGGGCACGATCTTCTTCGACGAGATCGGTACGGTCCCGATCGAGACGCAGGCGAAGCTCCTGCGCGTCCTGCAGGAGCGCGAGTTCCTCCCCGTGGGCGCGGTCGAGCCGCAGCACGCCGACGTGCGCGTCATCGCGGCCACGAACGCCGACCTCGCCAGGCTCGTGGCCGAAGGGCGCTTCCGGGAAGATCTCTTCTACCGCCTCTGCGTCATCACGATCCCGCTTCCCCCGCTGCGCGAGCGCCGGGAGGACGTGCCGCTACTCGTGGAGACGCTTCTCGCCCGAGCCGCGGCCGAGAACGGCAGGGCCGTTCCCTCCGTGACGCCCGCCACGATGAAGGCGCTTCTCGACCACGACTGGCCCGGCAACGTGCGCGAGCTCGAGAACGTCCTCGAGCGCGCCCTCGTCCTCGGCCACGGCGTCATCGACCTCGACCAGCTCCCGGACTCCGTGCGCCGCTCGGTGCCGCGCGCGGCGTCCCTGCCCGCCGAAGGGCTCTCCTTCAAGGACGCCGTCGCGGCCTACGAGCGCGCGCTCCTTTCGGCCGCCCTCCAGCGCGCGTCGGGCGTCCAGAAACGCGCGGCCGAGCTTCTCGGCCTCAAGCCGACGACGCTGAACGAGATGCTGAAGCGCCACGGCATGCTCCCGCGCGACGCGCGGGACCCCCGGGACGCCGTCGAGCCGGAGCCCGCGGCGCCGTCGCGCGCGTAGGCTCGGCGCGGCGGGAGTTCACGTCCTCTTCAGCAGGACGAATGTCCGGTCGTCACCGAAAGGCGTCCCCGCGGTGAACAAGGTGAGAGTCGCGCCAAGCTCGGCCTCGATCTGGGCAACGGAGCCTCCGCGCGCTTTCACGAGCGTCTCGACGAGGCGCGGCGTCCCGAACTCCTCGTCCACGGGATTCGCGGCCTCGGTCACTCCGTCGGTGTAGAGGGCGAGGACGTCGCCCGCCTCGAGGGTGAAGGTCCCCGAGCCGTACGTCTTTCCGGGGAAGAGGCCGAGCGGAGGCCCGTGGGCGCCGAGCAGCTCCGTCTTGCCGCCGGCCCGCACGAGGATGCCCGGGTTGTGACCTGCGTTCGAGAACACGACGGAGCCCGACTCGGGGTCGTAGAGCGCGAGGAAGAACGTGATGAACTTCTCCGGGCTCGTGCGCCGGTAGACCATCTCGTTGAGCCGCGAGAGAAGCCGATCCGGCGGGAAATGCTCCCCGGCCCACGCCTGGAATGCCGCCTGCACCGAGGCCGCGAGAATCGAGGCGCCCATGCCCTTTCCGCTCACGTCCGCGACGACGACGTCGAGCGACTTGTCCCCCCGCTCGAAGAAGTCGTAGTAGTCGCCTGAGACCGTCCGCGACGGAACTGTCCTGCCGAGGAGCTCCGTGTGCGGCAGGATGGGCTCGGCTTCCGGCAGCAGGCGCCTCTGGATGTCCCACGCGAGAGCCATTTCGCGCTCGATGCGCTGGCGGGCCGCGGCGCCTTCCTGGAGGCGCAGGTTCTGGATCTTGATGGCGGACGTGTTCGCGAGGGACGTCAGGAGGCGCAGGTCCTCCTCGCTGAAGCTCTTCCGTCCGAGCCGCACCTCGAGGTAGATGAGTCCGATGACCCGGTCCTCGACGAACAAAGGGGCCGCCATGCAGGACGTGATGCCCTGGATCCGGATCGACTCGGCGGCGCCGAGGCCGGCGTCCGTCGCCGCGTCGATGAGGAGGACACCGTTCTTCTTCTCCACGACCGACTGGATGAGCGTCTTGCTGAGCCGGATGTCGGACGGGTCGACGCCCGGCGCGTACTTGACCTTCTCGGGTTTCAGCTCTCCGTGCTCGTCCGCGAGCATCAGGAGGCCGCGGTCGGGCTGAAGGAACGTGAAGGTCTTCTCGAGAATGAGCTCGAGCAGGCGGTTCAGCGGAATGTCCCCGAGGAGGTCGACGGAGATCTCGTTGAGCATCCTGAGCGACGCGTTCAGGCGCGCGAGCTCCTCCGCTCCGAGCTTCGTGTCATAGGCCTGCTTGTGCGGGCGCAGGAGGTCCTTCGAGGACTGCAGGAACGTCGTTCTCTTCGAGCTCTCTTCCCCGATGGGATCGATGACGACGCGGGTCGTGGACTCCTCGATGATCTCCACGAGCGTCTCGCCGAGCTGGATGCGGTCTCCGGCCGAAAGCGGCACCGGCTCGGTGATGCGGGAGCCGTTCAGGGACGTACCGTTGCGCGAGCCGAGGTCCACGAGACGGATCGGGCCGCCGTCGAGAACGCCTTCGATGCGTGCGTGGACACGCGAGAGCGTGCGGTCCCCGAGGGGCACGTCATTCGTGGAGGAACGGCCCAGCGTGAGCACCGGGCGGTCGAGCCGGATGCGTCGCGCCGGCTCTCCCGGCACCCGCACATTCAGAACGAGCACGCTCGAAGTCTAGCAAGGACAATCGGTTCATCGGGTTCCCCGGACGGCCCGCTCGTGTTATCCTTCGGGGTTCCGGCGCCGCTCACACCGCGGCGGAGCCGTGAAGGGAGCTCCGAGATGAAAGAGAAGATTCACCCCGAGTACCACGACGTGACCGCCCATTGCGCGTGCGGGAACACGTGGAAGACGAAAAGCACGAAGAACGAGCTCCGCCTCGAGATCTGCTCGAACTGCCACCCGTTTTTCACCGGTAAATCCAAGCTCGTCGACACCGCCGGCCGCGTCGAACGCTTCCAGAAGCGCTACGCGAACACGCCCAAGGCCGCAGCCGCCCCCGCCAAAGAAAAGCCCGCCAAGCCCGCCGCCTCGACGACTGCCTGATCGCGGCGGTCCCGCCGGGGCCGCGCGTCCGCCTCCCATGTTCCAGAAACTCGACGAGATCGAACGCCGCTACGCCGATCTCGAAGCCCGCTCGGCCTCGCCCGAGGTGCTCGCCGACCATGCGCTCGCGACGAAGACGATGCGGGCGATGCGGGAGATCCTCCCGATCGTGGAGAGGAACCGAGAGCGGAAGAGAATCGACGCACAGCTCGCCGGAGCCCAGGAGCTCCTCGACACGCTTCCGCCCGCGGACGAGCTCCGGCCGATCGCACAACAGGAGCTCGAGTCCCTGAAGGCGCGGCGCGACGCGATCGAGGACGAGATCCGCCTCCTCCTTCTGCCCAAGGACCCGAACGACGCCAAAAACGTCGTCCTGGAGATCCGGGCGGGAACCGGCGGCGACGAAGCCGCCCTGTTCGCGGAAGAGCTCCTGAGGATGTACGTGCGCTACGCGGAGAACCGCGGCTGGAAGGTCGAGATCATCGACCGGAGCGACTCCGGCGGCGCCGGAGGCCTCAAGGAGGTCCAGGCGATCGTCGAGGGCGAAGGCGCCTACTCGCGCCTCAAGTACGAGGGCGGCGTCCACCGCGTGCAGCGCGTTCCGGCCACCGAGGCCGCCGGGCGCATCCACACCTCCGCGGCCACGGTCGCCGTCCTGCCGGAGGCGGAGGACGTGGACGTGGAGGTCCTGGACAAGGATGTCCGCGTGGATCTCTTCTGCGCGTCCGGGCCGGGCGGGCAGGGCGTCAACACGACGTATTCGGCGGTCCGTCTCACGCACCTCCCGACGGGGGTCGTCGTGCAGTGTCAGGACGAGCGCTCGCAGATCAAGAACAAGGCGAAGGCGATGCGCGTCCTCAAGGCGCGCATCTACGAGGCCGAGCGCGCGAAGAAGGAAGCCGCCTACGCCGCCGACCGCAAGAAGATGGTGGGCTCGGGGGACCGCTCCGAGAAGATCCGGACGTACAACTTTCCGCAGAGCCGGGTGACGGACCACCGCATCGGATTCACGTCACACCGGCTCGCGGACGTTCTCGACGGACGCCTCGACGAGCTGATCGACCCGCTCGTCGCGCACTTTCAGGCGGAGAAGCTGAAGGAAGAATTGGCCACGGCGTAAGAAGAGAATTTCTTTGTTTTTTCTGCTATCGGCGGCTGCATGTGCAGCCGCCGACGAAGAAATGTTCTTCCCGCCGCTGGCTGTCAAGGGCGCCCTTCGGGCGCCGCGCAGCGGTCGAG
>DATIFW010000211.1:0-12159 GCA_035455045.1 Thermoanaerobaculia bacterium | reverse complement strand
CGCCGGATGCCGGAGGAGCGGCGAAAGGAGCGCGGCCTCCTTTTCGGGATCGACCACGTCGGAGGGAATCGCGAAGACGGATTCGGCTCGCGCGTTCACCGCCAGCAGCGTGCCCTCGGCGTCGCGGATGACGCCCCGCCTCGGAGCGAGCTCGACCGTGCGTTCCTGCTGCCTGCGGGCGCGGCGTTGAAACTCATCGCTTCTGACGACCTGCAGGTCCACGAGCCGCACGAAAAGAACGAGGATCCAGAGGCCGACCCCCGCGAGCAGGAGAAGAGCCCGGCGGTCGGGCCGCGGCGCGGCGTTCAGGGCAGGGCCTTTCCCGGCGGGAGCGCCGGCGGTTTCACGTTTCGATCGGAGACGGGTGAGGCGAGAGCCGAGTCCTTCACGAGGACGACCTGGTCGAGCGTGGGGGGCACGAGGCCGAGCGTGCCGCGCGCGATCCGCTCCACGCGCTGGAGCGCCACCGCCTGGGCGCGGTCCATCTCGAGCACGTGTCTTCTCTCGAGCAGCGTCTCGCGCATGCGCGCGAGCGTCGCGAGCTGATACCCGAGACGCACCGTCTCGAGGTTCGCCCAGATGGCGAGAAACAGGACGACGGCCGGCGGCACCGCCGCGAGGGCGAGAGCGACGAGCTCACGCGTGCGCCGCCGGTCGCGTTCCCGCACGAGATAGACGTTTTCGACCGGACGGCGGACCGCGTACGCCATGGGCTGGGCCTACCCTTGAGGCGTGACGGGGCTTGCGCCGTCCTCGGCGACGCGCTCGAGCACACGCATCCGCGCCGAGCGGGCTCGAGGATTCTCGCCGAGCTCGGCGAGCGAGGGCCGGACGGCCTTTCGTGTGACGAGAGCCATGACCCGGCGCCGCGAGCACACGCACACGGGAAACGAGGGCGGGCACGTGCAGCCCGCCGTATGGCGCTGGAACGCGCGCTTGACGATGCGATCCTCGAGAGAGTGATACGAGAGCACGGTGAGTCGCGCCCCTAGTGCGAGGCGCGCGATCGCGTCGTCGAGGAAACGCTCGAGCTCGACGAGCTCGTGATTCGTCGCGATACGGAGCGCCTGGAAGACGCGGGTCGCGGGGTCCTTGTGCCTCTCGCGCCGCGGCCCGAGGACCTTCAGCACGAGTCGCCTCATCTCGCCGGTCGTTCGGATCGGAGCCGTCTTCCGAGCTTCCACCACCGTACGGGCGATCGGTCCCGCCATGCGTTCCTCCCCCCATTCGCGGAAAATCCGCGTCAGCTCCTCGCGAGAGGCCGTCGCCACGAGGTCGGCGGCCGTCGGCCCGTCGGCGCCCATGCGCATGTCGAGCGGACCTTCCTTCATGAACGAAAACCCCCGCTCGGCGCGGTCGAGCTGCAGCGTCGAAACGCCGAGGTCCGCGAGGATCCCGTCGACGCGCGCGAGGCCGAGGCGGTCGAGGTGCCGGGCGAGGTCCTCGTGGCGCCCCTCCACGAGAACGAGGCGCTCCCCGAACGCCGCGAGGCGCGCTCGCGCGAGGCGCACGGCCTCCGGATCGCGGTCGATTCCCACGACGCGGACCTCGGGCGAAGCCTCGAGGAGCGCCCGCGCGTGGCCGCCGAGGCCGAGCGTCGCGTCCACGTAGACGCCACCGCGCTCGGGCCGGAGCGCCGCGACGACCTCCCGGAGCAGGACCGGGACGTGAACCGCGCCGCTTTCGGCCATGGCGCGTCAGACGAGATGGCGTGCGAGTTCGTCGTAGTCCTCATCCGTGACCGTGGTCGAGCGCAGTGCTTTGAGATGCTTCGCGCGATCGACGAGCTTCAGATGGTCCGTCTGGCCGAGAACGAGCGCATCGCCCTCGAGCGCCGAGACCTCGCGCAGGAGGGACGGCACGAGGAGCCGGCCCTGCGCGTCCATGCGCGCCACCTGCCCGTACGTGTTGAAACGCTCCTGGAACTTCGCCTTCGCGCGGTGGATCGCGGGCATCGCCGCGAGCTTCTCCTCGAGCGCGTTCCAGACGGGCATCGGAAAGATCAGAACGTCGACACCGGAAATGGACGTCAGGAAGAACTCGGGACCGAACATCTCCTCGATCGGAGCGCGGAAGATGGACGGGACCTTGAAACGGCCCTTCTCGTCCACCGTCGTTTCCGCACTGCCTCGGAGGCGGTCCATAATCTTCCTCTGGGACAAAATCCCGCGCTGGCGTCGCGGGAATCCCCTGGGATCCACAAGACGCCACTACTAGCCACTTTTTTCCACCCGCGAGTATCCGGCTTCGAAAGGGAACGAGTCAAGGGAAATCCCTGCGCCGAGGGATGTTGCGAGTGGGAGCGCCGGGTGTACCCTGCCCGGACGTGACCGCCTCCACGACCCCTTCGATCGCGCGACTCGTGGACGACCGGGACTCTCTCTCGCGCCTCCTCGGCGACCTCGATCGAGCGCCCGAGGCCGACATCGCGCTCGACACCGAGGCGGACTCCTTCCACCACTACTTCGAGAAGGCCTGCCTCCTGCAGCTCTCCTGGGGCGGCGCGGCTTATCTCGTGGATCCTCTCGCGCCGCTCGACGTCCCCGCTCTCCTCCAACGCCTGGCTCCGCGGCGGCTCCTCATGCATGGCGCCGATTACGATCTCAGGCTGCTCTTTCGGGGATACGGTTTTCGCGCGACCTCTCTCTTCGACACGATGCTCGCGGCGCAGCTCCTCGGCGAGAAGGAGATCGGCCTGGCCGCGCTCCTCTCCGCCCGCGCCGGCGTGGCGCTCGACAAGACGCACCAGCGGGCCGACTGGAGCGCGCGGCCGCTTGCTCCGCCGATGGTCGCCTACGCCGCCGCGGACGTCCTCCACCTCGCCGCGCTCGTGGAGTCGCTCACACGCGACCTCGAGGAGAAAGGTCGCCTCGCCTGGCACGCCGAGGAATGTGCCCGGCTGGCGGCGACGACTTTCTCCGCCGGACGTGAAGCCGACCCCGAGAACGACTGGCGGATCAAGGGGACGAACGCGTTCACGGACAGGGAGCGCGCGTTCGCGCGTGCGCTCTGGGAAGCGCGCGAGGCTCGCGCCCGCGCCTTCGATCTCCCGCCGTTCCGCGTCCTCACGAACGAACGCCTGCTCCGCGCGGTGAAGCCGGCCGCCGCCGGTGAACGGGATCTCAGGAAGCTGTTCCCGGGCCCGCGCGCGCTGCCGGATTCCTTCGCGACCGCCGTCCGCGAGGCGCTCGCGCGCGCCGCCGCCCTTGGGCCGGCTGAATGGCCGAAGGCCCGTCGTGGCGAGCGGATCGAGGCCGACCCCGCGCTCGAGCGCGAGGTGGAGACCCTCAAGAAGTCGCGTGACCAAAAGGCCGCGACGCTCGGGCTCGACCCGGGCATCCTCGCGTCCCGGGCGGTCCTCACCGCCGCGGCACGCGCCCGCCGCGCGAACGGGCGCCTCACGGCGGATCTCCTCGTCGAGCAAGGCGGGCTGTCGAGGTGGCGCGCCGAGCTCCTGGCGAGCTGACGAGACGGCGCTACTTCTTCTTCTTCTTCGCGGCGGGCGCCGGCGTGGGCGTCGGCACCGCGACGACGGCCGGAGCCGTGTAATACGCCTGCCCCGTGGGCGACACACGGATGACCGCCTCGCGCTTGAGCTTGTCGAGGTACTCGGCGAGCTTCTTCTGGAACTGGGTGTCCTGCTCGCGCTTCAGGAGCTCGGCCTTCACGTCGGCGAACGGTTTGTACGAAACCGGGATCTTGTCGATCACCTTCACGAGGTGCCAGCCGAACCTCGTCCCGATCGGGTCCGACACCGAGCCGACGGGCAGCGAGAACACGGCCTTGTCGATCTCCTGGGTGAGCTCGCCTTTCGCGACGAGCCCGAGGTCGCCGCCCCGGTTCTTCGTCGCTCCGTCGGAATAGTCTTTCACGACGGCCTCGAACTTCGCGCCGCCCTTGATGAGGTCCGAGGCCTCCTTCGCGCGGCGCGCCGCCCGCGCCGAATCGTCGCCGTTCGACACGAGGATCTCGGCGAGATGCGCCTTCTCGGGCACCCGCCACGTCTCCTTCTCGCGCTCGTAGATGACCCGCAGGGCGTCGTCCGACAGGTCGACCTTGCTGTTCACTTCGCGCCCCACGACGCGCTGCAGCGTCACGGTGCGCCGGAGCTGGTCGCGGAGCCGGTCGATCGAGAGACCCGACTGGGCGAGAGCCTTCGAGAAGTCTTCGTCCGTCGTGACGTTGTTCTGCTCCTTCAGCCGCTTGATCTGATCTTCGATCTCGGCGTCGGACGTGACGAGGTCGAGCTCCTTGGCGCGGTCCTCGAGGAGCGCCTCGTTCACGAGCTCCTCCATGACGCTCTTCTTCAATTCCTCGCCCTTGGCGGCGTTCGGCGGAGCGCCGTTCTCGCGCACGTTCTGGTCGATCCGCGCCTCGAACTGGCTCTGCGTGATGATGCGCGAGTTCACGTGCACGAGGATGCGGTTGATGACCTCGCCGGCGAGAAGCGGCAGGGCGACGAGCGCGGCCGCGACGGCGACGAAAAAAAGGACACGGGAGCGCCGGGATGACTTCACGAGCCGCAGTCTAGCGAAATCCGGGCCGGGCTCCCCGACTCACCGCGAAGCGGTGTCGTGGGCGTTCGTCCCGACGTAGGGGAACGGCAGGTGGTCCTCGACGATCGTCACGGGGAAGCGGAGGCGCGCCCCGGCGATGGCCTCCTCCAGGGCCTTCGAGCTTCGGTCCTCGGCCACGGCCATCCGGAGCGCCGGCAGCGCCTCCTCGAACGTGACGTCGCGTGCGTCCAGCCGCTCGTCCACGCGGAACACGTGGAAGCCGTGCGGCGTCGCGACGACGGGGCTCCTCTTGCCCGCGGGAAGGCTCCACACGGCCTTTTCGAACTCGCGCGGGAGGTCCGCGCGGGAAAGCAGGCCGAGCGAGCCGCCGGAGGCGGCGTTCGGCGCCACGCTCGATTCCTTCGACACGTCCAGCCAGGTCGCGCCGAGGTCGAGCCGCTTCACGGCGGCGTCGGCGCTTTCCTTGTCGCGGAAGAGGAGCTGCGAGGCGCGCACGAGGGCCGGACTCTTGTAGCGCTCGGGATGGGCGTCGAATTCCTTTCGGAGGTCCGAGTCCTGAAGGGTTTCGAGCCCGGCGGATCGGGCGAGAAACGCGCGGCGCTTCTCCACGGGATTCGCTCCCGGGACCGGAGGCACGGCAGCCTCCACGGCCCGCGCCAGCAGCACCTCTTCGAGGTACTGGTCGAGGAGGCTCGAAAGGACGCGCGGCGAGACGTTCTTCGGGTCTTCGCTCGTCGCCTTCTTCGCCCAGGCCATGAATTCCCCCAGCGTGACCGGCCGCTCGCCGGCCATCGCGACGGTTTCCGGCCGGGATGCGGCTCGTGGACCGCCTTTCTTCGTGCAGCCCGCCGCGCCCGAAGCCGCGAAGACCACGAGAAAAAGAACGAGCAGGACATCTCGGCGCCTCACACGGCCTCCGCGAGAAGCGAAACCGGCAGCGCTCGCGCGCGCTTTCCGGCCAGCTCCAGGAGGGCCCGCGCTGCGCGGCCCGGCGCGCCGGAGCCGTCGGCGGGAATTCCGGCGAACGCCTTCGGCAGCCGGAACGCATCGGGGCCCGACGCGAGGAGATCGCCCTTCCTCAAGCTCGCGACGACTTCGTCGGGATCGAGGCCGTGGTCCTTCTCAAGGGAAGCGGCCAGCTCGTCGCCCCGGCGCTGGAGCGCTTTCACACCGAGGGCACGCGCGAGGAGGCGGAGGCGGGCGAGGTCGAGCAGGCGCGAGAACGCCGGCGGCGGCGCGCCGTACCGGTCGGCCGCGATCAGAGCCTCGCGCTGGAGCGTCTCCTCGTCCGACGCCGCTGCGATCCTCTTGTAGAGGGCCATGCGCAGGCTCTCCTCCGGGATCCAGGCCGGGGGAAGCGCGAGCGGCACGCCGAGCTGAAGCGTCACGTCGCGCGTCTCGGGCACCGGCTCGCCCTTCAGCTCGGCCATCGCCTCCTCGAGGAGGTTCACGTAGGTCTCGAATCCCACGGACTCGATGTGTCCGGACTGCTCCCCGCCGAGGAGATTCCCCGCGCCCCGGATCTCGAGGTCCTTCGCCGCGATGCGGAATCCCGCGCCCAGGTCCGAGAACTCCTGAATCGCGCGCAGGCGCCGGCGCGCGTCGTCCGAGACCGCGGTCCCGGGAGGCACGAGGAGCCAGCACGCCGCGGCCTTGTCGCTGCGGCCGACGCGCCCGCGGAGCTGGTAGAGCTGCGAGAGGCCGTACATCTCGGCGCGGTCGATGAGCATCGTGTTCGCCGACGGGATGTCGAGGCCGTTCTCGACGATCGTCGTGGCGAGAAGGAGATCGGCCGCGCGCGTGACGAACGCGCGCATCGCGCGCTCGAGCTCACCTTCCGACATCTGACCGTGAGCCGTGACGACCCGGACCTCCGGCACGAGGGCCGCGAGCTTCTCGCGCCAGATGCCGAGCGACTCGATGCGGTTGTGGACGACGAAGACCTGCCCTCCGCGGTCGACCTCCGCGCGGATCGCGTCGCGGATGACCGCGTCGTCCACCGGCACGACGTGCGTGGCGATCGCGAGGCGGTCCTTCGGCGGCGTCTCGATGACGGAAAGGTCGCGGATGCCCGCGAGCGAGAGGTGAAGCGAGCGCGGAATCGGCGTCGCCGACATCGCGAGGACGTCCACGGACGCGCGCCACTCCTTGATGCGCTCCTTCTGCGCCACGCCGAAGCGCTGCTCCTCGTCCACGACGAGGAGGCCGAGATCCTTGAACGAGACGTCCTTGCTCAGGAGTCGGTGCGTTCCCACGAGGACGTCGAGCGTCCCTTCCCGGAGGCGCCTCAGCAGCTCCTTCTGGTCGTCCTTTCCCCGAAAGCGCGTCAGGATGTCGATCGAGACGGGAAACGCCGCGAACCGCCTCCTCAGCGTGCGGAAGTGCTGGTCCGAGAGGATCGTCGTGGGCGCGAGAAGAGCGGCCTGTTTGCCGTCGAGCACGCACTTGAAGATCGCCCGCATCGCGACCTCGGTCTTCCCGTATCCCACGTCGCCGCACAACAGCCGGTCCATCGGCTTGTCCGATTCCATGTCCCGTTTCACGTCGCGGATCGCCGCGGCCTGGTCGGGCGTCTCGGTGTACTCGAACGCCTCCTCGAACTCCTTCTGCCACGGGGAGTCCTTCGAGAACGCGTGCCCGGGCGCGGCTGCCCGTCGCGCATAGAGCTTCAGGAGCTGGTCGGCGATGTCCTTCACGGCCTTCTTGACCGAGGACTTCCGCCTCTCCCAGCCCAGGCCGCCGAGCTTGTCGAGCGCGGGGAGCGGGCCTTCGCCGGCTGCGGCGTATTTCTGGATGAGGTCCAGCCGTTCGACCGGGACGAGCAGCTTCGCGTCTCCCGCGTACCGCACATCGACCATCTCGCGCGTCATCCCTGCGTCCTCCACGTGCGCGAGGCCGGCGAACCTTCCGAGCCCGTAGTCGCGATGGACGACGATGTCGCCCAGCCTCAGGTCCCTGAGGTCCGAGAGGAACGCCTCCGAGACGCTCTTTCTTCTCGGGGCCTGCGTGCGCGGCTCGCCGAAGAGATCCACCGCCGTGAGCAGAAGAACGCCCGCCGGACGGAACAGGAAACCCGAGCGCGGGCCGCCCGAGAGGACGCGGCATGCTCCCGGCGCGAGCGGCGAGACCACGTCTTCGACCTTGCCCTGGTGCTCGATCTCGTACTCGGCGAGGAGGCGCTCCACGTGCTCGCGCTCGCCCTTCGTCGCGGCGGCGAGCAGGACCGCGAGGCCCTCCTTCCGCGCGCGCGCGATTTCCTTCGGCGCGTCCGGCAGGCGATCCTCGAACGACAGCACCGACTCCGCTCCGATCGGGATCGTCTCGCCTGCCGGTACGGCCGGTTGGAGGGCGACCAGGACGCGTTCCTTCAGATCGCGGGTCAGCCGCTCCGCGTCTCCCGCGAGGCGCGTCGGATCGGGCACGACGCGTCCCGCCCTGCGGGCCTTCTCGTAGTCGAGGCTGAGGACGTCCGCGGCGCGGGCGAGCTCCGCGGCGACCGCGTCCGGGTCGTCCACGGCGAGGACGAAGCTCCCCGCATGGTCGAGGACGTGGGCCTGGTCCGCGGCCAGCAGCGGCAGCAGCTCCTCGAGGCCGTCGTTCCTGCGCGCGAGCGAAAGGTCGCGCGGCACGGGCGGGTCGTCGGCCACCGTGCGGCAGTCGGCGAGGACGCGCTGAGCCGTCTCGCGGCTGACGCGTGTGTCAGGCGCGAGCGCCATGGGCGGGAGCGACACGGTCGAGAGCGCGCCCGTCGACCGCTGCGTGTCGGGGTCGAACGACCGGATCGAGGCGATGGCGTTGAGGTCGAACTCGATGCGTACGGGCTCGGAGAGGTGCGGCGGAAAGACGTCGAGAAGGCCCCCGCGCACGGCGAGATCGCCGGTCTCGGTCACGAGATCGGCGCGTTGGTAGCCCTCGTCGAGGAGCGCTTCGGCCACGCGCGCGGGCGGCACCTCGTCGCCTGTCGCGAGAGTCGATGTCCGTCTCCTGAAGTCCCCGGCCGGCGGCAGGCGCCGGAGAAGGGCTCGCGCCGGGACGACGAGAAGATCCACCGAGCCTTCCGCGAGGCGCGCCAACGTCCCGAACTCCTCGCGCCGCACTTTCAGCGAAGGCGCGATCTGCTGGTAAGGCGAGAGCGCCGGCGCCGGAAAGAACGACACGCGCTCCTCGCCGAGAACGCTCGAGGCATCTCGCGAAAACGCGGCGGCATCGCGCTCGTGCGCGAACACGACGAGCCATCTCAGCCCGAGGGACGCGCCGACGGCCTCGAGGAGGTAGGGCAGAAGACCGGGGGGCGCCCCCGAGAGCGACACGCTTCCCGTCGACGTCCCGAGGACCCCCGCCTCGATCCGCCCGGAGAGACGCCGCACCGCGGGCGCGGCGGCGAGCGTCTGGAACAGCGGATCCCTCCGCCGCGTCACGCGGGGATTATGGCCGACCCCCCCGAGCTAATGCGCCTTAATTATTGTGAGGAAGGCGGCTTGCCCTCAGTTTGACGCTGGAGGCGCGTCCTTGAAGTCCACCTGGCGGGGCTTTTTTTGTCTTCTCGCGATTCCGTTGGCGGGGTCTCTCCTCTCGAGAGCGGAGGCCTCCACGACGCGCGACGAGGAAGTCGAAACCTGCCTGGGCTGCCACGGGGAGAAGGACGCGTCGTTCACGCTTCCAAGCGGTGAGAAGCAATCCCTCTACGTGTCGCGGGACGTCTTCGAGAAGTCCGTCCATGGCGCGCGGCAGGGCTGCACGGGCTGTCACCCGGGACAGACCGAGGTGCCGCACCCCGAGCTGAAGGCAAAGGACAAAGCGGCCTTCAGCGCGTCCTTCAAGGATCTCTGCAAGACCTGCCACTTCGAGAACTACACGAAGGCCCTCGACGGCGTGCACTACCAGATCCTCGCGAAGGGGGGCAGCGCGCCGTTCTGCGTGGACTGCCACGGGGCGCACGACGTCATGCGCCCGACCGAGCCGCGCACGAGAGTGTCGGAGACCTGCGGCGCCTGCCACGGCGACATGGCCGAGACGTACGCGAAGAGCGTCCACGGCAAGGCGATGGCCTCCGGCAACCCGGACGTGCCCGTCTGCACGGACTGCCACCATGCGCACGACATCGCGGACCCGCGCACGAAGGACTGGCGCCTCACGACGATCGACCTCTGCGCGAAGTGCCACACGAACAAGCCCCTGATGGCCAAGTACGGCCTCTCGACGAACGTTCTCGCGTCCTACCTCGCCGACTTTCACGGCATGAGCGCGAAGCTCGCCTCGTCCGGCGAGAAGCCGAAGGTCGTCACGGCGCTCTGCATCGACTGCCACGGGACCCACGACATCACGAAGGCACGGGACGGCGGCTCGCAGGTGCTGAAGGCGAATCTCCAGAAGACGTGTGCGAAGTGCCATCCGGGCGCCTCGAAGAACTTCCCCTCCGCGTGGCTCTCGCACTACGAGCCGAGCATGAAGAGGGCGCCTCTCGTGTGGGCCGTCGGCGTCTTCTACAAGATCTTCATCCCCTTCATCATCGGGGGACTCTGCCTGCAGATCCTCCTCCACCTCTGGCGCGTGCTGGTGAACAGATGACCGAATACGCCGTCCGCTTTTCGAAGAGGCAACGCATCGAGCACCTGGTCGTCATGACGACGTTCGTGCTCCTCGCGCTGACGGGTTTCCCGCAGAAGTTCTTCGAGACGGGCTGGGCGCGGGGGGTCGTCCGCGCTCTCGGAGGGCTCGACCACGTACGCTTCGTCCATCGCGTCTCCGGCCTCGCGTTCTCTCTCCTGACGCTGTGGCATCTCGGGGCCGCCGTCGTCCTCGCGGCCGAGCGGAAGATGAAGCTCACGCTGCTGCCGAACCGCCAGGACTTCGCGGACGCCGTCCAGCAGCTCCGGTACGACCTCGGTGTCGTGGAGTCGCAGCCGAAGTTCGACCGGTTCGACTACCGGCAGAAGTTCGAGTACTGGGGGCTCGTCCTCGGCGGCCTCGTCATGATCTCGACGGGCCTCGTCCTCTACTTTCCCATGCTCGTGACGCGCTTCCTTCCGGGCGAGCTGATCCCGGTTTCCAAGGTCGCGCACAGCAACGAAGGCCTCATGGCCTTTCTCGTCGTCATCACGTGGCACATCTACAACGCCCACCTTGCGCCCGGCATCTTCCCGTACGACGCGAGCATCTTCACCGGCAGGATCACGAAGGAACGGCTCAGGCACGAGCACCCGCTCGAGTACGCACGGCTCTACGGCGAGCCCGTGTCGGGCGAGGTCGCGCACCACGAGCCCGGGCCCCCCGCTCCCGAGCTACCGCCGAAATCGTGACCGGCGAGCGACGACCGCGCCTCGGGGTCCGAAACGCCCTGCAGGCGCGGGCGCTCCTGCTCGTCGCCCTCGGGCTTCTCGCGCCCCTCGTCATCCTCGGAATCCTGAGCATGAACGCCCTCGACGACCTTTCGGCCCGCGTCGTGCGCGATCAGCAGCGTCTCGCACGGGGCGCCGTGGACCACGTCGAGGAGATCATTCGCGACGACCTCGAAGGCCTCTACGGCGGCGGCGTCGAGCCCGACAGCCCCGCCCGCAGGGCGGCGCTGCTCGCCACGTATCGCCGCTCGCACCTGTTCTCGAGCGTCTTCCTTCTGAGTCCGGCCGGAGAGATCCTGTGGGAGGAGCCGCCCGGCGGTCATCGAGACGACCGGCTCATCACGATGCCGGCGGCCCGGGAGGCGATCGCCACGGGACGGCGAGCGGCCTCCGCGCTGACGACGCTCGCGAGCGGCGCGCGGCGCCTCTTCCTCTTCGTCCCGCTCGTGAATCTCGACGGGAAGACCACGGGGATCGCCGGGGCGAGCCTCGATCCAGCGCGCCCGGTGTTTGCGAGCCTCCTGCCGACCCCGCAGACCGGCGAGAACCACGCGACCGATCTCGTCGACGCCGCGGGCGAGGTCGTCGCGACGACGGACACGGGTCCTGCGCGGAGGCCCCCCGTTCCCGCCGAGCTCCTCCGGCCGCTCCTCCACGAGCAGCGGCCGTTCGCCGGCCGCGCGGGAGACGACGTCGTCGCCTTCGCGCCTCTCCGCCTGTTTCCGTGGGGAGTCGTCGTGCGCGAGCGGGCGGCCGACGTGTTCGCGCCCGTGTACGCCTTCCGGCGGCGCATGCTCGCCCTGACGCCCGTCTTTCTCGCGCTCGCGGCTTTCTTCACGTGGGGAGCCGCGCGCAGCGTGCTCAGGCCGCTCCTCGTTCTCACGCGCGCCGCCGAGCACATCACGAGCGGCGACCTCGACCGGCCCATTCCCCCGCTGCCCGACGACGAGGTCGGCCGGCTCGGCCGCTCCCTCGAGACGATGCGCGTCCGGCTCGGCGCCTCGCTCGACGAGATCCGGAGCGCGAACGAGCAGCTCGAGGCGCGCGTCGCCTCGCGCACCCGGGAGCTCCAGCGCCTCTATGCAGAGCTGCGCGATCGGGACGAGAGGCGCGCCGAGCTGCTCAAGCGCTTCCTCCACGCGCAGGAACGCGAGCGGATGCGCATCGCGCGCGAGCTGCACGACGAGACCTGCCAGACGATCGCGGCTCTCTCTTTCCGTCTCGAGAGCGCGCTCGGCGAGCTGCCCGAGGGCGGAACACGCGCGCGGCTCGAGGAGGTCAAGGGCCTCGCCGGGCGCGCCCTC
>DATIFW010000210.1:0-10613 GCA_035455045.1 Thermoanaerobaculia bacterium | reverse complement strand
GACGCCGCCGTGAAGGCTTATCAGGCGGGTCAGGCGGCAGCCCAGAAGAAAGACTGGCCGCTCGTGGTGCGAAAAATGAACGACGCGCTCGCAACCGGCCATACCCAGGCCCAGAAGGGCTTCGGCACGACGCGGAATTTCGTGGACCTCTACGACCCCTACTACTGGCTGGGCGTCGCCCACATGGAGCTGGGAGAGGTCCTCGAGGCGAAGCGAAACCTCCTCAAGTCCCGGAGCGAAGGGGTCATCGACGGCTTCCCGGAATCCGCCGATCTCCTCGGGAGGCTCGGCCAGCTGGAACGCCGGGAGGCGCAACAGGCGCCCTTGCCCACTCCCACCGCCGCTCCCACGCTGGAGCCGACGGCCGTGGCGACTCCTTCCGCCGTCCCGACGCCCGCCCCTCTCTCTCAGGGCGACGCGACCCCGCCGCCGAAAGACGCCCCCGGCACGGATCCCGAGCGCATTCTGACGCTCTTCTCGGCAGGTGACTTCGCCGGAGCGGAGGCCGCCATCGAGAGCTTCCGCCGGGCGCGTCCCGATGCCCGCGAGGCGGACCTCCTCGCGACGCTCGTCCTCGGCACGCGCTACGTCCTCGAAGGCCGCGCCGACCCTTCGCTCCTCGCCCGGGCGAGGAAGGCCTTCGCAGCCTGGCGAAAGCGCGGCGGCGGCCGGCGCTCCGAAGAAGCTCTCCTCTCCCCGTCCCTCCTCGCGACGCTGAACGGAGGCTGAGGCCTCAGCGCGACCTCACGACCCACGTTCCGGCCGCGAGGTCCTGGAAGGCGCGCTTCTCTTTCTCGAAGAACGCCCAGATCCAGCCCAGGCCGAGCGGAAGACCCGCGAGCACGAGGACGACGGCGCGGATGAGGGCCGCCTTCCAGCCGATGCCCCGCCCGCCGATCTCGCCGCGCTTGACGACCGTGAGGCCGAGCAGGGACTTGCCCGGCGTGCGGCCGCGCCAGGCCCAGCCGCCCACCACGTAGAGCGCGTTCGCGAGCGCGGCGAGCAGGATCGAGAGGGCCGTGACGCCGCGAAATGCCCAGTCGGGGGCCGCGTCGCGGGTCTGGAGCTCCGTGCGGAAATAGTCGATGAGGAAGACGGGCGCGAAGAGCAAAAGGTTGATGGCCGTGAGGATGACGGCGTCGACGAGCGCCGCGAGGAGGCGCGCGAAGGGATTGGCGGCGTTCCGAGGTCCCTCGTTGATCGCCGGGGCACGTCTCTCGCGAAAGGCCACCACGCGCTCGAGCGAGGGAGGGCGGGCGGGCGCCTGGGTCGCGCTCATCTGGATCGAGAGGTCCGCCAGCTCCCGCGGGGCGACGGCCGAGACGAAGGGAGCCGCGAGCTCGGGAACCGCGCCGGGCGGCGGCGCGACGGTCGAGACCTCGTCGGGCGGCCGAAGACTCGCGGGGAAGGCCTCCCGGAAGGCCGAGCCCGCACGTGGCGCGACCCCGTTCTTGTCGACGTCCCGGAACAGCTCCGAGGCCGACATGGGGTCCGGCACGAACGCCGGAGGCGGAGTGGCCGCCACAGCCGGGTTCGTGACGCCGGGAGCGACCGGATCGAACGTGATGCCAGAGGGCGGTTCGGGCGCCGCCGCGGGCGCCTGTGGCGGGAGCGCGTCGGCTTTGAGCATCGCCGTCCGCTCCGAAGGCACACTCGGCGGAATGATGCGCAGATCGATGACCGCCGCGCCGAGCTGGACGCGGTCGCCGCTCTGAAGCCTCGTCTCGCGCGAGATCCTCTTTCCTCCCACGTACGTGCCGTTCGAGGAGTTGAGGTCCTTGACGATGGCCTCGCCGTTGTTCAGCGTGAGGAGCGCGTGCGAGCGCGAGACGGACTCGTGCTCGAGGCGCACGGTCGAGGTCCGGCTGCGGCCGAGCGTCGCCTCGCCGTCCAGAAGGTCGATTTCACGGCCCTCGGCCGAGAGCACATACCGGAAGACATCGTTCGTCACCGTAACGGAAATTGTACCCGGCCCCGGAGCGCGTCGGCTGTCGGAGTTCCGCCCCGAGCCGTGAGGGCCGCCGGAGGGCCCGAAAACAAGAGGCGGCCGCCCGCCGGGCCGCCGCCGGGCCCGAGCTCGATCAGGACGTCGGCGCGGGCGAGGAAGCCCGTGTGGTGCTCCACGGCCACGATCGAATGGCCCGCCGCAAGGAGACGCCGAAAGACCGCGAGGAGCACGTCCACGTCGGAGGGCGCGAGTCCGGTCGTCGGCTCGTCGAAGATGAAGAGAACCGGTTCGTCCGGCCCCCCGCCCTTGAGGAACGAAGCGATCTTCAGCCGCTGCGCCTCGCCGCCCGAGAGCGTTCCCGTGGACTGACCGAGCGTCAAATACGAGAGCCCCGCCTCCGCGAGCGGCTGAAGCCGGTCCGCGATCGCCCGCGCGTCGGCGAAGATCTCTCGCGCCTCTTCGACCGTCGTCGCGAGAAGCTCGTCCACGTTCCGGCCCTTGAGCCTCACCTCGAGCACCTCGGGCTTGAACCTTCGCCCGTCGCAAACGTCGCAGACGACGGTCACGTCCGCCAGGAACTGCATGTCCACCGTGACGACTCCGGCGCCCTCGCAGCGCTCGCATCTTCCGCCGGGCGCGTTGAAGCTGAACGCCCCCTTTTCGAGCTTGCGCGCCTTCGCGGCTCCCGTGCGCGCGAGGAGAGTCCGGATCTCGTCCCAGGCCTTCGTGTACGTGGCAGCGTTGGAGCGTGAGGAGCGCCCGAGCGGCGACTGGTCGACGAGGATGACGTCCGAAACCCGGTCCAGGCCCTCGATCGCGTCGTGCGCACCCACCTCGTCCACGCCTTGGAGCAGCCCCTTCCCCATCCGCTGCCGGGCGCCGGCCGCGAGCACGTCCACGACGAGCGACGACTTCCCCGAGCCCGATACGCCCGACACGGCGACGAGCTGGTGAAGGGGGAAGTCGACGGAAATGTCCTGGAGATTGTTCGCTCGCGCACCGACGACGCGGATCGATTCGCGGGGAGAAGATGCTTTCTGATATTCAGCGGCTGCATATGCAGCGGCCCGGGAAGGAGATTTCTCTTGTATTCGGGGCTGCTGATGCAGCCCCGATAGCTGCAAATCTTTTTCCCGAATGACCGATGTCAAGGGCGCGCTTCGCGCGCCGCGCAGCGGTCTTCGACCCTTGACATCGGTCATTCGGGAATACGGGCTCGCGGGGGTGACGCGCGCCTCGACGCCAGGGCCCGCCTCGAGCGCCGCGGAGCGAACACCCCCTTCTAAGAACGCGCCGAAGGCGCGCGGCGTTTCCGCCGCCATGAGCTCGCCCGCAGGAGATTGCGGGTACGGCCTGCTCTCTGTTTCTTTTTCTTCTTCCGAAGCATGAATTTCTTCTCTTTCTTCCGTCTCCCTCCTCAACGATCTCCCCGTCGCCGTGTCCGCCTTTTCCAGCTCCTCCGGCGTCCCCTCGAACACGAGCCGCCCTCCACGCGCTCCGGCGCCGGGGCCGAGGTCGATGACGTGGTCGGCCGCGCGGATGACGTCCGTGTCGTGCTCGACCGCAACGACGGCGTTGCCGCCCGCCGCGAGCCGCTCGAGGACGCCCAGGAGCCGGTGCGTGTCGCGCGGATGGAGGCCGACCGTGGGCTCGTCGAGGACGTAGAGCGTCCCGGTGAGGGCGTTGCCGATCGCCGCTCCGAGCTGGATCCGCTGGGCCTCCCCGCCCGAGAGCGTGCGCATCGTGCGCGCGAGCGTGAGGTATCCGAGGCCGATCTCGACGAGCGTTCCGACACGGCGCCGGAGATCCTCGACGAGCGAGAACCCCCGGGCGCGTTCCTCCGCGCGCGGGAGAGCGTCGCTCAGGAAGGCGAGCAGCTCGTCCAGCGTGAGGGCGGCGACGTCGGCGATCGTCTTGCCCGAAAGAGTGACCGCGAGCGCCTCGCTCCTGAGGCGTGCCCCGCCGCACGAGGGACACGGCGTGTAGCCGCGATAGCGCGACAGCAGGACCCTGACGTGCACCTTGTAACGCTTCTTTTCGAGGTACTTGAAGAGCCCTTCGACGCCGTACCACTCGCCCGAGCCCTTCCAGACGACGTCGCGCTCGCGCTGGGTCAGCTCGTCCCACGGGACGTCCCAGCGCAGCTTGTGGCGCCGCGAAACGGCCTTAAGGTCGTTGTAGGCGCTCTCGTACGCGGGCGAGTTGAACGGCGCGATCGGCCGCTCGCGGAGGGTCTTCCTCGGGTCCGGGATGACGCGCGCCGCGTCGATGCCGGTTACGCGTCCGAAGCCTTGACACGTCTCGCACGCGCCCCGCGGCGAGTTGAAGGAGAAGAGCGCGGGAACGGGGTCCGAGAAGCGCCTTCCACACACGTCGCACACGAGGCCGCGAAAGAAGCGGCGGGCGGAGGCGAGACCCTCGCCCGATTTCAAGACCAGAAGCTCGCCGTCACCGCCGTCGAATGCCATTGAGAGTGAAGAAAGAATCTCCGGATCGTCCGCGCGGAGCACGTGGCGGCCGATCAGCAGCGGAAAGGTCGATAGAGTCTCTTCCTTATATGCGGCGGCTGCTGATGCAGCCGCCGATAGCTGCGAATCTTCTTCCCGAATGTCCGATGTCAAGGGCGCGCTTCGCGCGCCGCGCAGCGGTCCAAGACCCTTGACATCGGCCATTCGGGAAATATCCATGACCTCGCCCGAGGCATCGACGTAGCGGTAGAAGCCGAGCCTTCTCCACTCCGTGCTCTCAACCTCAAAGGAATTCAGGGCTCTCGGCGCGATCACGAGCAGCCTCGCTCCCTCGCCGAAGGACTCGAGGAGCGCCTCGTGGACGCTCTCTGCCGTGTGGCGACGCACGGGCGTGCCGTCCTCGGGACAGCGCAGCGTCCCGGCCGCCGAGAAAAGGAGACGCAGGACGTCGTGAATCTCCGTCGCGGTCCCGACCGTGGAACGAGCCGAACGTGCGGGAGCCTTCTGCTCGATCGCGAGCGCGGGCAGGACGTGCTCGATGAGGTCCACGTCGGGGCGCTCGAGCCTCTCCAGATACTGCCGGGCGTACGTGGACATCGACTCCACGAACCGGCGCTGGCCCTCCGCGTAGAGCGTGTCGAACGCGAGCGAGGATTTTCCGGAGCCGGAAGGGCCGGTGACGACCGTGAGCGCGCCGACCGGAAACGAGCAGGTCACGTTCTTCAGGTTGTGCGTTCGCGCGTTCACGACCGTGATCGCCGACGCGGCGCGGGAGGCGGGGCGCGCGCGGCTCACCGCGAGAACACCGCGAGCTGGTTCAGGCCGAACAGGAAGCGCCGGTAAAGGACGAGGGAGACTCCGGCCGAACGGCCCGCCTGCTCGAGGGCCGCGCGGCCGAGGAGCGTCTCGTGCTCATCCCGGGCGTGCGGAGACAGGAGGCCGAGAGCCGCACCCGCCTCGAGCGGGATCCGGCCCGACGGATGAGGCGTCGTCACGATCACGCGGCCCGAGCCAGCCAGGAGAGGCGCGAGACGCGCGAGCGCTTCAGCGGGATTGGAAAGATGCTCCAGGACCGCCAGAAGAAGAATTCCTTCGAAGGGTGCCCTCGCCACGAGCGAGGACGGAGCCGCGCCCTGCGCAATGTCCCATTCGAAGAAATCTCTGGAATCCCGATTCGCAAAGCGCCGGCGCTGCTCGGCGAGCACCTCCGCGTTTCGGTCGCAGCCGACGTAGTCCGCGATCCGGTCCGGCAGGTCGGTCAGGCCGCACCCCACGTCGAGGACGCGCCCGCGCCGCGGGAGGTGAGGAAGCGCGGCCGAAATGCGCGCCTGTCCGACGCGCCTCGTGAGAAGACCGTAGAAGGGCGAACCGGGCGGCACGCGACCTGTTTTACACCCTCCCCAAGTAAGATCGCCGGCATCATGGACAAGGCTCCATTCACCCTTCGCGACGCGCGGCCGTCGGACGTGAACGCGATCGTCTCCCTGATCGGCGCCCTCGCCGAATACGAGCGGCAGCCCGAGGACTGCCATGCCGACGCGAAGCTCCTCGAGGAGCATCTCTTCGGAGAGAAGCGCTTCGCCGAGGTGGTCCTGGCGGAAATGGACGGCGAGACCGTCGGCTTCGCACTTTTCTTCCACAACTACTCGACGTGGCTCACACGGCCCGGCCTCTATCTCGAGGACCTTTTCGTGACGCCGGCCCGCCGGGGGCTCGGGATCGGCGAAGCGCTTCTGAGGCACCTCGCCCGGCTCGCCGTCGCGCGCGGCTGCGGGCGGATGGAATGGAGCGTGCTCAAGTGGAACGAGCCCGCGATCCGTTTCTATCTCCGGCTCGGGGCAGTCCCGATGGACGGCTGGCAGGTCTACCGGCTCGCCGGAGACGAACTTGCCCGTCTCGGGCGATAATCGGGCAGACCTCCGGAGGCGAGCCGTGCAGAAGAGCCGATCACAGACGGACACGCAACCCATCCGCGTCCGCGAAGGGCGGAAGGGGTCGGGCGTCGTTCGGCGTCCGGTGTCCCTGCTCATCGACTCCCCGGACCCCACCGCTCTCTTCGACCGCACGGGACGCGTCCTTCTCGCGAACGATGCCGCGCTCGCCGAGGGCACTCCCGGCCCCGGCAATCTCGACGAGGCACCCGGAAGCTCGCCGCCGTTCTGGCTCACGCCGCCGGGGCGCGACAGCCTCATCGAGGCGACGGCGAGCCCCGGGGGAGCGAATAATTTCGAGGTTCGGATCCCCGCCGGACCCGAAACGATCGAGCGCGTCTTCTGGGTGACGACGCGCATCGCCCCGCAGGCGGCCGAAGGGGGCTTCCTCGCTGCGGCGCGTGAAGTGACCGGCGCGGCCGGCGAGAAGGTTCGCGCCGACTCGGCCGATACGGTGGCCGAGCCCGCCGACGCGCTGACGGGCTTCGCGAACCGCGAGCAATTTCACTTCGAGCTCGAACGGGAGATCGCCCGCGCGGATCTCTTCGGACGGCCGCTCTCTCTCGTCGTCATCGGGCTGGACAACTTCAAGACCCTGAACGACACCCACGGGCTTCTCGCGGGAGACGAATACCTCCGCTCCATGGCCGACACCCTACGTGCCACGCTCATGGGCGGAGAGACCGCCGGCCGCGTGGGCGGCGACGAGATCGCGATCCTCCTTCCCGGAGCCTCCGCAGCCGAAGCCGCACCGCGCGCCGAGACCCTCATCGCGCTCATTCGCCGGATGGCGCCCCTGTGGGAGGGAAACTCACTCACGCTCACCGCGAGCGCGGGCGTGGCCGTGTTCCCCGATCATGCCGGCGGCGCCGCGGACCTGTTCCTCGCCGCCGACCTCGCCATGCACCAGGCGAAGCGCCGGGGCGGCGGCCGCGTGCGCCTCCACGATCCGTCGGACCGCGAGCGAGACCGCACCGGCCGGCTGCGCGAGCAGTCGAACCGCATTCGCTCGTCTCTCGCCGAGTCGCGCTTCGTCCCCTACTTCCAGCCCGTGGCCGAGGTCGGAAGCGGCCGCATCGTGGCCGTCGAGACTCTCGCCCGCATGCGCGAGCCCGACGGACGCATCGCGCTTCCCGCCGAGTTTCTCGGAGCCGCCGAGCGCTTCGGAATCGTCACGGCGATCGACCGCGCCATCATCACGGCCGCCTTCGACGGTCTCGCGGCGGCCCGCAAGCGCATCAGCCCCGAGCTCGAGATCGGCATCAACCTCTCGGGCCTGGACTTCGACGACGACACGCTCGTCGCAGACATCTCGCGGATGGCCCGGGCCAAGGGCATCCGCCCCGAGCGCGTCACGTTCGAGATCACCGAGACCGCAGCCCTGCGCGACTTCGACCGCGTGCGGGACTTCACGCTCGCGCTCACCGGAGAAGGCTTCCACTTCGCGCTCGACGACTTCGGAATGGGCTTCTCCTCGTTTCGCTATCTCCGCGAGCTCCCGGTCTCCTCTCTCAAGCTCGACATCAGCTACGTGAGGGACCTCCCGAAGGAAAAGGCGAACCGCGTTTTCGTGCGGGGCATGGCGGGCATCTGCCGCGGCCTCGGCGTCAAGACCGTGGCCGAGGGCGTGGAGTCGGAGGATGTCCTGGAGCTCCTGCCCGAGCTCGGCGTGGATCGTGCCCAGGGGTGGCACGTGGGGTATCCGTCGCCGGACCTTCCCGTCGTGGAAACCGGCGCGAGCCTCATCCTGCCGCGGAGGCCCCGACCCTGATCCGGCCGGCGCGTGGCCCCGCGGGGCGCGTGCCGGGCCTCGCCGTGGACGCCGTGCTCCTCGTCGTCCTCGGTGCGCTCGTCGCGGGAGTCGTCGGGCTGGCCCAGCGCTGGGAGGCGCCGATCCGCCCGGCGGTCGAGATCGACCTCTCGCCGTCGGCCCTGCCCGGCTACACGCTTCTCTCCCTCTCGCGCGGGCTGGCGGCGTATCTCTTGTCTCTCGCGTTCACGCTCGTCTATGGCACGATCGCCGCGCACGGCAAGCGCGCCGAAAAGGTGATGCTGCCGCTCCTCGACGTCGGGCAGGGGATCCCGGTGCTCGGGTTCCTCCCCGGTCTCGTCCTCGGCATGGTCGCGCTCTTCCCGAAGACGAACGTGGGCCTCGAGCTCGCCTGCATCCTCATGATCTTCACGGGACAGGTCTGGAACATGACGTTCTCGTACGTCGGCTCGCTGCGCTCGATCCCGGACGAGCTGCGGGAGGTCGCGCGCCTGCATCGCTTTTCCTTCTGGAAGCGCTTCCGCACGGTGGAAGTCCCGTCCTCGGTGATCGGCCTCGTGTGGAACTCGATGATGTCGATGGCGGGCGGCTGGTTCTTCCTCACGGTCAACGAGGCGTTCACGCTCGGCGACCGCGACTTTCGGCTGCCGGGAATCGGCTCGTTCATGGCCGTCGCCATCGAGAAGGGAGACCGGCGGGCCATGGCCTGGGCAGTCGTCGCGATGGCGGTCATGATCGTCGCGGTCGACCAGCTTCTCTGGCGCCCTCTCGTCGCCTGGTCGCAGCGCTTCCGGAACGCGGACATCGAGGGAGAGAACGTGCCCGAGTCCTGGGTGCTGAACCTCGTTCGCCGTTCGAGGTTCCTGCGCCGGCTGCGGCTGAGGAGGAGGCGCACGCGAGCGCCGGCTCCCCCGATGGCCGCGGAGAAGGCGGGAGCCTCGCCGGGCGGCAGGGGCGAGCGGGTCCGGGCGGCCCTCGTCTCCGGACTCGGGATCGCCGCGCTCCTCGGGGCTCTTCTCGGCGCGTGGAAGGTCGTCGGGCTCCTCGCCCGGGTTCCCGCCGCCCAGTGGCTCGTCCTCGCCGGAGCCGTGGGTGCGACCGCCGTCAGGACCTTCTCCGCGCTCGCGCTTGCGGCCGCCTGGACGCTGCCGGTCGGAATCCTGATCGGCCGTTCGGCCGCCTGGTCGCGCCGGCTGCAGCCCGTCGTCCAGATCGTCGCGTCGTTCCCCGCGCCGATGCTCTTCCCGATCGTGACGGGCGCCCTGCTCGTGCTCCGCGTGCCGTTCGGCGCGATCGCGGCCGTGCTCATGCTCCTCGGCGCCCAGTGGTACGTCCTCTTCAACGTACTCGCGGGCGCGAGCGCGATTCCGCACGACCTCGGCGAGGCCGCCGACGTCTATGCGATGAGGGGCGGGATCCGCTGGCGGACCCTCTTCGTCCCCGCCGTGTTCCCGTTCCTGGTCACGGGCCTCGTGACGGCTGCGGGCGGAGCGTGGAATGCCTCGATCGTCGCCGAGACGCTTCACTTTCGCGGAAAGACGCTCGAGACGTTCGGCCTCGGCTCCCTCATCACGAGAGCCACCCGCGAAGCCGACTTCCCGCTTCTGACGGCCGGGGTCCTCACGATGTCGCTCGCCATCGTCGCCCTCAACCGCCTCGTCTGGAGGCGGCTCTCTCGCCTCGCCGAGACCAAGTACAGTCTCAACCGATGAGCGCCCGTCCTGCCCCCGAACCCGTGCCCCCCATCGCCGCCATGCACGGGGTGGACAAGGATTACGCCGACGACGCGGGCCGCACGAGGAGCGTTCTGAAGAACGTCGATTTCGAAGTGCGCGCGGGCGAGGTCGTGGCCATCCTCGGCCCCTCCGGCTGCGGCAAGTCCACGCTCCTGCGCATCCTCATCGGCCTGATTCCGCCGAGCGCCGGCCGCGTCGAGGAGCACGGAATCCCCCTCCGAGGCATCCACCCGGGCACGGCCGTCGTCTTCCAGAACTTCGCGCTCTTCCCCTGGCTGACCGTGGAAGAGAACGTGCGGGTGGGCCTGAACGGCAGTCCCCTGCCCCCCTCCGAGGCCGAGAGCCGCGTGAGGACCTCGCTCAAGGCCGTCGGCCTCGAGGGGCACGAGCGCGCCTTTCCGAAGGAGCTTTCGGGCGGCATGAAGCAGCGCGTCGGAATCGCCCGTGCGCTCGTGGGCCGGCCGGAGCTCCTCTGCATGGACGAGCCGTTCTCGGCGCTCGACATCCTCACGGCGGAGCTGCTTCGCTCCGAGGTCTATCGCCTGTTTACGGAGCGCGCGAGCGGACTCTCGTCGGTCATCCTCATCACGCATCTCATCGAGGAGGCCGTCTTCCTCGGCGACCGTATCGTGGTCATGGGCGCGGATCCCGGCACGGTGCGACGCGAGATCGTGAACAGCGTGCCGCATCCGCGCGAGTACCGCAGCGACGACTTCCTCCGGATGGTCGAACGGATCCACGACATCGTCGCGCGCGTTC
>DATIFW010000209.1:0-15647 GCA_035455045.1 Thermoanaerobaculia bacterium | reverse complement strand
CGTCCGCGAGCGCCCAGCCGGTCTCCTCGGCGAGGGCGGCGGGATCGAGGCGCACGAACTCGCGCGGCTTTCCGCGCGCGAGATCGAGAAGGCTGCCGACGAGGCGCGAGGCCCGGAACGCCTGGCGCTCGATCTTCTCGACGAGCGTTCGGCGGGGATCGTCGTTCGGCGTCTCGTCGAGAAGGAGGCGCGCGAACCCCGCGACGCCCGCGAGCGGCGTATTCACCTCGTGGGCGACGCCGGCCGACAGCGTCCCGAGAGCCGCGAGGCGCTCGCGGTCGGCGAGCGCGCGTTCGAGGCGCGCGGTCTCGGTGGCGTCGTAGAGGACGAGGACGCGGGCGCGGGATCCCGGGAGGGAGCCGGGAAAGGGCGAGACGGCGACGTTCAGGACGCGCGGACCCGAGCCGAGGTCCGTCTCGAGCCGGGCGGGCGGCGTCGGCGAGACGAGCTCTTCGGGCAGCACGTCCCCGGCCGAGGTGCCGACGAGCGACCTGGCTCCGCGCCCGAGCAGCGCCTCGAACGCCGGGTTGACGGACGTGAAGCGGCCCGTATCGTCCGTCGCGGCGATCGCCGCGGCGGAGCCCGCGACGACGTTCTCGTGAAAGCGCTGGAGAGTTCGGTAGCGGTCGGCCTGCTCCCGAAGCTCGTCGAAGAGGCGCGCGTGGTCGAGCGCGAGCGCCGCGGGCGCGAGGACGGTTTCGAGAAGCTCCGTGTCCTCGGCCGACAGGGGCACGCGCCCCGCGCGGTCGCCGACCGCGAAAAGCGCGAGGAGCCGCCCGGAGACGGTCAGGGGTGCGAGCGTGCGGAACCCCGCGCGCCTGAGGCGCGAGACGGCGGCCGTCGGACGTGCGGCGAAATCCTCCCGCGAGAGGCGCGTCGTTCGCACGCGGGCCCGCGCGGGGAGCTCCGCGAGCGGCAGCGGCGGGCCCCCGTCGACCTCCCTCGCGACGAGGGCGTCCTCCTCCACGGGCAGGAGAGCCGCGCGGGAGACGCCGAGGCCTCGCGAGACCCGGTCTTGGAGAAGGTCCGAAAGGTCCTTGAGAGCGCGGGGTGCCGGCAGCTCGCGGACGAGCGCGAGAAGGCCCTCGCGTTCCCGCCAGGCGTCGCGGTACTGAAGGCGGGCGAACGCACCGGACAAACCCCGGCGCACGGGCCCGAAGCTGAGCGCCATCAGAAGTCCGGCGGAAACCTGCAGCGCCGCCCTCGCGTGCGGGATGCCCACGGCGACCGGCTGCGCGAGGAAGAGCTGGGCGAGCGTGAAGAACCCCGCTCCCACGAGAAGCGCGCCGAGCACGGATGCCGTCTGCCGGCCGAGAACCTCGACGTCCCAGAGGCGGTACCGCGTGAGCGACGCGAGGAATGCGGCCGGGACGAGCGCGAGCGGAAGCACCGAGAGCGACGAGAGGATCGGGATCGAGCCGCCGAGAAGTCGGGGCACGAGATTCAGGAGGACGAGGGGAAGGAGGCCCACGAGAGTGCCGAGCAGGAGGAAGCGGACCTGCTTTTCGGTCAGAAGGTCCGTGGGTCGCCGTGCGAGCACGACGAGTCGCGCGGCCGCCAGGGCGGCGCCCGACGCCATCCAGACGATCTGCGCGCGATCGAGAGCGTTCACGGCGGCGGACGCGTCGAGGCCCGCCCAACCGGAATAGACAGCGGCCGTGGCGCCCAGGAGCAGCGCGGCAGGCGCGAACGGGAGCCAGGCGGGAATGCGACGCACGCGCCTCGGGAACGTGAAGACGAGAGAGAGGAGGAGAGCGGGGAACAGCGCCCGCGCCGCGTCCTCGAGCAGGACGGCGGCTCGGAAGAGTCCGTCGATGGGCGGCACCGGCGTGAGCGTGAGGACGAGCGCGACGGAGAGAGCGAAGCCCGCGAAGACGAGCGACTCCCTCGACGGCGGGGCGGGCCGGGCTGCGGCGAAGCCGGAGGCCAGGAACGCGAGCCCCACCGCGAAGAGGAAGAGGTAGCGCCAGTCCCACGAGGACACCGGAACGTTTCGGAACGTCCGGAGCGCGTCGCCTCTCAGGACGGTCAGCTCGGCCGAGCGCTCCGCGAGCCAGCGCGAAGGATCGCCGGAGCGCCGCGCGTCGGCGCCGTCGACGAGGAGGAGCAGATCCCCGGCCCTCAGGCCCGAAGGGAGGGCGGACTCACCGACGCGGCGCACGCGAAGGCCCTCCGATTCGGGAGAGACGAGCACGTCCGCCCGCCCGAAGGCCGAGACCTTACGGGAGAGGCAGAGCGCGGACGGGACGAGTGCGAGCGCGAGAGCGCACAGCACGCACCATCGCGCTATGGCGCGCAATCGGGGCGACCGGGACTCCATGCCAAATTTTGCAGCAAGGAAGATGCCAGAGATCCGGTTCCTTGAATCAACCTAAATTGTTGATGAAACTAGTGTTGGCAGCCATGGAGGCGATCCGAGGAGGAGCGTCTGACGAAATCTTGAAGATGGCCCCGGCTATTTGGACGTCGGAGGTTCGGAAAGTGCCTGAAAGAGGTGCCTAGAAGGAGACCGCGAAGCCGCCCGCGAGCCGGCGATTCTGCTTCTCTTCGTCCTCCCCCTCGCGCCGCTTGCCGAATTCCAGGGAGAACAGAGCGCGCAGATCCGAGCCGATCGACCGCAGAGCGGCGAGCGGGATGGACTGCCCGAGCGTGAGGTCCACCGCTTCCACGTCGTTGTGCAGAACCGCTGTGCCGCGCGTGAGCGACTGCGTCACGACGCGGTAACCCAACCCCAGGGACGTGTCCGTGGCGCGGACGCGGATCGCGGCCTGTGCGACGCCCCATGTCGCGTCGTCGGACTGGACGACGCCCTGGCGCTGTCCCGAGAGCTTTCCGGCGCGCATCGAGACGCGCCCGTCGAGCGCCTTTCCGAGCCGCGCGGCGGCGCCGAACGAGACGTCGGTCGCGACGTCGTTCGCGAAGAAATACAGCGAGTCGAGGCGGTCGAGGAAGTCCGGGTCGAAGAGCAGCCGGTACGTGCCCGTCAGCTCGCGACGCGAGGCCTCGAGCGAGACGTTCTCCCCCTCGTTGCTCTGCCACCTCAATCCGGCCTTGTAGAGGGCGCGCGAACGTCGCGTGAGGTCGGCTTCGTCCGAGCCGGCCTCGCCCGGCAAGGGCACCTCGCCTTCGAGCCGCCGCTCGAAACGGCGCGCGGCGAATCCGTAGATCTTCCAGCCGTCGCGCGTCGCGATCGCGAGCGTGAGCTCGGGCGTGACGCCGCGCGAGCGCTCCGACACGTCGCCGGTCCCGCCCGCCTCGACCACGAACACGTCCAGCAGGCGGACGCCCGCGACGGCGCCCACCCGGGTCTCCCGGTCGAAGGGCGACGTCTGGCCGGCGAACTCGTTCGTGGCGCTCCGGTATGCGACGGAGAGGCGGGCGAACGTCGAGGTGGAGAGCTCGGTCTGATAGCGGGCGGCGATGTCGACGGCGTTCGACTCGCGGGCGAAGAGATCGGCCGCGGGTCCGGCCGAGAGCAGCCGGGACTGCGAGATGAGGCGGGCCGAAACCGACGCCTGCGAGCGCTCCGAGACGGCGCCGTTCCAATCGAGGGAATGCGCGGCAAAGCGCGCTCCGTCCGCGTCGTCCGCCACGAGCTGCTGACGGGTCGAGACCCGAATCATCTGGCCCGAGCCGTTCGGGCCGGAGGCCACGTCGAGCACGACGCGCGAGGCATCGCCCGTCTTCTCGCCCGACATCGCCGCGAGCCGCGCGTACGCCCCCGACGCTCCCCAGTGCAGCTTCTCTCCGGCCGTCCCGCTGACGTCGAGCGAGGCGCGCGAGAGCGAGGACGCACCCGCGGCGGCGAAGCCCGCCGTGGACGCCACGGACGCGCGGACGGGAAGGGCGGAGGTCTGCCCGTCACGGCTCGCGATCGAGACGGGACCCGCGGACGGTTCGGGGCCTGCCTCGAGAGCAGCGAGCACGGCCGGGACGTCCCGCAGGACGTCACCGGGCGTCACGGCCCGCGCGATCCACGCGTCGAGGGGCCCGCCCGTCGCCTCGGAGAGGATTCCCGCCGGCGGCTCCAGATCGAGCCGGACGAAGGACAGCGCGCCGTCGGGCACCGCCCGGTGCAGCAGGCGTACGAGCGCGGGACGGAAGCCGGGCACGACGGAAAGGACCGTGTAGAGCCCTTCGGCCGCGTCGACGACGAACGTGCCGTCCGCGTCGCTCTTCAGGAGCTTCACGACGTTTGCCCCGGCGGCCGTCACCCCGCGCACGACGAGGGCCGCGCCCGGAACGGGTAGGCCGCCGGCACGCACGATCCCCGACAGAGGGGCTCGGCGCGCCTCGCCATCGCCCGCGGCCGCGGGGCGCGCGAAAAGCGCCGCGGCGGCCACTCCGGCGATCAGGCGTCGTTTCGAGCGGCTCGAAAGGGTCACGGACCCCCCTTTGGACCTATCATCCGCCCGCTTTCGGCGCCGCGTCAACCGGAGTTTGAAGAGAGTCGCAGATTCAGATCGTCGGCCCCAGGCCGAGGGTCGCCCGGATCACGTGCCGGGCGATCGAAGGGTTCTCCTTGAGGCGCCGCGTCGAATAGGCGTACCAGTCTGCTCCGAACGGAACGTACACGCGCAGCCGGTGGCCCGCCTCGAGCAGGCTTCGCCTGAGGACGGGGTCGACGCCGAGGAGCATCTGGAACTCGTAGCGTTCGGGCCCCAGGGAGAGGCGGTCGATCGTGGCCAGCGCGCGCTGCACGCAGGTTTCGTCGTGCGTCGCGATGGCGGCATAGCAGCCCGCGGAGAGGTGCTTGTCGACGAGCGCCGCGAAGCTGTCGACGATCGTCGCGCGCTCCTTCCAGGCGATCGTGCGGGGCTCCACGTAAATCCCCTTGCAGAACCTCACGTTCATGCGAGCCGCGATCAGGCGGTCGAGATCCTTGAGGCTCCGTTTGAGGTAGGCCTGGATCGCAACGCCCACGGCCGGGAACTTCGTCTTGAGCTCGAGCGCGAGCCTCAACGTCGTCTCGGTGTAGGGGCTGTCCTCCATGTCGATGCGGACGAACATGCCGTGGGCCGCGGCGCGCGCACAGATCTCCGTGCAGTTTTTGAGGGCCAGGGCCGGGTCGATCGCGAGGCCCACGGCGGTCGCCTTCACGGAGACGTTCGCGTCGAGGCCGGTCGAGGCGATCGCGTCGATGACGGCGAGGTAACGGTCCCTCGTGGCCTCCGTCTGCTCCTTGCGGGTCACGCTCTCCCCGAGGACGTCGAGCGTGGCCATCGCGCCTTCCGCCGCGAGCGCGCGCATGGTGGCGAGAGCGTCCTCGAGCGCCTCGCCCGCAACATACCGCGAGGCCACGCGCTTCACGAGCGCGCGTGGAACGAGCGGCAGCGTGCCGACGACGAGGCGGTCGAACAAGGCCGTCATCCGCTCTCCGGGGTTCGGGCGAGAACGAGGGCGCGCACGTCCGCCGCCCCCGCCGCGCACAGCGCGTCCGCCGCCGCGAACAGCGTCGCGCCGGTCGTGACGACATCGTCGACGAGGACGAGCACGCGCCCGGCCGCCCGGGAAGACGCGGAGAACGCGCCTTTGACGTTCGCGCGCCGGCCTGGCGCGGGAAGCGACGTCTGCGGAGGAGTGTCGCGCCTGCGAGAGAGGAGGGACCGATGCGGCGTGTCGAGGTGGCGGCTCGTCTCTTCGGCGAGAAGCACGGCCGGATCGTAACCGCGTTCGCGATTGCGCCGCGGCGTGGACGGCACGCTCACGAGCGCGTGGGCTCCATCCGTGATTCCGGTGGCGAGCGCGAGGGCGGCCAGGCGTTCGCCGAGAGGCGCCGCGAGGAGGTCCCAGCCTGCGAACTTGAACGCATGGTGGAGCGTGCGCAGGCCGCCCGCGTAGAGCCCGTAGGCCGCGGTGTGCGTCACCGGCGGGGGCGTGAGACGGCAGCTCGTGCAGGACGAGCCGTCTCCCGGCAACGCGCAGCTGGGACACGCGGCGGCCGCGTCGAGGGCGGGGAGCGAAGCCCAGCAGGCGCGGCACACGCCGCCGCCGCCGAGATCGACGCGCGGGCCGTCACAGACGCAGCAGCGCGACGGGGCCAGGAGTTCGAGGAGGGGGGCGAAGAACGCGGAGCGGCCCGTTCTGAGTGTCGCTGTCTCGGGGCCCGGCACGGCCCGCGATTCTAGACGACGGGATGCCGGCCTCCGTATCCGCAGCATGCATCACGTTCGTCGGGCCTGCCGTGACGTATCCTCGTTCGCGATGAAACGTCGAATCCGCGGGAGTGCGCTCGCCGCGCTTCTCGTTTTCGTGTGCTGCCGCGCTTCGGCGCAGACGCCGCGCCTTTCGGAGTTTCCGTTCGCCGTCGGAGCCGGCGGGTTCTCGGTGAACGACACGGGGCGGTCCGCCGACGTGAAGACCTTCTCGACCGGGGGCTTTCACGCCTTCCTCGAGCTCTCGCTCGACCCGGGCGTGCTCTTGCAGGTGCGCTACGAGAACTTCTTGCTGCCTGGCAGGGCCTCCGACACTCCTTTCCAACCGGCGGTCGCCTCTCCCCGCGTCAAGGTGGAAGCGGGCAACGTCACGGTGGGCTACGTCTTTCGGGAGGCGTGGTGGGAAGCGGGCCTCTTTGCCGGAGTCGGCATCTACCGCCTCGCCCCGCGCACTCCGGAGGCCGGCCAGACGGCCGTCGACGTCCACGAGACCGTCATCGGCTGGAACGGCGGAACCCTTCTCGTCTTCCAGCTCGCGCGGCGCTGGGACTTGCGCGCCGAAGCCGCCGGCTATCTGCTGCGGACGGACGCCTCGAAGAAGCTGGTCCGCCTCGGCGGCTCCGTGGCCTACCACTTCTAGTAATTAGTAATCCCCATCACGCCTCGACGTCCCAAACGGTGGGCTCCCACCCGACCTTTCGGTCGGGCGGGGATTGCGGCGGAGGGATTGACTAACTGAGGTTCAGGTTGGAGGGAAGAAACTGGAGGGCCCGGCGGCCGGATGGCCGGCGGGACTGGGGGGTGGAAATGAAGATCGTCGTATCCATTTTGATATTTGTCGAAATGTCCGTTTCGATCTCCTGACCTTTTATACGCAAGCCCGGTGCCTCCGGTTTCTCGAATTGCAGGAAAACCTGCAAGTCACTTGAAACAAGGTTTTTATGCGTGAAGCTGAGCCCTGACCCGAGTCTGGAAATAAGTGCGAGAGAGATCGAAATCGGACACTCGCGGTGCGAAAACGACACTTTTGCCGATCTCAGGCTCCTCCTTCCGCGAGGGGGAGCAGCGTGGAGTCTTTCTTGACGGAGAGCGAGAGCTCGACCCGGGTCCTCACGACGCCTCGGAGCGTCTGGACCTTTTCTCGCAGGATGACCTCCAGATGCTCCACGTCGCGGGCCCGGATTTTCAGCCGGTAGCCGAAGTCGCCCGAGATCGCGTAGCACTCCTGGACGTCGAGCAGGGCCTCGATCGCCTCGAGAAACGGACGTTCGAAGCGCGGGTGCTCGAGAAGGACGTCCACGTGCGCCACGAGGGGCATTCCGACGAGGCGCGGGTCGAGAAGAGCCGTGAAGCGCTGGATGAATCCGCGCGTCTCGAGCTTCTTGATCCGCTCGTTGACCGACGGCGTCGTGAGCCCTACCGTTTCCGCGATTCTCGCCTGCGAGATCTTCGCGTCTCGCTGGAGGATATCGAGGATCCGGCGATCGATGTCGTCCATATAAAATTCGGCTTGAAGGTTCGAAACCCGAACTTTATATGGTCACGGGGGCCGAAGCAACCGGCCCGCCAGCTCGATCAGGCGACCGGACCGGGAACCTCGGCTCCTTTCGGGATCACCACGACCCCTCCCTCCGAGACGTGGAAGCGCTTGCGGTCTTCCTCCTCGTCGAAGCCGATCTCCGTGCGCGGCGGGATCTGCACCCCGCGGTCGACGATGACGCGGCGCAGGCGGGCGTAACGCCCCACGTCGACCCCGTCCATGAGGACGCATTCCTCGACGTGGGAGAAGGAGTTGATCCTCACGCGCGGGAAGAGGATCGAGCGGTGAATCGTGCCGCCGGAGATGATGCAGCCCGACGCCACGGTCGAGTCGGTCGCGATGCCGATACGCTGGGAAACCGCGTCCGCGAAGACGAACTTCGCGGGGGGCTGCTGCGAGGCGTGGCTCTTCAGCGGCCACTTGTGGTTGTAGAGGTTGAGCGGCGGCGTGACGGAGATGAGGTCCATCGAGGCGTCCCAGTAGGAATCGATCGTACCGACGTCTCGCCAGTAAGGCTCGAGATCCTCGGCTCCCGGCACGCGGTTCGTCGAGAAGTCGTACGCGTAGAGGCGCACGCCTCCCGCGAGAAGCGCCGGGATGATCGTCTTGCCGAAATCGTGGGAGGTGTCCTGAAGCGCATCGTGCTCGAGGGCGTCGATCAGGACGCTCGCGCGGAAGATGTAATTGCCCATCGACGCGAGCGCGAGCTCGGGCTGTCCGGACATGGGGCGGGGCGCCGCGGGTTTCTCGTGGAAGTTGACGATTCGTCCGTCCTCGGCGACTTCCAGGATGCCGAACCGCGACGCCTCGGCGATCGGCACGGGGATCGCGGCAATCGTGAGATCGTGCCCGCCCTCCTCGTGGGCGAGGAGCATGGGGTTCACGTCCATCATGTAGATGTGGTCGCCACCGAACACGCAGACGTGCGCGGGCTCCTCGTCGAAGATCAGGTCGAGATTCTGGTAGACCGCATCCGCCGTTCCTCGAAACCAGTGGGGTCCGCGGCGCATCTGGGCGGGTACGGGATCCACGAACTGGCCGATGTCGAAGCTGAGACGCCAGGTGCGGATGATGTGCTCGATGAGCGAGTTCGACTTGAACTGCGTCAGGACCTTGATCTTCGTGAGACCGGAGTTGACGAAGTTGTTGAGCGCGAAATCGATGATGCGGTAGCGGCCGCCGAACGGCACCGCGGGTTTCGCGCGATCGCGCGTGAGCGGAAACAGCCTCTCGCCCATCCCACCGGCGAGGATGACCGAGAGGACGTCGCGATGCTGCAGGATCTTCACGCGGCCCCCGCCATGAGATGGCCTGAGATCGTACCGCGTTCCCTGCTCTTTCCGGACCGCGGCACGCGTCGGGTATCGTAGCGCGCGGATGGCCACGAAGGATCCCTACGAGGTTCTGGGCGTCGATCGCAAGGCGAGCGAGGCCGAGATCAAGAAGGCGTACCGCCGCCTGGCGCGCAAGCACCATCCGGACGTGAACGTGTCCGACGCGGCCGCGAAGAGAAGGTTCCAGGAGATCGCCGCGGCATACGAGGTCCTCAAGGACCCGAAGCGCCGGAAGCACTTCGACATGACCGGCGACACCGGAAGCCCGCCCGAGGGAGGCATTCCCCATCCGTCCGGTGCCGGACCGTTCGGCGGAGGCGTCCCGTTCGGGGGCGGCGGGCCGTTCGGCGGAGCGGCTCGCGGTCCCACCAGCTTCCGCTGGTCGGGCGATTTCGGCGACCTCTTCTCCGACCTCTTCTCGGGCGCTCGCGCCGGAAACGCTCCCGGCTTCGACGAAGAGGACGACGACGCCGCGGCCGAGCTCACGATCCCCTTCCGTGATGCCGTCCTCGGCGGGACGATTTCGCTGCAGGTCCGATATCCGCGCCGCTGCGCGCGATGCGGCGGATCGGGCCGGGCGGGCTCCTCGGTGTGTCCCGCGTGTCACGGCGCGGGAGAAGTGGTGTCGAAGGAACGCCTCTCCGTGCGCATTCCCGCGGGTGTCGCGACCGGCTCGAAAGTGCGTGTGCCCGGCAAAGGCCGGACCGAAAAAGGCGATCTCTACGTCGCGCTCACCGTCGTTCCGCACCCGTACTTCTCGCGCGAGGGGGACGACATCTTCGCCGACGTGCCGGTGACCGTCTCCGAGGCGTATCTCGGCGCGGAGATCGACGTCCCGACGATCCACGGGCCGGTGCGGGCGCGCATTCCCCCCGGAACCGCCGGAGGCCAGCGCTTCCGGCTGAAGGGCTACGGAGTGAGGAGCGGACGCGGAGCGGACGGGGACCACACCTACCGCGTCTCGATCGCGATGCCGGGGCGCGCCACGGAAGCGGGCCGCTCGCTCGCCGAGAAGTTCGGCGCACTCTACGAGAGGGATCCTCGCGCGGATCTCCCGCGCGGGCTGTAGAAGCCCCTATTCCTTCTCGGACATGTCCTTCACGACCGCGAGCGCGCGGTCGACGGGGAAGTCCGGGCGGAACGGGATCGTGAGGGCCGTGCTCGATCCGCCGCGAAGGTAGGAGAGACCCGTGGGCGAGCTCCAGTAGAACGTCGGGGTGCCCGCCGGCGAGATGATCGTGCCCACCTGCGTCGCGAACGGCAGGTCGATCCTCGGGATCGGATTCTCGGTGAATCCCCGGCCGATGGGCGTGTGGCCGCGCGCGAACGAGGTCCGTTGCGCGGCCGTGAGGCCGTCCGGCGGCACGAGCTTCGGGAGGTTGTCGGGGAATGCGAGGCGGATGACCTGCTGCGTCCGCGTCGCGAGGTTCGCGAAGGACACGAGCACGCCGCCGTTCGTGCCGGCATCGCGCTGCAGCCCGGGGTGCACGTAGGACGACAGGGGAAGGTCCGAGCTGTCGGTCGGGCCGGCGGCGCCGTTCAGTTCGTTGAGGTTCCACGCCGTGACGTCGTCGAGCCTGAGGCTGCCGTCTTCGATGAAAACCGCGGCGTAACGGGCCTGCGAGGCGAGGCTCTCTTCCCACCACACGATGGAGAGAATCGTGCGCGACGTCGTGAAGGTCCGGCCCGCCTCGTCGGCGTCCGTGTACGTCTGCCGGGTCACGAGGAGCTGCGGGTTCATCGAGACGAAGAGCCCGGGGTTCGGCAGGAAACGGCCTTCGGTCCAGGCGCCGCTCCGGCGCATCGCGACGTGTACGTCCGCGAAGAAGCCCTGCAGCCTCGTGTAGACGACGAAGACGGTCTGCGTCGTCTCGTCGAACTCCAGGGACTCCCCGAGCTTGTCCAGGTCGTCCACCGTGCCGCCGACGATCTCGACCGTGGGGACCCCGCCGGGAGGCGTCGTGCGAAGCGCGAGGACGGGGAGCTGCGAGTCCGACGCCGAGGCGCCCGTGATGATCCGGCCGTACGAGGTGTTGAAGACCTCGTAGAGCGTGCCGTCCTTCGCGAGCACCGCGGACGCCGCATCCGCCCGGGCCGCGAAGAGGCCCACGGCCGCGAGCGCGAGGAGGCCCGCGAGGGCGGAAGCGAGTCGGCGGAAGACGGGCTTTACGGACTTCACGTTCAGCTCCGGAGGTTGATCACGTTGCGGAAGTCGAAGACCTCGAGGTACGCGCGGAGGTTCTTGAATTCCGGGTAGAGGTTCGCGAGTCGATCGAAGTAGCCGCGGGCGGCCTCGTCGTCGCCCGCGAGGTGGCACGTCTCCCCGAGGAGGTAGAGAAAGCTCTTCTCCACGGCGGGCTCCCCGCTCAAGGGCACCCGCTCGAGGCCGGACTCGCCGAAAAAGCGGGCCTCGGAGTGGCGATCGCTCTTCAGGTACCCGAAGCACAGGTCGAGAAGCGGGTAGACCGTGTAGCTTCGGGCCCCCTCTTTCTCGAGCGCCTCGAACGCCTCGTGCACGAGGGCGAGGCCTTCGGGAACGCGGTCCATCGCGATGAGGCAATAGCCGAGGTTGTCGCGCCAGACGGCGCGAAAGACGGAGGACACGCTCTCTCGTCCCTCGGTCCGCTCGAGCGCGCGGCGATAGACCGCCGCGGCTTCCTCGAATCGGCTGTCGACGGTGAGGAGCATTCCCGACTGGTTGTCGCAGTGCGCGAGAATCGCCTCGTCGCCGAGCGTCTCGGCGTGTCGGCGTGCGATGCGGTTGTAGAAGAGCGCCTTCTCGAAATCGCGGCGCAGCTCGTAGACGCGCGCCGACGCGTGCGCGGCGCGCACGGCCGTCGCGGGATTCGCCGACCGGAGCAGAACGCGCTTGAGCTCGACGAGGACGTCGTCTGCCGGGCCCGCCTCGATGGCCGCGGCGGCGCGGCACGCGTACATCCAATCCCCGAAGGCGGGATCGCCGGTCGCGCGCGCGGCCTCGAGGGCCCGATCGTAGGCCGAGAGCGCGGCGGGAAACTCGCCCTTCTCGAGCAGGTCGAGCGCTTCCTGGCGCGCAACCTCGGCGGCGGCGCGGAGGGCTTCAGTCATCTCTGTCGCCGTCCTCCCCGTCGGGCTTCGTCTTTTCCGCCTGCATCCTCTTGAACGCGACGAACTCGCGGACTTCGCGGCGCGATTCCTCCGGAAGCGCCGCCCAGTCACGCGAGAGGGGCGCGTCGTCGAACGGAGCCGGCGGAGCCGGCGCCGAGCCGGCGGCCGGCGCGTCGGAGGACCCGGCCTCGGCGGAAGGCTCCTCGAAGAAGTGGCTCATGGACAACTCGAACACCTGGAGGATCCGGAAGAGAGTGTCGAGACCGACCTTGTACTCACCGTTTTCCATGCGCGACAGGTCGGACTGCGTCACGCCGATCCGGGAGGCGAGCTCCGCCTGGGTCAGGTGCCGGCTCTTCCGGATCTGACGGATCTTCTGCCCAACCAGGAGGATCTGGGACGCACGCGGCACAGCGCTCATGAGCCTTCATCATCTAAGATAGTCTCTCCCGGCCCTGTGTCAAGCGGTTTCGCCTGGTTTGAATAAGCGCTACCTCATTGAAGAACAAGATCTTCTTGCTTTCGGAGCTCCTGCGGAGGGATCTCGCGGCCCGCTACGGGGGCAGCTTCGCGGGTCCCCTGTGGGCGGTCCTGAACCCGGCCGTCTTCTGCGCGCTCAATGCCTACGTCTTCGCCTTCGTCTTCAAGGCGAAGCCTCCAGCCGGCTTTCAGGGCGGTTACGTGGAGTTCCTCCTGGCCGGCCTTCTCCCGTGGCTCGGGATCCAGGAAGCGGTCGTGAGGGCGACGGTTTCGGTGAGCGACCAGGCGCATCTCGTCAAGAAGCTGCGTTTCCCGATTCATCTTCTGACGGCGTCCGCCGTCGGAGCCGCGCTCGTCGTCCAGACGATCGTCGTGAGTCTTCTCGCGGGCTTCCTCCTCGTGAGCGGCCGCGGATCCGTGAACGTCGGCATCCTCGTCGCCGCCTTCGCCTTCGAGTGCCTCCTCCTCGCGGGACCGGCCCTGATCCTGGCTGCGCTGAACGTCTTCTTCCGCGACCTCGCGCAGCTCCTCCCCCCGATCCTCACGATCGCGTTCTACCTCTCGCCGATCTTCTATCCCGAATCGATGGTCCCCGCCTTCGCCGCCCGCTTCCTCGCGTTCAATCCGTTGCGCGACCTCCTCGCGCTCTTTCGCGCGGCGCTGTTCGGGTCGCCGCTGCCGCCCCTGGGGCGCGTCGCGGCGTGGTCGGCCGTTCTCGCCGTGGTAGGCTTCCTCGGGGTCCGGCTGTTCCGGCGGTGCCGCCCGTCGTTCGCCGATCTCCTCTGAAAGACTCTTCATCGCCCGAGGGCCGAAGGCCCGAAGGATCCGTGCGCTGCTAGGAGAATCCGTGAAAGCGTCCCTCTCCGCCTTCCTGGCGGCCGCCCTCGCCGTCGCCGTCGGCTGCTCGACCTCGAACCCGCCGCCGAAGACGAATCCACCTTCGGCGACGCCGACACCGGCCGCAGTCGGCGAACGCGTCGAAACTCTGCTCGGGCTCAAGCAGCCGGACCCGAAAAAGGCGATGGGAGACGAAGAGGACGCGCCGTCGACGTTCCTCGACCCTCAGACGGGCAAGAGGCTCATGCGCGTTCCGAAGAGCCGCGTCTACTACGTGAAGGACGGCCTTCTGTACAACGCGATCGTGAACCTGCCGGGCGCACCGTACGTCCGCGAGGACGACAAAGCGTATTACGTCGACGTCGGTCCCGAGAAGCCGCCGGCGCCGAAACCCGCGAACGAAACAGCGGCTCTGAAGCCGATCCTCGAGATCCCCGCGAGCGAGGCGGAGGTCGTGACGCCGAAGACGTCGAAGGAGACGCTGCGCTTCGAGGAGATCTCCGAAGGTCTCCCGAAATCCGGAATCTGGCGCGAGAACTTCGCGCTGGCCGACGTGCTCGGGCTGGGTCGCCCTCAGATCGTCGCGCCTCCGCCGCGGCTCACGGGCCAGTACCTGCGCGTCTTCCGGCTCGACAAGGACGACGCGGGCGCCTGGCGCTGGCGCTCGGCCCAGGTGGAGTTCGACAACCCCGACAAGATCGACGCCGCGTATGGAGTGGCGGCGGCAGCGGACGTGGACGGCGACGGGAAGCTCGACATCGTGTTCGGGGGTCACGGGTCCGGCCCCGCCGTCGCCCTGAACAAGGGAGATGGCAAGTTCCTCGTCCAGGCGCGCGGGCTCCCGCGGGCGATGTCCCTGCGTGCGCTCGAAGCCGTCGACCTCAACGCCGACGGCCGCGTGGACCTTCTCGCGATCTCCGACGTCGGCGAGTGGTCGGACAGCGGCGGCCACCCGAAGCAGGAAGGCGACTATCTGCGCGGCTACGACGTCCGGGCGTTCCTGAACGAGGGCAGCCATTTTCGCGAGGTTCACAAGGGTCTCGAGGGAGCGTGCTTCGGATACGCGATCGCGGCGGTCGTGCCGAAGGACGGGCTGCCTTTCTACTCCTCGGCGTGCCGGTACATCGGAGGCTCGGCGACGCTCTACGAGTTCGACCCGAAGAAGGAGGAATTCCGCTTCATCGGGTCGGACGTCGTGGAGACCTATGGGCCGCAGTCCGGTGCAGCGGCCGGCCTCTACAAGGGGCGGCCCGCGGCGTTCGCCGCGTACTTCAAGCGCTCCCCGACGGGCGCATCCCGCAAGATCGACGGGCAGGGGATCACGATCTACTACCGCGACGCGGACGGAAAGATGAAGAGCAAGCGCGTCGTCAAGACCCTGAAGTTCGACGCGGGCTCCCAGGCGATCGCGGCCGGGGACCTGAACGGCGACGGCCTGGACGACGTCGTCTGGGCCGACGAGAGCGCTCAGCGCGTGCGCGTCTTCTTCCAGACGGCCGGGGGAGAGTTCGAAGAGCTCGCGGCCGCCCGGGAGCCGGCCTTCGTCAACCACCCCACGGCGCTCCGGATCGCCGACGTGGACGGCGACGGGCGGAAGGACGTCGTCCTGATGTACCAGTACCTGACCGGAGACGAGACCCGGGCGGGCGGATTCCGGGTCTTCCGAGGCCTTTCGAAGTGAGGTTTCGGCTGGTAAGGACACTCTCCTAGCGGATATGCGCGTCCACCATATTTCTGGGAAAAACCCTTGACATTGAGGAATTTTCTTCCTATCGTTGGTTCAATGTTCAGGAGATTGGTGTCCGACAGGCGAGCTACGCGCCCAGAGGGCGTTGCAAACCCGATTTCAAATTAATTTCGGGAGGTGATTCGATATCGCATGCGGCAGGAGCCGGATTACCCCTTCGAAGAGTCTTTTTGAAAGCACTCACTCGGTACTAACGGATCCATTCCAATCATCGGTAGGAGTAAAAATGAAAAAGTTTTCCGTCCTCATTGCCCTGGTGCTGCTCGCGGTAGCGGGCACGGGCTATGCGGTCACCTGCGCGTATGACAACGTGCCGGCGGCCACGCTGCTCGTCCCGTACTTTCGAGTCTCGCTGAATGGCGCCACGGGCGCGCCCATCGGCACTGGCGGCGTCGACACACTCGTGTCGATCGTGAACGTCTCCACGCCCGGCGTCATCGCGCACGTCACGGTGTGGAACAAGTACT
>DATIFW010000208.1:0-12040 GCA_035455045.1 Thermoanaerobaculia bacterium | reverse complement strand
CGCTGAATCCACGGACGCCGCATGAGCACGATGCGCCGTCTGCCCCCGCCTCCCCAGCCCCCGCTCCCCTTCCTCCTCCCTTCCTTCACGGGGGCGCGGCTCGCGAACGGGCTCGAGCTGCGCGCCGCCCGCTGGGGCCGCCGCCCCACGGTCTCGGTCTCCGTGCTCTTCCCGGGCGCGGGCAGCGCGGCCGATCCACCCGGACGCGAAGGGACGGCCGAGATCACCGGCGAGACGTTTCTCGGCGGGACGCGCCGGCGCGACGCGCGCGCGCTCGCCGAGGCGATCGACGACCTCGCGGTGAACCTCGAGGTCTCCGCGGGCAGCGACTCGTCGGTCGCGCGCCTGTCCATTCTCGAAAAGGATCTCGACGCGGGCCTCGCGCTCCTCGCCGAGGTCCTGACGGAATCCACGTTCCCCGAGGACGAGTTCGAGAAGAACCGCAGGCGCCAGATCGACGTTCTCGCCGAGCAGCGCTCCGAGCCCGACTTCCTCGCCCGCGAACGCCTCCTCGACCGGCTCTACCCAGGGCATCCCTACGGGCGCCTCACGGCGACCGAAAAAGGCCTCGAAGCGCTCACCCGGGACAGCGTCGCACTCTTCGCGACGGACCGCTTCGCCCTCGTGGGAGCCACGCTCATCCTCGCAGGCGCGGCGGATCCGGACGTGCTTCTCCGGGCGGGCGCCCGCGCGTTCGAGGGTCTTCCCTCGGGCCTCGGGACGCCTGCGTCTCCCGTCCCTCCCCCTCCGCGGATCGACGGCTTCTCGATCCACCTCGTGCACCGGCCGGGCTCCGTGCAGACGAACCTCCTGTTCGCCCGACCCGCGCTCCAACGCCGGAGCCCGCGCTTCACGGCGGCGGTCGTCGCGAATCAGGCACTGGGAGGCGGCGCCTCCTCCCGCCTTTTCCACGTCCTGCGCGAGGAGCGCGGCCTGACGTACGGGGCGTACTCGTCGCTGGCCGCGCGCGTCGCGGGCGGACAGTTCAGCGCCTCGATCGACTGCCGGACCGAGGTGACGCGCGAGGCCTGCTCGGGCATCTTCGATCTCATCCGCGCCTTCGCGGCGGAGGGACCCGGGGACGAGGAGCACGAGCGCGCTCGGAAATACCTGCTCGGCAGCTTTCCGATTCCCCGTGAAACGCCCGGGGGCATCGTTCAGGACGAGATCACGCGCCTTCTTCACCGGCTTCCCGAGGACGAATGGACCACCTGGCGCGACCGCGTGGGCGAGGTGTCGCGGCGCGAAGCCTGCGAGGTGGCGATGGACTTCTTCGATCCGGCGACGGGCATCCTCGCCGCCGTCGGGGACTCGAAGCTGATCCGGCCCGTCCTCGAGTCGTTCGGCGATACGACGCTCTGGGACGCGGACGGCCCCCGCGCGTGAACGCCAAGAGACGTGGGAATCGGCGGCCCCGTGGCACTCCGCAGTGACAGGAGTCCACCCATGTCGCTTCGTCTCGCCGCTGCAGTCGTTTCCCTCGTGTTCGCCATTCCTTCGGCCGCCGTTGCGGACACCGTGCCCGTCCCCGTCCGTGTGACGTACGGCACGATGACGCTGCCTCCCGGCTCGAGCCCCGCCACGACTTCGTACGTCGCCGCGAGCGCGGTCCTGCCCTCCGAGGTCCTCAACGATCTCGCCGCGGCCCATTCCTCGATCGCGCCGCTCCTCGTCGCTCTCCGCGACTCGGGGGGACCGAACACGAGCCTGCCGAACCTGTTCACGGCCGCCTCGCATCCGGAGGTCGGCTTCGGCTCCCTGGTCCTGAAATCGGGATCTGTCGTCACCGACGTCGGCAACGCGTCACAGATCCTGCGCCAGGCCATCGTGCTCGGACTTCCCGCGACGGGCACCGGCCAGAGCGTGCTTTCGACGACGCCGTCCGCCGCGTCGCTCGAGACCTACACGTACCACGACCTCGTCGTCTCGTCCGGCCCCGGCTGCACGGGCTGCACGTTCGACGGGCGAGTCGACGTGAACATCTCGCGCCTGGATTTCACGGTCGCGAATCCGGCGGCCGGCGTCACGGTGCCGATCGTGCTCTCGTCCTCCGGGCTCAGCGGGTCGTTCTTCACGTCGGAGCTGACGCTCACGAACCGCGGCACGGCGGACGCCTCCATCACGTACGCCTATACGCCGGCCGCCGGGCTCCTCGGCGCGAGCGGGACGGCGACGGATTCGCTCGCCGCGGGGCGGCAGAAGGTCGTGCCGGACGTCATCGCGTTCCTGAAGGGTCTCAACGTCCCCGTCGGCGACGCCGGAAATCGCGGCGGGACGCTGAAGATCACGTTCGCCGGCCTCTCGTCGCCGGATGCAGGAACGGCGACCGTGCGGACGACGACCGCGGTCGCCGGCGGCCGCGCCGGCCTGTCCTACCCGGGCCTCCTGTCGAGCCGGCTCCTCTCGTCTCCCGTCGCGATCGCCGGCCTGAGGCAGACGGACACGGACCGCTCGAACGTGGCCGTCCTGAACGCCGGTGGCCCCGCCGACGGCAACATCACTCTTCGTCTGACGGTTTTCTCGGGAGACAAGGGAAGCAGCGTGTCCCGGGCTCTCCCGGACGTCGTCCTCTCTCCGGGCGGCTTCAGCCAGACCTCGGGCGTCCTCGCGACGCTCGGGCTGAACCTCACGAACGGCTACGTGAAGGTGGAGCGCATCGCGGGAACCGCGCCTTTCTACGCGTACGGCGTCATCAACGACCAGGCGACCTCGGACGGCTCCTTCGTGCTGCCCGTCCCGGTCGCGCCCGAGGCGCCGATCGCCAGCCTCACGCTTCCGGTCCTCGTCGAGACGGTCTCTTTCTCGACGGAGCTCGTCCTCACGAACTTCTCGGACGTCCTGCGGGGCGTGCAGCTCACTTATTATTCTTCCGCTCTCAAGGGGGGGTCCGCGACCCTGCTCATCAAGCTGGAGGGAGGCGAACAGCAGATCCTCCCGAACTTCGTGCAGGTTCTCCGGGATCGCGGCGCCGTCACGGACGCGGCGGGCCCCGCTTTCGCGGGTCCGCTCGTCGCCGTCGACACGACGGGGGATCTTCGCGGTATCGCCGTGGGAGCCCGGACGTCGATTGCGGGCGGGGGCGGCCGGTTCGGCCTCTTCTCGGAAGCCGTCCCCTCGGGCTCCGAGGCGACCGACCACGCATGGGTCTACGGCCTTCAGCAGAACGCCGACAACCGGACGAACCTCGCGATCGTGAACACGGGCTTCGCCGGCGGGGCCGACACGTTCCGGGTCGATCTCTTCGACGGAGCGACCGGACAGAAAGTCGCTTCCCCTCCGCTGCTCACCGTTCCGGCCGGAGGCTTCGTCCAGCTCAACGCCGTCCTCACGCCCTTCGTCCTGCAGAACGCGTACGCCCTCGTCACGAGGACGTCGGGCTCGAGCCCGTTCCTCTGCTACGCCGTGGTCAACGACGGCGGCACGGTCGGACAGCGCACCGGCGACGGCGCATTCCTCCAGGCGGACGTGCCCGGAGCCCCGTAGGATGTCGTCGCTTCGCCCACCGGTCGCGAGCGGTGAGGGGACGTCGCTCGGGCGGCCCGCTCAGCGCCGCGCGAAATACTCCGTTCCGGTCGCATAGAAGGTGACCCAAAAGAGACCGACCATGACGCCTCCGGCCGTGTCGGAGGCCCAATGGGCTCCCAGGTAGATCCGGCTCACCGCCACGCCCACGACCAGGAAGAGACAGACGAGGAGCGCACCGGACCGGATCGCCCGCAGGGCAGGGCGACGGCGAGACAGGTGGAACACGACGGCGACGATGCCTCCGAAGAGGACGGTCGACATCGTGGAATGGCCGCTCGGAAAGCTGTACGTGTTCTCCGTCACGAGCGCCGGCCAAAGGTCGGGCCGCGCCCGCCCGAAGGCGATCTTGAGCGTGGATTCCAACCCGAACCCGCCGACGACCGAGCCCGCGAAGAGCAGCGCGGAGATCATGTGGCGCTCGATGAGCAGCAGGATGATGACGAGAGTCGTGAGCGCGAGGATGAACGGAGCGCTCCCGAGGAACGTCAGGGCCTTCATGAACCGGGTGAGAGCGGGAGATCGAAGTCCGGAGAGCGCGCCGCCGATCGCGAAATCCAGAGGCTGCGGCTTTCTCGCGGCCTCGAAGATCTCGTCCGCGAGCAGCCCGAACAAGACGGCGAGAACCGCCCAGACCACGAATCCGACCGTGAAATAGAGACCCACCTCGCCCTCGGGCGAGAATCGTCTCGCCAGAAACGCCCGAAGCTCCGGAAGGTCCATCGAGCCCGCATCCCGACTAGGGAGTGCCCGTGCCCTCGGGAGTCTTCGTCTCCCCGAATTCCCCCGACTCGCGCACGTGAAATCGCGCCGCCCGGGCTTCCTGGGTCCTTCGGAGCCGCGTCCGGAAGGTGAGCACCTCGAGCTGTCTCAGGCGCTCGGCCTCCCCCGAGCGGTGCCTCTGCTGGTGGCGCGCGACGGCGAGAAGGAGCGCGCTCCTCACGTATTCACGGCGCTCGTCCGGACGCCCGAAGCGTTTCTCGAATCCGCGCGTCCACGGGAGCCGCAACGAGACCGCGTCCTCCTCGGGCAGCAGCCCCGACGTCACCTCCTCGGCGAGCTCGCGCGAAACGCGCATGCGCTCGGCGAGGAGCGCCGGGATCCAGACGACGACGCCGGAAACGAGCGCAGCGGCCACGACGAGAGGCTCGAGGCGGCGCGGAACCCCGACGAAGAGTCCCGAGAACGCGGCGGCGAGCACGGAAGGCGCGAGCCCGGCGCTCGTCCAGGCGACACCTTCTCTCCAGCCGGCTTCCGCGCTCGCGCGCGTCGCTTCCGCCGAGAACGCCGACACGGCGGCCAGGACGATGGAGGCGAGGGCGGGCCCCTGCCATCCCGGCAGGTACCGTCCCGCGACGGCGGCCGCGCAGGCGGCGCCTCCGGCGGCCAGCGCGCCGGCCGCGAGGCCGTCCCCCGCGATCGGCGACCATGTGCGCGCCGCTCCGAGCGCGATCAGGGCGACGAGACAAGCCGAAAGGAGCGCGGACCGGGCGGGGCCGGGCAGGACGGCGAGCCGCGCTCCGAAGACGGCGAATCCCGCGAGGACGCCCGTGACGAAAGCGAAGGACCGATTCGAGAAACGGCTCGCGAGAAGGAGGGCGAGAACGGCGGCGACGACCCTGACGACGGTCTCGGCGCTCATGACAGGGGGTGCCCCTGGAAGTAGAGGCGCGTCGCCTCCACGTCCCGTTTGATCTGCGCGGTGAGGTCCAGCAGGGACGGAAACGTCTGCTCGTCGCGCACGCGGTCGAAGAAGCACAGGCGCACGCGCTCGCCGTAGACGTCCGACGAGAAGTCGAGGACGTACGACTCGATGGTCGTCGCGAAATCCTCGTACACGGTGGGCCTGCGTCCGATGTTCGTGACGCACGGGAACGTGCGCTCGAACGACTCGATCCTCACGGACGTGAAATAGACCCCGTCCTTGGGATAGAGCTCGTTGTCGGGCTTCAGGTTCATCGTCGGGAAGCCGATCTTCCGCCCCATTCGGTCTCCCTTGGCGATCAGGCCGTCCATCGCGTACGGGCGCCCGAGGAGCGCATTCGCCGAGGCGACGTCTCCCTCGACGAGCGCGTTCCGGATGCGTGTGGACGAGATGGCGGCGGCCTTCTCCGTGACGTCGGCGATGCCCGTCACCGTGAAGCCCGCGGCCTCGCCGATGCGCCGGAGGACGTCCAGGTTTCCGCCGCGCTCCCGCCCGAACATGAAGTGTTCCCCGACGTGGACCTCGCGGACCGCGAGACGCTTCACGAGAAGATCACGGATGAAATCCTCCGCCGGCGTGAGCGAGAAGTCGCGCGTGAACGGCACGAGGAGGAGCGCGTCGATCCCGCAGGCTTCGATCGCCTCCTCTTTTTGCCTCAGGGTCTGGATCATCTGGGGCGCGCGCTCGGGATGGAGGACCTTGAGCGGGTGCGGCTCGAACGTCACGACGACGGCGGGCGCCCCGAGCTCGCCGGCGCGCTTCGCGACGTCCCGGAGCATGACCTGGTGCCCGAGATGCACGCCGTCGAAGTTTCCGACGGTCACGACGCCGCCGCGCGGAAGATCGACGGGGCGGAAGGGATCCTTGATGACCTGCAACGGCGGGAGATCTTAAGCGACGATCTTCCCCACGAGGTCGTAGGGGTGTGCCTCGGTGATCGCCACGCGCACGATCTCTCCGGCGCGCGGCGCCCAGCCCTCCGGCACCTCGTTGACGAGGACGCGGCCGTCGATCTCGGGAGCCTGCGCCGCGAGGCGCGCCTCGAGAAGCATCTCCGTCTCCTCACTCGGGCCTTCGAGCAGGGCATCGAAAGACTGACCGCGCTTCGCGCGGTTCTTCGAGAGAGAGATCTTCTGCTGAACTTCCATCAGGCGGTCGCGGCGCGAAGATTTTTCTTCGAATGGAACAGGGTCCCCGAGCGCCTCCGAGCCGGAGCCCGGCTCCGGGGAGTACGTGAAGACGCCAGCGTTCTCGAAGCGGACGGCCTCGAGGAACTCTTTCACTTCTAAGAAATCTTGGTCTCTTTCTCCCGGGAAGCCCACGATGAAGGTCGAGCGCAGGGCGATCTCGGGCACGATTTTTCGGATTTCTTCGAATTGTCGGAGATAGCTGGCGGCATCGCCTCCGCGTTTCATGGACGCGAGGATCTTCCGGCTCACGTGCTGGAGGGGCATGTCCACGTACGGGACGAAGCGTTTCTCCTTCGCCATGAGCTCGAAGACACCGGGGTGCAGCGTCTTGGGATATGCGTACAGGAACCGGATCCACGGAAAGGAGGTTTCTCTCAGGAGGTTCTCGACCAGCGTCGCGAGGCCTTTGCGCCCTAGGCCGAGGTCCTCGCCGTAGCGCGTCGTGTCTTGCGAGATGAGGACGAGCTCCTTCACGCCCTGGACCTCGAGCCCCTGCGCCTCCTTCACGAGAGACGCCACCGTTCGCGAGCGCATGAGGCCGCGCATCTGCGGAATCGTGCAGAACGTGCAGGGGTTGTTGCAGCCCTCGGCCACCTTCAGGTAGGCGTAGCCCCTGCGGTGCGTCAGGACGCGCGGCGAAAGCTCGTCGTAGAGGCGCGTCGCGAGCGGCTTGCGGGTGAAGCGCGGGAGGGAAGGAAGCCCGAGCGCGGCAGCCGGCGCGTTCTCGAGCTCGTCGAGACCGATGAAGTGGTCGACTTCGGGAATCTCCGCGGCAAGCTCGTTCCCATACTTCTGCACCATGCAGCCCGCCACGACGACGCGATCGATCTCCCCCGCCTCCTTCCGCGCCACCTCGCGGAGGATCGCCCCGACAGACTCCTCCTTGGCCGAATCGATGAAGCCGCACGTGTTCACGATCACGACGCGCGACTTTTCCGGATCCGTCAGCGTCAACCCTTCCCGCTGCAGATGCCCCAGCATCACTTCCGTATCGACGAGGTTCTTTGGGCATCCGAGCGAGACGACGCCCACGGACGGAAGCAATGGAGGAAGAGAAAGGGGATTTTTCATCGAAAGTGAAAAGGGCTTCAGTCTCGCACGCGGGGAGTCGATGCGCGACTTCGAACAGCGGATTCTACATCGAATAGGATTCGGCTCCATGGCGAAGAGAGAAGACGATTTCTGCGAAGAGAAGGACCAGGAAAGCACGTTCTTCGAAAGAAAAGCGACCGGGAGCACCGGCTTAGAATGGAATACAGCAAGGTCATTCGACCGTCGGTCGCTCGCAAGGCTCATGGGAGCGGCGGCAGCGGGGGCCCTTCTGCCCGGCCGGTCCGACGCGACCGAACCGCCTGTACCCCCTTCCAAGCAAATCGCGGATGCTCATACCGAGGCGCTCGTCGAAGCAGCACTGTCGGCGACGCCGGCCAGCCTCACCGCCGAGCAGCGGCTCGACGTGAGGCGCGGCGTGCGCGACCTGCGGAAGGCTCTCGCGGACGCGCGGCGCGTCGCCCTGCCGTACGAGACCGACCCGGCGACCGTCTTCCTGCCGGAAGGGCGCCGATGAGCGGAAAGAAGAATCCCTTCGAATGAGAAAGAACGACCGGGGATGAGCAAGAAGGATTCTTCGAAAGGGAAAGAAAGAAATCGTCCGTCCGACGATGTCTGGGCGTTTGCGACCCTTCCGGAGCTTTCGGCGGCGCTCGCCGCGGGCCGGACGACCTCCGTCGAGCTGACCGAGGTTTGTCTTTCCCGCCTTCGCAGGATCGGCCTCCCCCTCAACGCCGTCGCAACGCTGATGGAGGAGAGCGCGCTCCAGGCCGCGCGGCGCGCCGACGCGGAGCGGAAGTCCGGCGTCCCGCGCCGGCCGCTGCACGGCATCCCGTATGCCGCGAAGGACCTCCTCGATACGAAAGGCGTGGCCACGACGTGGGGCTCGCCCCTCTTCAGGGATCGTGTTCCGGCCTCGGACGCGACGGCGATCGCCCGTCTCGCCGAGGCCGGCGCCATCCTCGTCGCCAAGCTCGCGATGGTCGAGCTCGCGGGTGGAGCGGGCTACCGGTTCGCGTCCGCCTCGGCGCAGGGGCCCGGGAAAAACCCCTGGAACCCGAAGCACTGGACGGGCGGCTCCTCCAGCGGCTCGGGTGCCGCCGTCGGGGCAGGCCTCGTGCCCTTCGCGCTCGGCTCGGAGACGTGGGGCTCGATCGTGTGCCCGTCCACCTACTGCGGCGTCTCGGGCCTGAGGCCCACGTATGGTCGCGTGAGCCGTCACGGCGCGATGCCTCTCTGTTTCACGCTCGACAAGATCGGCCCGCTCGCGCACACGGCCGAGGACCTCGAAACCGTGCTCGAAGCGATCGCCGGCGAAGACCCGGCCGATCCGTCGACGCTGCGCGGCAAGTTCACGAGGTCTCCCGCGCCCGAACGGCTCAGGATCGGCGTCCTTCCGGACAGGACCTGGGACGGGTACCAGAAGGAAGCCGTAGCGCTCGCCGACGCCGCCCTGAAGACGCTCGAGTCGAAGGGACATCGACTGCTTCCCGTCAAGCTGCCCGACTTCCCGTTCGAAGCGGTTCTCCTCGCGATCCTCGCCTCCGAGGCGGCGGCGTCCTTCGAACCCCTCGTCGCGAGCGGGCGCCATCTCGAGCTCGTGGACCCGCTCTCGAAGACAGGTCTCTTGCCGGGCACGACGATTTCCGCCGCCGACTATGCCAATGCGCTCCGGCGTCGCACGCTCGCGATCCGCGCGATGGCGGAGCTCTTCACGGCGGTGGACGTCCTCGTCGGGCCGAGCTTCCCGAGCTCCGCCAGCCCGATCGAGGCGAACCTCGAGACCTGGTACGCGCTGCCGTCGGATCCGCTCGGCGCCCCGGGAAACCTCTGTGGCCTGCCGGCCGCGAGCGTCCCGTGCGGCTTCGACGCGGCAGGCCTACCGCTGGGGGTCACCTTCATGGGGGCCGTGGGAAACGAATCGCTCTGCCTCGCCGCCGCGAAGGCGTATCAGCGTGAGACGGACTGGCACCGGAGGCGACCGCCGGTCTGAGCGACCGCACCACCTTCGGGTTCACGATGAGGAGGGCGAGACGACCGGAAACATCTGGCTGATGGACCTGCCGCGCTGCGTCAGGGGTAGATCCGGTACAGCATCCTCGGGTACGGAATGACTTCGCGGAGGTGCGGGACGCCGCACATCCAGGCGACGAAGCGCTCGAGGCCCATGCCGAAGCCCGAGTGCGGGAACGTGCCGTACTTCCTCACGTCGAGGTACCACTGGAACGCCTCGAGGGGAAGCTGGTGCTGCGTGATGCGCGAGAGCAGGAGGTCGTGGTCGTGGATGCGCTGCGACCCGCCGATGATCTCGCCGTAGCCCTCGGGCGCGAGCATGTCGAGGCAGAGCGCGACGTCCGGGTCGTTCGCGTCCGGCTGCATGTAGAAGGCCTTGATGGACACCGGGTAGCGCGTGACCATGACGGGCGTGTCGAACCCCTCCGTGAGCGCCGTCTCCTCGTCCCCGCCGAGATCGTCTCCGAACTTCACGGGCAGACCTTTGCCCTGGAGGATGCCGATCGCCTCGCGGTAGTCGATGCGCGGGAACCTTTTCGCGGCGACGGGCTCGAGCTTCGCGACGTCGCGCTCGAGGCGCTTGAGGTCTTCCTTCCGGCGGTCGAGGACGCGGGCGGTGAGCTCCTTGACGAACTCCTCGGCGAGGTCCAGGAGGCCGTCGATCTCGAGGAACGCGACCTCCGGCTCGACCATCCAGAACTCGCGCAGGTGTCGCCGCGTCTTGGATTTTTCGGCGCGGAACGTGGGGCCGAAGCAATAGACCTTCCCGAGCGCCGCCGCGGCCGGCTCGAGATAGAGCTGGCCGGACTGCGACAGGTACGCCTTCTCGTCTTCCGTGTACTGCGTCTCGAAGAGACTCGACGTGCCCTCGCAGGCCGCGGGGGTCAGGATCGGAGAATCCACGCGCGTGTAGCCGCGGGCGTAGAAGAAGTCGTGGATTGCGCTCTCGACTTCGCTGCGCACCTTGAGGACGGCGACCTGCTTGGCGGAGCGCAGCCAGAGGTGCCTCTGCGACATCAGGAAGTCGACGCCGTGCTCCTTCGGTGTGATCGGGAACTCGTGCGTGAGGTCGAGTATCTTCACGTCCGTGACACCCAGCTCGACGCCGCCCGGCGAGCGCGCATCGGCCTTCACGAGACCGGTCACCTCGAGTGTGGATTCCTGCGTCGCACGCGTCGCGGCTTCCCACACGGCCTCGGGCACGTCGGCCTTCGAGACGACGCACTGGAGGTACCCGCTCCCGTCGCGCACGACGAGAAACCAGATCTTCCCGCCCTTCCTCCAGTGGTAGAGCCATCCCTTGAGGGTGACGGCCTCCCCGACGTGAGACGGGAGCTCGGAAATCGAAAGCGAATCTTCCAAGAATCCCTATCTTATTTCGGCATCCGGATCCGCCAGCTGTTCAGGACGACGGTCGCCTGTGAAAGGCGGAGAAGCTTGCGGTTCTTGGTCTGGCTCGCCTCGGCGTCGTCCTGCGGGACGATCTGGGTGCGAATATCGCGCGTGAGCTTCTCGAGCTCTTTCGCGAGCGCGTCGACTTCGTGCCGTTCGTACTTCTTGAGCGTGACGGGATTGAGGGTGACGTAGCCCTCGGAGAGATCCGCCGCCACTTTCCACGCGGGCGCCGCCATTTGTTGATTATGACTTGTTCGAAGAGCACCCTTTTTTAGAAAGGGTAAGAAGGCGGCGGCGCCCGCATTGCGGTCGAGCGGCGCCTGTGCACTGCCCTAACTCACCCTTCTAAGAAATTCTTCGATACTCTTCGAACAGTGGAGGATATGTGAGCTTTTCCGGAGTCGATTTTCTCGGCATCGAAGAGATGTTCTCGGAGGACGAGCGGGCCGTGCGCGACCTCGTGCGCGGCTTCGTCGACGACGACGTCCTCCCGATCATCGAGGAGTGCGCGTACGAGGGCCGTTTCCCGAAAGAGCTCGTCCCGAAGATGGCGGCGATGAACCTGTTCGGATCCACGATCTCCGAGTACGGCCTCCCGGGCCTGAACAGCGTGGCCTACGGCCTCATGGCGCAGGAGCTCGAGCGTGGCGACTCCGGGCTCCGCTCGTTCGTCTCGGTCCAGTCGTCGCTCGTCATGTATCCGATCTACACGTACGGCTCGAAAGAGCAGAAAGACCGCTGGATCCCGGCTCTCGCGAAGGGAGAGAGCATCGGCTGCTTCGGCCTGACCGAGCCCGACTTCGGCTCGAACCCGGCAGGCATGCGTACCGTGGCGAAGAGGGACGGAAACGACTGGATCCTGAACGGCGCCAAGTCCTGGATCACGAACGGCTCGATCGCCGACGTGGCCGTCGTGTGGGCGAAGGTCGGCGATGTGAACGGCCCTGTACGCGGCTTCCTGGTGGAGAGGGGCATGAAAGGCTTCTCGGCGCCCGAGCACCGCATGAAGATGTCGCTCCGCGCCTCCGTCACGTCCCAGCTCGTGTTCGAGGACGTCCGCGTCCCCGCCGCGAGCGTCCTCCCGGGCGTCGAAGGGCTCAAGGGCCCCCTCTCCTGCCTCACACAGGCGCGGTACGGCATCTCGTGGGGCGGCCTCGGCTCGGCG
>DATIFW010000207.1:0-6565 GCA_035455045.1 Thermoanaerobaculia bacterium | reverse complement strand
CCCGTGCGCACCGGCCTCGCCGGCCGCGGCGCCCACGAACGCGGTGCGCGCCCCGGCCGCTCCCATCTCCTTCCAGGCCGCTTCCGGTGTCGCCACCTCCACGACGTCGAACTCCCGGAGCACGAAGTCCGGCGCGGGCGCGGGCGGCGCGTACCAGAAGTCGCGCGGCTGGACGCGCACGAGGCGCGGCCGCTTGCCCGGCGCGAAATCGAGCAGATGGTACGGTCCGTCCACGGGCGCCCAGTGCGCGAAGTGGGGCGTCGAATGGAACGGTGCGTCGTTGTCGTCGGCGAAGTACGTGAACGGGACACCCGAGTGGATCAGCAGCCGGTCGAATCCGGTCTCCTCGAGCGCGCGAGCGGTGGTCGCGACGCGCGCGGAGACGTGGGCGGAATAGGTCGAAGAGGAAGCCGCCATCGCGATCCTAGTCGTCCAGACCCACGGGCTACTTCGCCGCGGGCGCGGCCGCGGCGGGCTTCGTCTTGTTCGCCTCGACGGTGATGGCGAGGTCCACTTCGTCGGAGAGCATCGCGTTCCCGTCCACGATGCTGTTCCAGCTCACGCCGAAGTCCTTCCGGTTCAGCTTTCCGGTCACGTCGAAGCCCGCTTTCTGGCCGCCGTGTCCGTCGCTCGTGAAGCCGTTCGAGGACACGGTCAGGAGGATCGGCTTCGTCACGCCCCGGATCGTGAGATCCCCCGTCACTTCGTAGACGTCCTTTCCCTTCGCGGCGATCTTCGTGGACGTGAACGTGATCTGCGGGAACTTCGCGGTGTCGAAGAAGTCCGCGGAGTTGAGGTGCTTGTCGCGGGTGGGGTTGCCGGTGTCGAGGCTCGCGGCGTCGATCGTGAGGTGCACGGCGCTCCCCGGGGGGTTCGCGCGGTCGATCTCGATCGTGCCGTCGAACCTCGTGAAGCGGCCGCCGACCTTCGAGACGAAATGGCGCACCTTGAAGTCGAACTCGGTGTGAGCCTTGTCGAGCGTGAAGATCTCCTTGTCGGCCCGCGCGGCGGGTGCGAGCGCGAGAACGGCGAGCGCCACGAGGGGCGAGAGGCGGCGGAGTCCGAACATCAGCGCAAGTTCTCCTTTTTCCGGTAGATTGCCGGGGCTCGCCCCGGCGCGCGCGAGTCTAGACGAGTCACTTCACGGACGAAAGCGAGGCGCTCATGCCCGAAGCCCGAGCTCAGGTTTACGCGACTCACCGGCGTTGGGATCCCTGGTATCACTTTTTCGCCTTCTCGGTCGTTTCGATCTCGTTCTTCATCGCGCTTTGGATGTTCATCAAGAGCCTTGCGGGAGGCTTCTCGGCCTGGGCCGCCTGGAACGTCGTCGCCTGGGTCGCCGCCATCGCATTGACGCTCCGGATCAGGAGCTACCCGCTGAAGCTGCAGGACCGGATCATCCGGCTCGAGGAACGGCTGCGGCTCGGGACGCTGCTCGACGAACCGCTCAGGGCGCGCATCGGGGAGCTCGACGTCCCGCAGCTCGTCGGGCTGCGCTTCGCCTCGGACGCCGAGGTCCCGGGGCTCGTCAAGGCGGCGCTCGACGAGGGTCTCTCGGGCGAGGAGATCAAGAAGCGCATCCAGACCTGGCGCCCCGACACGCTTCGTGTGTAGCCCTCTTCAGGACGAGCGAACCTCGTGACGTACCTCGGCGACGCGAACTTCCCGGGGCGTCTGCTTCGCTCGCTGGCGGGACTCGTGCGGCGGCCGAAGGCGTCTCATGGTCCGTCGCATCCCGTCTGGGTGATCGGGCATCGCGGGGCAGCCCGACAGGCCCCGGAGAACACGCTCGCCTCGTTCCGGAAGGCGCTGGACCTCGGGGCGGACGGGATCGAGACGGACGTCTGCGTCACCCAGGACGGCTGCTTCGTCCTCTGGCACGACGCCGAGCCGTCCGAGAGCGTCGCGCTCGTGCGTCAGGCGGGCGCGGAGGGCAGCTACCTCTACCTCCCGGCGCTGCCCGGCCTCGGATCAGACCTGCGGCGGCCCGTCCGCGACTGCCAGAAGGCACTGTTCCTCGAGCATTACGGCTACACGCTCGCCGATAAGGGTTTCGAGAGTTCTCTCGGCGGCGCTCGCAGGCCCGAGGTGCCGCCGGCCGTGCTGGAGGACCTTCTGGACTGGGCCCCGCGCGATCCACGCCTCAAGCACGTGTTCCTCGACTTGAAGCCGCCCGTCGATCGGAAGGACGAGGTGGTGCGGCTCCTGCGTCTCTTGTCGGAGCGCGTGCGAAGGCCTGATCATCGCCCCGACCTCACGTACCACCTCCTGGAAGCGCAGCGGGAGATCGTGTCGGCCCTCGTCGCGGAGACGAAGCGCGAGCCATCGCCCGACGCCGTGCGTGTCACGGGCGACTTCGAGCTGCCCGGCGTCGTCAGGGGCGCTCGCAGGCACGGGTTCGTGCACGTCGCGATGGGCGCGGGCCGGCGCACCTGGGGCGACTTCCGGTTCGAGGTCGGCGGGGTCGTGCGCGCGCGACGGCGCGGACGCGTGGCGTCGGTCGTGACCTGGACGGTGAACGACGAGGACCGTCTGCGCGAGCTCGTCGCGCTCGGCGTCGACGGAATCGTGACGGACGACGCGGCGGTCCTGCGGGCCGTCGTGGGCTCCGTGTGATCGAGGCCCGGTCCGGGCGCTTCGCCGTCGTCGGCGACCTCCAGCGGACCTCGCGCGCGGAATTCTGGAGGGAGTCGAATCCCGAGGAGCGTCGCCGGCTCGTCGCGGAGATCGCGGCGCGGGATCCCGACTTCGTCGTGGGGCTCGGCGACCTCGTCTTCGAGGGATCGTCGCGCGGGGACTGGGAGGGGTTCGACGCGTTGACGGCGCCGCTCCGGGCCGCAGGGGTGCCGATCCTCCCGATCCTCGGGAATCACGAATACTGGGCGCGCCGGGGTCCGGCGCTGCGGAACGCCTTCGCGCGCTTCCCGCGCCTCGCCGCGAGCCGCTGGTACGCGGAGACCTACGGCCCCCTGAGGCTCCTCTTCCTCGACTCGAACGAGCGCGCCCTCGGAGCGGCGGCGTGGCGCGAGGAGGCCGATTGGATGAACAGCGAGCTCGCGCTTGCCGACGAGGAAGCGGCCGTCAGGGGCGTGGTCGTCTTCGTCCACCATCCGCCGTACACGAACAGCACGGTCACGGGCGACGAGCTCCACGTGCGGCGGGCGTTCGTACCGCCCTTTGCCGCGGCGAAGAAGACGATCGCGATGATCTCCGGGCACGTCCACAGCTACGAGCATTTCGTCCGCGGGGGCAAAGCGTTCCTCGTGGCGGGAGGCGGTGGAGGCCCGCGCGCGCGCCTCGCCCGCGGCGCAAAGCGCCGCCACGTGGACGACCTCTTCGAGGGCCCGGAGGTGCGCCACTTCCACTTCCTGCTGTGCGCCCCGGACGCCTCAGGCCTCGACGTCGAGGTCGTCGGGCTCGAGAAGGGGGGGGACACGTTTCCCCCTCTGGCGCGGTTCGCGCTCGCCTGGCCGACCTGACGCGCGGGCCCTCCTCGAGACGACCGCCCGCGGCCTAGTCGAGCCCGCCTGCGGCCCCCGCGAACAGCTCCCGGCGGGCGGCGTCCATTTCCGTCCGCGTGCGGGACAGCAGCGCCGGAAGGTCGTCCTCCGTCATTCCAGCCGTCGGGATCGGCTCGAGGACCTTCACCTTGATGTTGCCCGGCCGGATCAGCAGGCGCCTCGCGTCGAGGACTGCGGCGAGCGGCCCGACGACGAAGGGCACGATCGGCACCTGCGCCGCGATGGCGAGGTGAAAAGCGCCCTTCTTGAAAGGGAGCATCTCGGGACTCTGGTTCCGGTGCCCCTCGGGCGCCATCCAGACGCGCAGGCCCTCCTGCCGGATCTTGCGCGCGGCTTCCGCGATCGAGGTCCGCGCCTTCGCGGCGTTCTCGCGGTCGATCAGGATGTTGCCGGTCGCGCGGAACAGCCAGCCGAAGATCGGGATGAGGCCGATCTGCTTCTTGCCGATGACGACCGTCGCATCGGGGTAGAAGGCGGCCCACACGACGGCATCGAGGTTCGACTGGTGGTTCCCGACGAGGACCGCCGGGCGGTGCGCGACGAGCCGCTCCGGGTGCTCCACCTCGACCGTCCACCCGAGGACCGCCATCATCACGCCCGACCATCGGTCGAGCCATCGCCGCGTGGCGCGGTCGCGCTTCCACTTCAGGACGACGAGGCGAAAGAGGGCGAGGACGGAGAGTGAGAGAAAGAGGGCGCCGCCGAAGACCGACGCCCCGACGAAATACACCCGGATGAAAAGCCGGCGCAGTGCGCCGGCGATTCCGCCTTCCGGTTCGGGCATGCCGCAATATAGCCCGCCGTGAAGCCCGATGTCGTCGTCGTGGGAGGGGGCGCGGCGGGCCTCCTCGCGGCGCTCGCGGCCGCGCGCGGCGGCCGGCGTGTCCTCGCGCTCGAGGCCGCGAAGGACGCGGGCAGGAAGATCCTCGTCTCCGGCGGAGGCCGCTGCAACGTCCTGCCGATGGAGGATGCGCCCCAACGCTTCGTCTCCGAGTCGCCGAACCGCCTCGTGCGCCGCTTTCTCGACCGGTGGCCGCTTTCGGAGCAGCGCCTGTTCTTCGAGGAGCTTCTCGGCGCACCGCTCCGCGAGGAGCCCGAGTCCAGGAAGCTCTTTCCTCCCTCGAACCGGGCGAAGGACGTGCGCGACGCGCTGCGCCGGGCGCTCGCGGCCGCGGGAGGCACGCTGCGCGCGGCGGCGCCGGTGCGCGACGTCGCGCGGACGGGCGAGGGATTCGCCGCGCGCCTCGACGGAGAGGAGATCGCCGCGCCGCGCGTCGTCCTCGCGACCGGCGGGCTCTCCGTCCTCGCGGGCGGCGCGGACGCGGCGGGATACGCGTGGGCCCAGGCCATGGGCCACACGGTGCGGCGGACGTACCCGGCGCTCGTGCCTCTCACGGGCGACGCGCCCGCGCATCACGCGCTCGCGGGCGTCTCGCTTCCCGCGCGCGTTAACGCGCGCAGCGAGAGGGACCGGGCCTCCTCGAGCGGCGGCTTCCTCTTCACTCACAGGGGCTGGAGCGGTCCCGCGGTCCTCGACGTGTCGCACGTCGTCGCGCGCGCGGCGCTCGCGGGAGCGAGCGCCGAAGTCCGGGTTTGCTTCGATGAGATTTCTGCGAATGGGCCCGAGCGAGGACCGCGCGGATCAGGCGATGGTGTCTTGACGGGGATCGCCGCGAGAGAAGAGAAGATTGCTTCGAATGGTTCCGAGCGCGACACACGCGGATCTCAGCGAGGCGACGCCGCCGCGCAGTGGGATGCCGCGCTTCGCGGTGCCGGCCGCTCGGCTGGATCCAGGTCCCTCTCCCTCTTACCCTTTCTAAGAAAATCTTCACTGCCTGACCGTTTGGCGAGCCTGATACTCGAGGTAGCACGCGTCCCAGACATCCCGCTGTCCTATCTTTCGCGCGAAGCGCGTGCGCGGGTCGTGGAGACGCTGACCGCGTTTCCGCTCCCCGCGACGGGGACCGAGGGCTATCGCACGGCGGAGGTGACGGGCGGCGGCGTCGCGCTCGAGGACGTGGACCCGGGCAGCGGGGAGAGCCGGCTCGTCCCCGGCCTCTTCCTCGCGGGGGAGATGCTCGACGCCTTCGGCCCGATCGGCGGTTTCAACTTCCAGTGGGCGTGGGCGACCGGCCGCACCGCGGGCGAGGCGTCGGCGCGCGCCTGACCTAGATCTTCGCGCCGTCCCACCAGCTCGAGAGATGCGCCGTGGGCGTTCCCGGGGCGCCGCTTGCGTAATGGGAGACGTCGTTGAACAGCGTCAGGCGGGCGTGGCAGGGGTCCTTGAAGTCGAGGATGTTCAGGCACGCGGTGCTCTGGTCGAGGCGGTCGCGATAGAAGCGCGGCTCGAAGCCGAGGAGCGCCGACAGGAGAAGCCGGATCGTGGCCTTGTGCGAGACGACGAGGAGCGTGCGTCCGGCGTGCGCGGCGACGAGCTCCATGAGCGAGGGGAGCGCGCGCGCCGTGACGGCGAGCCCGCTCTCGCCGCCCTCCGGCGCGAACGTGTAGGGATCCGATTCCCAGCGCGCGTATTCCTCGGGCCAGAGCTCCTCCACCTCGCGGCGCGTCTTCCCCTCCCAGCGGCCGTGCGAGATCTCCCGGAGCGCCCGGACCGGAACGACCGGGAGGCCGTGCGGCCTGGCCAGGATCTCGGCGCTCTCGAGGGTGCGGCGCATCGGGCTCGCGCAGACGGCTGAGAGGGGCTCGTGTGAAAGGCGGTCGGCGAGGTGGCGGAGCTGCGCACGCCCCTGATCCGAGAGCTCCACGTCCGTCTCGCCGGCGAAGCGGTCCTCGGCCGAGAGCAGCGTCGCGCCGTGGCGGACGAGATAGACGCGCGTCGGCATGGGGTTCAGCCTTTCACGAGGAAATTTCGTTCGGAGAGGATTCTTCGAAGGGTGTCGCGGTGGTCGCCCTGGAGCTCGATGAGGGCGTCACCGATCGTCCCACCGGTGCCGAGCTGCTTCTTCAGCTCCTTTCCTAAGCCCTCTAAGAAATTCTTGTTCCTCGGAAGCCCGTCGAGAATCGTGACCGTCTTTCCGCCCCGT
>DATIFW010000206.1:0-17397 GCA_035455045.1 Thermoanaerobaculia bacterium | reverse complement strand
CGGCGCGACGCCGTTGCCGAGACGGTCGCTCGAGCCGGGGCCGTTCGTGTTCACGCCCGCCGAGAGGGCGACGGACGAGAGGAGCGTGCGTGCGACGGGCAGCGCGTCCGTGAGCTCCTTCGTGAACGTCTGCGCGGCTTGCGGGGTCGACGTCGAGACGGTCTCGGATTTCGCGACGACCGTCGCGGCGGCCTCGACGCCCGCGAGGCTCAGGACCGCGTCGAGCCGCACCTCCTGCCCGACCGTCACGGCCACCGTGCGTGTCTCGGTCTTGAAGCCCGGCAGCGTGAACGTCGCCGTGTACTCGCCCGGCGGCAGGCCCGGGAAGACGTAGTCGCCGTTCGCCGACGTCGGGGCCGCGCGCGTGCCTTGGAGGGCCGCGGACTTGATCGAGACGACGACTCCGGGAAGGCCCTGCCCTTCGTTCGTCACGCGGCCGCGCAAGGTCGCGTTCGTCACGCCCTGGGCGAAGGCCCCGAGCGCGCCGCCGAGAAGGAGCAGCACGAGAGAAAGGGGAACCAGGGGACGGCGCATGTCTTCTTCCTCCTTGACACGCCTGTCCCGCTCCGCCCACCGGAGCGGCCGCGTGTGTGATCGAGGGAAGAACCTGCGTCCGGGGGAACGAAAGCGCGACCGGTTCGGGACGGGCCCCGTTCGCACGTGGTGGAAACCCGCCCTCGAGGGATGAAGGGTCGCGACGCGCCCCCGTTTCGCGTCCGTCTCCGGAATTCCGGAGCGTCAGCCGGCGGGAGCCGCGCGCCTTCGGTGCGGCACTTCTTCCGTGACCGACCGGCCCCGGCCGAAGGCCCCGCCCGTCCACTCCCAGGTCTCGTGCAGGCGATAGCGGCCGTCCGGCAGCACCTCGGTCCGCGCCCGGCACCGCCCCGTCCTGAAATCGCCGTTCTTGTTGAGGTGCTGGGTCACCATCTCGAGCCGCCCGTCGCCGTCGACGCGCGCCAGGAGCGTCCCGTACGTCACGTCCCCGCCCCGGTACGTCGCCCACACCACGCTACCTTTTTGCCGGTATCGAAACACCGTCTCGGAAGACGACTCGCCCGCGTCGGAGTTCCTCACCGTCCGGAAGCGCCGGCGGTCGAAGTCGATTTCGGCCCTCGCCATCCCGCCCGACAATAGAATGCCCGAAGGCGCGCCGGGCATCCGGTGGGACGAGCGCACCCAGCAAGGGGACGAAAGCCACAAAATGGATGGGGAAATCCGCACGGGCTTCGCGCCCGCCGGCTGGTTGCGCGGCCGCCATGCGCAGACGGTGTGGGGACGCCTCGCGCGCTCGAAGCGACAGGTGGCGATGCGCCGCGAGGCGCTGACCGCTCCGGACGGGGACACGCTTCTCGTGGACCACCTCGACGCGCCCGCCGCCGAGGACGCGCCGTTTCTCCTCGTGCTGCACGGTCTCGAGGGCAGCTCGAACTCGGTCTACGCGCAGGGAATCCTCGGGCTCGCCGCGCGCGCCGGACTTCGCGCGGCCGTCCTCAACTTCCGGTTCTGCGCCCGGGATCCTCTCGACCTTCACCGCTGTATTCCGAACGAACGGCCGCGCCTCTACCATTCCGGCGAGACGTCCGACTTCGACTTCGTGGCCCGGACGCTCGCGGCCCGGCTCGGCCGGCCGCTCCTCGTCGCGGGCGTTTCCCTGGGCGGAAACGTGCTGCTGAAGTGGCTCGGGGAGAACGCCGGCGATCCCACCGTGGCCGCCGCGGCGACCCTCTCGGCTCCCTTCGACCTCGCGGCGGGCGCGCGGTACATGACGCCCTTCCCGTCGAATCTCTACGTGCGCACCTTCGTAAAGTCCCTGACGGCAAAGGCGGAGAACCTCGCGCAGCGGTTCCCCGAGGTGGCCGGGAGAATCGACCTTGCGCGCGCACGGCGCGCCTTCACGTTCCCGGAGTTCGACGACGCGGCCACGGCGCCACTCCACGGCTTCACCTCGGCGGACGACTATTACGCGCGCTCGAGCTCGCTGCCTCTGCTCGCCCGGATCACCGTGCCCACGCTCTGTATCTCGGCGCTCGACGACCCGTTCGTGCCGCCGGACTCCGTCGTGAGGGCCCGTGCCGCCGCGTCTTCCGCCGTGCGCTTCGTCGCGACCCCGAACGGAGGACACGTCGGCTTCGTCGCCGCGAACGGCCTGTCTCCCACCTACTGGGCCGAGGAGCTCGTCGTCGGCTTCCTGGCCCCGGAAGCTCGTCTCGAAAAAGGCGCCTAGAACCTCACTCCCATCGAGACGCGGAACGTGCGTGGAGCCTGGTAGTCGGCCACGCTGCGCGGCTGCCCGAAGGTCGGGCCGTAATCCCAGTTCGTGGTCGCCGTTCCGCCCGGAGCGGGGCGAGGCCCCTGGACCGGCGTCTGGGTGAACGGGTCGAACGGAAGGAATCGAGCCGCATTGAAGGCCGTCCGGACCGAGGTGTCGCCCAGGATCACGGCCTGGTTGTTGAAGGCGTTCAGCACCTGGGGCTGCACGAAGATCTCGAAGGCGCCCGCGATCCTCAGGGTGTAGGTGAGGCCCAGGTCTGTGCGCGAGATCGAGTCCCAGTGGAACGCGTCGCGAGACGTGAAGTAGTAGTTCACGCTCGCAGGGGGCGTCACGTAGCCCGGGTTCGTCACGTAGGGCTGCGTGTTGATGGGACCGACCGCTCCGTAAGGCGTCCCGCTGTCATAGGCCTGGAGAACGCTGAGTGAAACCGACCCGAACCGCGCGGGAATCGGAGCGTCCCAGACCGCAAAAGCGCGGATGCGATGCCGCTGGTCGGTGGTGAGGTCCCCGCGCGGGTTCGACCACGTGCGACTGAAGTACTCGGGGTAGAACTGAATCCCGCCCTTGAGCGGCCCGGAGCCGGTGTTCTCGCCGTCGAAGTTCCCGTACGTGTGCGACCACGTCCAGTTCGCACCCACGCTCAGTCCGTCGAGAATGCGCGCGGCGAACTGGGTGTGCAGCCCGACGTACTTGCGCTCGAGGAGGTCGGTGTTCTCGATCGACGTGACGTCGTACCGGTTGCCGAAGGGGTCCTCGGAGATGCCCGTGGTGGTGTCCCGCCGGCCGTTGTAGAACGCACCGTACTCGCGGTAGACGCCGTCGACGCGCCACGAGGCGCGGGCGCCCAGCGCTCCCGAGAGGCCCACCGAGTACTCCTTCGCGTTCGGCGAGTCGAGCGATCCGTTGATCCTCTCGGTGAAGCCAGGCACCTGCGCTCCGGCCAGCGGGATCCTGCACGTCGACAGGTTCGGGCAGTTGTTGCTCTGGAACCAGTCGAAGAGCTGCTGGAGGGCCTGGGCCCTCGTCAGGAGCGGCCCGTCCCCGGTGTTGATGGGCGTCGCTCCCGGCCCGTCGTAGTACCAGTACAGGATGGAGGGCGTGCCCGCCGGCGTCGCCCCGCTCACGAACACCTCGTTGATGGCGGCGAGGTACTTCGCGTAGCTCGCGGCGACGCGCAGCTTTCCGTCGCCCCTCACGTCCCACACGGCCGCGACGCGCGGCGAGAAGGCGCTGTCTGACGCGCGCGTGACGCCTCCCTGGTCCTTCGCGTCGTTCTTGTCCCACCTCACGCCGAGGTTGAACGAGAAGTGGTCGCTCAGGCGCCACTGGTCGTTCAAGAAGACCGAGTGCGTGCGGACGTCGCTCCCCTGCGAGAGCTGCTCGATGGGCCAGTAGACGAGGGCCGTGGCGGCGTCGAACACGGGGTAGTTGTCGGTGGGCCCGAGGACCGCGGATGTCGCGAACACGGTGTAGTTGCTCCCCGACTGGTAGTTGTTCGACGTGACGCTTCCCGAGAAGTTGTCGTAGCCGAAGACCACGTTGTGCGCGCCGAGAGCCGGGCTGGACGCGAACCAGGTTCCCTTCACGAGGAAGTTCTCGTTGTCCCGGTTCTCGGGAGAGCAGACTCCGCAGAAGACCGGCGAGTTGAAGTTCGCGAACGTCCCGGGAGCGCCCGGACGCGACGTGTCGAAGATGTTCGTGCCCTTGATGAGGTCCGTGAACTTCGAACCCGAGCCTTCGAAGGTGAACTTCCTCCGCGAATACTGGGCGTCCGCGGAGAAGCTCCCGGAGAAGACGCCGCTGTAGTTCACCGAGAGGAGCTCCTGCGGGAGGCTCCGGTCCGTCAGGCTGTCGAAGTCGAGGACGAAATAGCCCTGATTGTCGTTCGTGACGTCCTGGTTGATCTTCGTGTACGAAGCCGTGACCGCGTGGTTCTGGAACGGCGTCAACGTGAGCTTGCCCTCGTAGCGCTTCTCGTCGTTCCCGGTCTCGTAGGGAAGGTTCGTGTACGCCGTCTGGCCGGACGCGGTCGTGTTCGAGAGGCGGCCGGCGCCGAAGAACCAGATCCGGTCCTTCCAGATGGGGCCGCCCAGCGTCGCCTCGTACGTGGGGATGAGGCTCTGGACCCGGGTCTCGCGGGCGGGGCTCACCGCAGTCCAGGCGTCGTTGTTGAGAGTCGTGCGGAACGAGCCGTTGAACGTGTTCCCCCCCGCCTTCGTGATGGCGTTCACGACCCCGCCCGTGAAGCGCCCGTACTCGGCCGAGATCGCGGCCGTGGACGTGGTCGTCTCCTGGATCGCGTCCTCGATGAAGAGGCTGTTCGGCGTAGCTCGAATGTTGTCGGTGACGACCACGCCGTTGACCGTGAAGAGGTTCTCGAACGACATTCCGCCCGAGATCGTCGTGGAGCCGCGGGGGCCGTTCTGGTTGACGCCGGGCGCCAGGTTCACGGCCGAAAGAAGGGTGCGAGCGGTCGGCAGCTTGTTGAGGAGGTCGCTGTCATACGTCGTCGCGGCCTGCGTGCTCGTCGAGATCGATTCGGCCCTGGCGACGGCGATCGTCTCGGCGGCGACTCCGCTGAGGCTCATCGCCGCATCGACGTCGATCTTCTGGGAGGCCGCGAGCCGCACCGCGCGCGTGACGGTCTGGAACCCCGAGAGCTCGAACGTGATCGTGTACTCGCCGGGAGGCATGTTGTTGAAGACGTAGTCGCCGTTCAACGTGGTCGTGGCGCTGCGCGAGCCCTGCAGATTGGGCGAGCGCGCCGTCACCGTCACGCCCGGGAGCGCCTGGCCCGCCTGCGTCACGCGGCCGGTCAGAGTCGCGGAGGGAAGGCCCTGCGCGGGCGCTCGAGACGCCGAGAGGACGAACGCCCCCGCTCCGACGAGCGCGAAAAGGCGGGAGGCAACGCGACGCACGGTCGAACCGCTCATGAACACACCTCCTCGGGCAAAGTCCCGCAGCATCAAAATGCGGGTTCGGGGCATCGGCGGAAACTGTTTCGGGACGAGACCGATCCGGGCGGGACAAACGTCGCGGGCCGCGGGATCGCCCCCGCTCACCGCGGGCGGGAGCCGTTGGGGCCGCGCCGCGCTACGATTCAGTGGATCGCGTGGGAGAGAAGACCGTCTTCGTGACCGGCGCGACCGGCTATCTGGGCCGTGCGTTGATCCCGCGGCTTCTGGCCCGCGGCTTTCGCGTTCTCGCTCTCGCGCGACGGGGCTCTGAGACGCGCCTGCCGGAGAGTTCCGAGGCCGTGACGGGCGACGCCCTCGACGCGGCGACGTATCGCGCCCGCGTGCCTCGGGGAGCGACGTTCGTGCATCTCGTCGGCGTCGCGCATCCCTCGCCGAAGAAGGCGCGCCAGTTCCGCGACGTGGATCTCGCATCGCTCCAGGAGGCGCTCGCGGCAGCCGTTCCGGCGGGCGTCTCGCACTTCGTCTACCTCAGCGTCGCCCATCCCGCTCCGACGATGAAGGCGTACTGGGAGGCGCGCGCCGAGGGTGAGTCCCTTCTCGTCGCGACCGGTCTTCCCGCGACGATCCTCCGCCCGTGGTACGTCCTCGGTCCCTCTCACCGCTGGCCGTACCTGCTCCTGCCGCTTTACGCGCTCCTCGAGCTCCTTCCTGCGACACGCGACGGGGCTCGAAGGCTCGGTCTCGTGACGCTCGGGCAAATGACCTCGGCGCTCGTCCGGGCGGTCGAAGAGCCGCCGCGAGGCGTCCGCATCGTCACGGTGCCGGACATCCGAGCGGCCGCCGCCGTCTGAGATGCCGGCCGCGGGACCTCGGGCCGTTGGGTCCTCGCTCGCCGTCGCGCTCCTCGTCACGGCGCCCCGCGGCCGCTTCCGCCGGCTGGCGTAGAGTTCCGTCATGTCCGTCAGCGAACGCGAGGCACGCCAGGTCGCCGAGGAGGCGCGCGAGACGTCGTGGGAGAAGCCCGCTTTCCTGAAGGAGCTCTTTCTCGGGAATCTCCGCCTCGACCTCGTCCCCGACTTCCCGCCGAAGGAGGAGCGGCCCGAGTTCCGCGCCTTCTACGAGAGGATGGAACGCTTCCTCCGCGACGAAGTCGACGGCGACGCGATCGACCGCGACGGCAAGGTCCCGCAGCGCGTTCTCGACGGCCTGGCTGCGCTCGGCGCATTCGGCATGAAGATCGAGACGGAGTACGGCGGCCTCGGCTTCACGCAGCACGAGTACGGGACGATCCTCAAGCTCCTCGGGAGCGTGGACGGGAACCTGATCGCGCTTCTGTCCGCGCACCAGTCCATCGGCGTCCCCCAGCCGCTCCGGCTCTTCGGAACCAAGGAACAGAAGAACAAGTGGCTGCCGCGCCTCGCGAAGGGCGCGGTCTCGGCGTTCGCGCTCACGGAGCGGGACGTGGGCTCGGACCCGGCGAACCTCTCCACGACGGCGACGCGGACTCCCGAGGGCGATTACCTCCTGAACGGCGAAAAGCTCTGGACGACGAACGGCACGATCGCCGAGCTCTTCGTCGTGATGGCGCGCCAGGAAGACACGAAGAAGATCTCGGCCTTCGTCGTCGAGAAGGACACCCCGGGCGTCGAGGTCGTCACGCGCTGCCACTTCATGGGCCTCAGGGCCATCGAAAACGGCGTCGTGCGCTTCACGAACGTGAAGGTGCCGAAGGAGAACCTCCTCTGGAAGGAGGGGCGCGGCCTGAAGCTCGCGCTCGTGACGCTCAACACGGGGCGCCTCACGATTCCCGCCTCCTCCGTGGGCATGGCCAAGCGCTGTCTCGAATTCTCGCGCGCGTGGGCGGGCGAGCGCGTGCAGTGGGGCCGGCCGATCGGAAGGCACGACGCGATCGCCCAGCTCCTCGCGGAGATGGCCGCGACGACGTTCGCGATGGACGCCGTGGCCGAGATGAGCGCGGCCATGGCCGACTCGCACGATCGGGACATTCGCCTCGAGGCGGCCGTCGCGAAGATGTGGAACTCCGAGGAGAGCTGGACGATCGTGGACCGGACGCTCCAGATCCGGGGCGGGCGCGGCTACGAGACGGCGGACTCTCTCCGGAACCGCGGCGAGGCTCCGATCCCCGTCGAGCGCATGTTCCGCGACGCCAGGATCAACCTCATCTTCGAGGGCTCCTCCGAGATCATGAGGCTCTTCATCGCGCGGGAGGCGCTCGACACGCACCTCGCCGTCGCGGGGGCTCTCGCCGATCCGAAGGCGACGCCGGCCGACAAGCTCAAAGCGCTCCCGAGAATCCTCGCGTTTTACGCGCGCTGGTATCCCTCCCGATGGCTCGGCTGGGGGCGCTGGCCGAGGTTCGGCGAGTACGGCCGCCTCGCCACGCACGTCCGCTTCCTCGACCGGACGTCCCGGAAGCTCGCGCGCACGCTCTTCCACCTCATGGCCGCGAACGGACCGAAGCTGGAGAGGCGCCAGGCGATCCTCTTCCGCGCGGTGGACGTCGGCGCCGAGCTCTTCGCCATGACCGCGGCCGTTTCACGCGCGGACCAGATGCGCCGCGCGGGCGCGAAAGACGCCGCCTCGGCGGCGGAGCTCGCCGACCTCTTCTGCCGGGAATCCCGCCGGAAGATCGCGGCGAGGTTCGGCGCGATCTTCTCGAACGACGACGTCGTGAAGTACGCCGCGGCGCGCCGGCTCCTGGACGGGGAGTACCTGTGGCTCGAGACCGATCTCGTGTCCGGGCTCTTCCAGAAGCCGGGCGGGGCGAAAGCGGCGGGGCCGCCAGGGACGCGTGTCGAGGAGCTCGTCTCCTCGCGATAGCCCCATGGCCCCCGCCGCCCGCCGCATCCTCCACCTCGACATGGACGCCTTCTACGCGTCCGTGGAGCAGCGCGACGACCCCTCGCTGCGCGGCAGGCCCGTGGCCGTCGGGGGAGATCCGAAGGGGCGCGGCGTCGTCGCCGCCGCGAGCTACGAGGCCCGGAAGTTCGGCGTCCGCTCGGCCATGCCCATGGCGCGCGCGGTGCGCCTCTGCCCGCACCTCGCGATCGTGCGCCCCGACTTCCGGCGCTACTCCGCCGTCTCACGGCAGATCTTCGACCTCTACCGCGCCGTCACGCCGCTCGTCGAGCCGCTCTCCCTCGACGAGGCGTATCTCGACGTGACCGAGAACGCCTGGAACGAGCCGCTCGGCGTGAACGTGGCGCGGCGCCTCAAGGAGGAAGTCAGGAACGCGACGTCGCTCACCGTGTCGGCCGGCGTCGCGCCGAACAAGTTCCTCGCGAAAATCGCCTCCGGCTGGAAGAAGCCCGACGGCTTCACGGTGATCGCGCCCGAGCGCGTCGAGCGCTTCCTCGAGAAACTGCCCGTCGAGGCGCTGTGGGGCGTCGGCCCGAAGACGGCGGAGAAGCTTCTCGCGCTCGGCTGCGCGCGCCTCGTGGACGTGCGACGCGTCCCGGTGGATGCGCTCCGACACGCCGTCGGAAGCTGGGCCGACTCCCTCGTCCGCCTCGCGCACGGCGAGGACGACCGGCGCGTCGTGCCCGACCAGCGGGCGAAGTCCTGCAGCACGGAGGACACGTACGCCGAAGACCTGACGGACGTCGAGACGATGCGGGAAGAAGTCGAGGCCATGGCGCGCCACGACGCGGCGTGGCTCGAGAAGAGGGGCCTCTATGCGCGGACGGTCGTCCTGAAGGTGCGCTACGGGGACTTCACGACCGTCACGAGGAGCGAGACCCGGAGGCCGACGCGCGACGCGGACGAGCTCGCGGCAAGGGCCTCGGCCCTGCTTTCGAAGACCGAAGCGGCGGCGCGCCCCGTGCGCCTCCTCGGCGTCGGCGTCCACGGCCTCCTGACGCCCGAAGAGCTCCTGAAGGCCGCTCCTCCCGACCCGCAGCTCCCGCTCCTCGCCGAGGACTGAGGCTCAGCGCAGCGCTTTCAACATCGCGTCCGCCGCCTCGCGCCCGATGCGGATCGCGTAGTTCTGGCCGCGGTCCTCCGGGTAGATCTGCGCCATGCACGCCGACCACAGGCCGGGCACGGGCGTCTGAAGAGGCGGGAGGAGCTTCGAGTAGTTCGGGATGACGATGGGCTGCGCATATTCGCCCCGCCCGATCTGCTTCTTCAGGATCCAGCTCGCGTCGAAGGCCGGATTGATCCTCTTCAGGCCGGGCAGGTACTCGGCCCAGAGGTCCTCGTCGCGCTTTTTCCATTTCGGGTCGTCGGGCAGGACGTAGTTCGAGATGTACACGACGTGCCGGCCGCCGTACGTCTCCTTGGGGATGAAGTTCGTGTGCTCGATGACGCCACCGAAGGGCATCGTCGAGTCGCCCACGTTCAGCCAGTAGTAGGGCGAGAGCGACCGGTCGAGCTCGAGGATCGGGCACAGCGCGTGGCAGTACCCGATCGCGCTCCACGTCCGCCGCACGTCCTCGGGGAGGTCCGGCGCGAGCTTCAGGAGCTCCGGAATCGCCACCGTCGACAAGACGAGGTCGAACGTCTCTCTCCCGCCCGCGAACTCCAGGTCGAACCCGCCGGCGGATTTCCTCACGATCTTCACCGGCTTCGACGTCCGCACGTCGCCGCCGCGCGCTTTCACGCGCTCGAGCACGGCCGCGACGCCGCGCCCGAACGAGCCCGTGAGGTAGCCGAGGCGCTCCCCGAGGCCGGTCTTGTCGCGAGACCGCGTGCGGAGGGCGATCTTTCCCCAGAGCCAGACGAGGCCGACCTCGTCCGCAAGCCGCCCGTATTTCTGGTCGAGGAGAGGCCCCCAGACGACATCCAGCGCGCGCCCGTAGCCGTTCCGCCGCATCCAGCCCACAGCCGTCTCACCCTCGAGCCGCTTCCAATCTGAGCTCTGGCGGAGCTTGAGCGTCGAAAGGACGAATTGGACCCGGCCCGCGATTCCGAGCGGCGAGAAGGAAAGGAGAGAGGCGGGGGTTCCGAAGTCGTACAGCCGGCCGCCCGAGAAGAACCCCATGCGCGATTTGAGCCAGACGAGGTCCCGCCCGAGGCCGAACTCCTCGGCGAAGGACACGTAGTCGACGTCGCTCGTGAAGAGGTGGTGATAGAAGCGCTCGAGAGGCGTCCCGCCTACGGTCACGACGCCCACGAGGCCGCCGGCTTCGGGGTACTTCTCGAAAAGCGTGACGGGGACGCCGGCCCCGAGCAGGCGATCCGCGGCGACGAGGCCGGCGAGGCCGCCGCCGATCACGGCGACGCGGGGGGAATCGGCCAGCATCGCCTCGAGTGTAAGCCGGTCGTGGAAAGGAGGTTGTGCTACCTTGAAACCGATCCGTGACGGTCCCGACGGCGCTTCTCTTCGCCTTCGTCCTCCTCCTGGCCGGTGCGTCGGGCGCCGCCGTGCTCGCCCGCCTTTTCCGCGGCGACGAGGCCGACCCGGATTCCCGCGCGGACGCGGTCCTCTCGTTCGCCCTGCCCCTGGGTCTCGCCCTCGCGGCGACGCCCGGTTGGCTGCTGTCGGCCTTCTTCTATGTCCCGATCGCTCGCCTCGCGCTGCCGCTCGCCCTCGTCGCGCTCGCCGCGGGCCTGGTCTGGGGCGGCGCCGACCTCCTGGGCGTCGTTCCGCGCTCTCTCGCGCGGCTCGTGCCTCTGGCGCTCTTGCTCGGCGTCTTCCTCTTCTTCCTGTGGATCCGCTCACCGCTCGGCGAGATCCGCCAGACGGAGAAGCAGATGGACTTCGCCGTCCTGTCGGGGCTCATGACCACGTTCCGGCTGCCGTTTCAGGATCCCTGGCTCTCGGGCCAGCGCTTTCCCTACTATCACTTCGGGACGTACCTCTTCGCGCTTCCTTTGCGCGCGGCCCGCGTGCCGTCGGAGTACGCCTATAACCTCGTCGCCGCGCTCCTGCCCGCCCTCGCGGCGCTCGCGGGCTTCGGCGCGATCCGCGCGCGGCGGGGCGGCACCCTCGTCGCGGCCTTCGGCGGGCTCCTCCTCGCGCTCTCCGGGACGTTCGACGGGGCCCGGCAGTTCCTCTCGGGAAAGCCGCTCGTCGACCTCGACTGGTGGATCTCGTCGAGACGAGTGGACTGGCACCCCGAGGGTTACCGCACGATCACGGAGTGGCCTCTCTTCACGTTCCGGCTCGGAGATCTTCACCCGCACGCCGTCGTCTTCCCGTTCCTCGTCACGCTGCTCGGCCTCGCCGGCCGCATCGCGCGCGTCTCGGGAACGCTGCTCGACGGCCTCCTCCTCGCGGCCGTCGTGTCGGCGAACCCGTGGGACCTTCCCGCCTCCCTCCTCATCCTGGGCGCCGGGAACCTGGCCGAGCGCGACTTCAAGCCGGCGCTCATCCGGAGTGTCTCGACGCTCGTTCCCGCGGGATTCTTTCTCCTGCCGTTCTGGCGCTCCCCGCGTCCCGCCGTGAGCGGGCTTTCATGGTGGAAGGAGGGGACGGGCGCCGGGGACGCCTTTCTTCACTTCGGCGTCCTCGCGGTGATTCCCGCGCTCGCGTTCGGGATCGCCCTCGTGCGCAGCCAGACGCGCGCCGAGCGGTCGCTCGTGGCGGCCTGCGCGTTTCCGGCGCTCGCCCTCGCGCTCGTCGTTCTCACGAAGAAGCCCGTCTTCTCGCTCGCCGCCGGGTTCGCGGCGGGCGTTCTCTGGCTGCTCCTTCGGGAGACGGCGCCGGGAGAGGCGGAGCGGCCCGCCGGGGCGCTGAGGGCCGGCCTCCTTCTGGCGGCGGCTGGCGCGGTCCTCGCGGCCGTGCCCGACGTCGTCCTCGTCTCCGATTCCTACGGGGAGTCGATGCGCCGAATGAACACGGTCTTCAAGTGCTTCATGGGCGCGTGGCCGCTCCTCGCGCTGGGCGGGGCTCTCCTCCTCCCGCTCGCGCTCGCCTCGCGCCACGCGCGCGTTTTCGTCCGCGCGGCCATCCTCGCCGCCCTCGCGGCCGCCCTTGCGCATCCGCTCTCGGCCATCGTGATCCGCGCCACCTGGAAGGGACCCCTCGACGGGCTCGACGGCCTGCGCTGGATGGCGCGGGAAGCGCCGGGCGACCGCGAGGGCGTCCTCTGGCTGCGGTCGCATGCCGTGGACGGCGCCGTCCTCGCGGAAGCCACGGGCAACGCGTACAGCGACTACGGGCGCATCGGCGCCGCTTCGGGGCTGCCGACCGTTCTCGGATGGGAGAACCACGAGGGCCTCTGGCGCGGTCCCGGGTCCGGCGCCGAGACCTCGGCCCGCAAGAGCGATCTCAAGCTGATCTACACCTCCGAGGAGTCCGGGCAAGTCTTCAAGCTCCTGCACGAATACAACGTGCGCTACGTCTTCATCGGCGCTCTCGAGAAACGCGACTTCGGTCCGAACGCGTTTCCGATGCGTGCGAACTTCCGGCGCGCCTTCGCGAGCGGCGAGGCCGCGATCTACGAGATCCTGAAATGAGCGCCGCGCCGTCCTCGCCGTCCTCCGCTTCCGAGACGCCCTTCTCGGCCTTCGAGAGGAAGGCCTGGATCGCGCTTCTTCTGCTCTCCGCCTTTCTCCATCTCGTCCAGCTTGGGACGCACGCGTTCCATCACGACGAGTCGATCCACGCCTGGGCCGCGCTCCACCTGCTGAGGGACGGCACGTACAAGTACGACCCCGTCTACCACGGGCCGGTCCAGTACTACGCGGTCGCGATCGCGCTCAAGGTCGCCGGCCTCGTGAGCTCCTCGCGCGACGACTCCGACATCATGAACTTCGCGGCGCGTTTCCCGGCCGCCCTCGCCGGCATCGCCCTGTCGGCAATGGCGCTTCTCCTGAGGAGCCGCTTCGGCCGCGGGACGGCGTTCGCCGCCGGCGCGCTCGCGGCGTTCTCGCCGAACTTCCTCTACTACACCCGCTTCTGCCGGGACGACGTCTGGAGCCTCCTCGGCACGGCGGGCCTCTTCCTGTGGCTGGACCGGTATCTGCAGAAGGGACGCCTCCGCGACCTCTGCATCGCGTCGCTCTTCGCTTCCGTCGCGTTCGCCTCGAAGGAGAATTTCTACGTCCTCCTCGCGCTCATGGTGCCCTCGGTGGCGGCCGCCTGGATGGAGCCGGAGCGCGGTTTCGACGTGTGGAACCGGCTGCGCCGCCTCATCGACTGGCTCGAGGCGCACGCCGTGCCTCTGCTCGGCGCTCTCCTGCTCTTCTTCTGCGTCTCCGAAGTCCTCTACACGGTCTTCCTCGTCCATCCCGAATCGGGCAATCCCGTCTTCGAGGCGATCTCCTACTGGTGGGGCCAGCACAAGATGGAGCGCGTCGGCGGCCCGAGGACGTTCTACCTGCCGCGCCTCCTGCAGTACGAGTTCGCGATCGTCCTGCCGGCGCTCTTCCTGATCGCCACGCGCTGGTCGCGCTTCACCGCAGCCGAGCGCTTCCTGGCCGGCTGGTCGCTCTCCTCGATCGCGATGTACGCTTACCTCGGCGAGAAGGCGGGCTGGCTCATCGTTCATCAGGTGCTTCCGTTCATTCCGCTCGCCGGCGCCGCGTGGGCGCTCCTCGCCGAGAAGAGCGCGCGCTGGCGCTTCGCGGGCGCTGCGGTGGCGGCCGCGTCGCTGCTGACCGCGCTGACGTTCTCCTTCGTCTACCCGGTCCTCACGCCGAATTCGCGCAAGGCCGAGTCCACGATCCAGGTTCAGACTTGCCCCGAGATGCTGGGCCTCGTGGACGAGATCCTCGCGTACGGAAAGGTCGGAGAGACGCCGGCCGCCATCATTTCGGGCGAGGCGGGCTGGCCGATGAGCTGGTACGTGCGCAACGCGCCCGTGAACTGGCAGCCGCCCACGGGCGAGCTCCGCCCGCCCATCGTCCTGTGCGACGAGGGCGAAGCCGACAAGCAGGCCGCGATCCTCGGGCCGGCTTACAGGCGCGACCGCGTGCCGTTCCGGGCCTGGTGGATTCCCGACACGTCGTTTTCGCCGCTCCGGCCGAACCTCAGGCAGCTCCTCCTCTACGTCTTCACGCGCGAGACCTGGGACCGCGCGGACGGCAACAACCCCATCGGCGCGGTCTGGGTGACGGTCTTCCGCCGGACCTCCGCGCCGGCCCAGCCCGCCCCGGCTCCTCCGCCAGCCGCTTCCCCGCCGGCGCCCGCGGCACCCGGGAGCACGTCATGAACCGTCCCGAGATCTCCGTCGCGCTGCCCGTCTTCAACGAGGCCGACAACCTCGACGAGCTGAACGAGCGCCTCACCCGCGTCCTCGACGCCACCGGCCGCTCCTGGGAGATCGTGTACGTGGACGACGGGAGCTCGGACTCCTCCTTCGAGAAGATGGCGGCGTTCGCCCGCAAGGACCCGCGCCTCCGGGCCCTGCGCTTCTCGCGCAACTTCGGCCACCAGATGGCGCTCACGGCGGGCGTCGACGCCGCGCGCGGCCGGATCGTCGCGGTCATGGACGCGGACCTGCAGGACCCGCCCGAGCTCCTCTCCGAGATGCTGAAGAAAGTCGACGAGGGGTACGAGGTCGTCTACGCGCAGCGGACGAAACGGGAGGGCGAGAGCGCGTTCAAGCTCTGGACGGCGCACGTCTTCTACCGGCTCCTCGAGCGCTGGACGAACGTGGAGATCCCGGTGGACGTCGGCGACTTCCGCCTCATGGGCCCGCGCGCCGTCGCGGCTTTCCGGCGCCTGCGTGAACGACATCGCTTCATCCGAGGCATGACGGCGTGGGTCGGGTTCCGTCAGGTGGGCGTTCCGTACGTGCGGCCGGCAAGGGCGCGCGGGGAGACGAAGTTCCCGCTGCGCAAGATGCTGCGTTTCGCGATCGACGGGCTCACGTCGTTCAGCCACGTGCCGCTCCAGCTCGCGACGTGGCTCGGCTTCCTCGTCTCGGCCTTCGCGTTCCTCTACATCCTCGTGGTCCTCGTTCTGTGGATCCTGAAGATCAACGTGCCCGGTTGGACGACGCTCATGGTCTTCGTCCTGCTCCTGGGCGGCGTCCAGCTCACGGTCATCGGCGTCCTCGGGGAGTACCTCGGCCGAATCTACGACGAGGTGAAGGGCCGTCCGCTCTATCTCGTGGCGGAGGAGGTCGGGGGAGACGCCGACGCTCCGCCCCCGGAGGCGGCGTCCGCGTCTCTTACTGCAGCGCCCTGAGAGACGCGAGCCGCCTTCACCGGCTTCGCTTCCGTCATCGACGAGGCCACGAACGATCCCACCGCCGTGGAAGCCCGTTGAGCAAAGCGCGGTCGCGCGGCTGATGGGCGACCGGTGCGGGATCGCGCCTCACGCGCGACCGGCCTGACCGCCCGCTCGCTCGACGCCCTCGAAGAGATCGGACTCGCGACGCCTTCCGCCGTTGACGAGGCTGAAGGCGCGGTAGAAGGACTGCGATCCCCAGAGCGCCTCGTGCTGCGCGGGCGCGAGCGTCTTGAGCGCCGCGTAGGCCCCCACCTGCGACTCGTGGCACGACACGGCGCGGGAGACGACGGGCCAGAAACTGCGCGTGTCGACGACCGTCGTGAGCGCCCAGTCGGGCCAGGGGTTCGCCTGCCTCTCGACGCCGTCGACCGTGGAGACGAGTTTCTTGAAGGCGCTCTGGTACGCGTCCCACGCCGACTCGCCCCACGCGAGGTAGTACAGCTTCTTCACCGCGTGCGCCTGCCCGAGCGTGGGTGCGCGCGCGCCCCCGAAGCCGGGATCGGCGGAAGCCACGACGGCCGCCGTGGTCAGCTGCGAGATCGCGATGTGATCCGGGTGGCCGTACGATCCGTCCGGCGCGAACGTGAGGACGACGTCGGGACGCGCGCGTCGGAGGTGCCCGACGATCGCGGTCATGACCTCGGCGACGTCGGCCCGATCGAGCTCCTGATCCTCGTAGTCGAGGAGGCGAACCTCCCGAAGGCCGAGGACCGCGGCCGCGGCGCTCAGCTCCTTCTCGCGAATGAGGGCCATTGCGCGCCGGCCCGGGTGCTCCGGATGTCCGGCGGGGTGGCCGAAGTACCGTCCGCGGTCCCCGCGGGTCGCGGTGAGGAGGAAGGTCGCGACCCCTTCAGCCGCGTAGCGGGCGAGCACCCCGCCAAAGCCGAGCGTTTCGTCGTCGGGATGCGCCGCGACGACCATCAGGCGACGCGCGTCGGTCATTCCCTCATCGCCCGTGCGGCCGGCTCCGTCTATTGTTTCCCGCTTTCCAACATCCAGATGTTGCCCGTCGCTTCCGTGGCGGTGAGATAGAGGTAACCCGCCCGAAGGGCATTTGTGGCTGCGGCTCCCGACGACGCCCGCAGTCGAGGGTTGTGCAGGTGAAGGACTGCACGGGGCGGGCCGATCGGGGCCTTCGTCTCGGGATCGACCCGCTGTACCCACGGGCAAAACGCGCCGTCGCGAGACGAGAAGTGATAAAGCAAAGAGCCGTCCGGCGACCAGTTCGGATGGCAGCCATGGTCGGTCACGAGAGGAACCCACGCCGGCGGCGCGAGCGAACCATCGAGTGATGACCGGGCGGCGTAGACCTGCCGGACGTTCGGGGAGTTCGTCGTATGGAACGTGACCCATCGTCCATCGGGCGAGAAGCGAGCCTGGTGCAGATTCCATTTTGGATGTGACACGAGTTCGGTCGTCCGCCCCGAAGAAACGTCGTGTATGAGCAGTCGCGTCGGCATCCCTTTGCCAAACAGCACCCGGTTGCCATCCGGCGACCAATCCATGGGAATGCTGCAATCCCCGCACATGGGCGATGTGGGACCGCCGGTTGCGTCCACCAGGTCGATCTGGCTGACCCCCGCGACGACCCTCGAAACGGCAACCCTCGATCCGTTCGGGCTCAGCGTCGCATCTTCGGCGCCCGCGTGCGTGACCTGTCGCTCCCTGCCTGATTCGACATCCCTCAGCCACACCTCGTCCTGTTTCGTCCGCGACGAGAGGAAGGCCAGGGTTTTTCCGTCCGCGCTGACGTTCCGCAGTCTGTCGCTTGCGGCACTGTCTGTGACACGTTCGAGCGCTCCGGTCGCTACACCTGTTCGGGCATCGACGGGCACCCGCCACACACTCACGTTCTCGGTGATGCTCGTGAACACGATTCGCCTGGAAGATGCCACAGCGGGACTCCGCTCGACCGCGGTGCCGAACGTCAACCGTCGAGGCGCCGCCCATACGCGACCGGTCTCGAGGGAGATGGGGATCTCCCAGACGTTCGAGCTGTCCGTCTCGTTGGTGGAAAAAACGACATTCCCTCGCGGACTCCACGCTCCTGGAATCGGCGGACC
>DATIFW010000205.1:0-2014 GCA_035455045.1 Thermoanaerobaculia bacterium | reverse complement strand
GCCGAGCGGTAGAGCGCGCCGAGCTGGTGGTACGGGAACTCGCGGTTGTGGAGGAAGGCGATGCGCCCGCCCGCGGCCGAGAGCCCGAGCGCCTCGATCTGGCGCCCGACGTTCGTGGGCTTGTTGACGTTGATGACCTTGCAGACGAGGACGACCGGCTCCGCGCGCCGGAAGGTCTGGTTGAAGACCTTCAGGATCATGTCCGCGCGCTTCCTCTCCCCCCATTCGAAGCTCGCGAGGAAGACGAAATCGCCCGTCGGGTTCGGAAAGCCTGTGATGGCGGGGTGGAAGTGGTCGATGTCGACGCCGAGCGGCATCACGCGGACGGGCGCCGTGAGGCCCGACGCGACGAAACCGTCGCGGTTGAACGTCGAGGGCACCCAGACTTCGTCGAGGGCGTTCCCGTTCTTCACCCACTCGGCGGGGAAGCCGTCCACCTCCAGCATCGTGTACCCGACGCGTGTCTTCCCCTTGTTGCGCGGAAAGACGTCGCCCTGGCCGTAGACGACGGAGACCTTCGGCCGGCGAGAGCCTCTCCGTCTCGACACGACGTTCAGCAGGTAGTCGCCCGTGTTCTCCGGCTCGCGGACGGGAAAAGGCGTGCCGGGCCCGTAGACGTACTCGTACGCCACGCGCACGCCCTCGCCGTCGAGCGCACGCAGGATCTCGCGGCAGCTCATGGCGTAGCCGGTCGGGAAGTTCAGGATGGACTGCCACGAGAGGTCGCGGGCGTAGCGCGCCTCGAGCGCCCGCCTCCACGTCCGCCGAAACTCCGCGCGGCTCTTCTGGAAGAGGTCGTCGAACACGCCCGGGGTGTCGCTCGTCGAGCCGTGCTCGCGGTGGAGAAGCGTCACGCCTCCGCAGAGGACCGTCCGAAAGCCCTTTTCCCTCGCGCGCAGGCAGAAATCCGTGTCCTCGAAGTACGAGACGTAGTCCTCCGAGAGGCCGGGCAGGACGTCGAGGAGCTCGCGCTTCAGGTACGCGCACGCGAAGACGATGCCCTGGACGTCGCGCGTCCGCGCGTACTGGTTCACGTCCTTCTCGAGCGCGCCGATCTGCTGCCCCCAGAACGTGTCGGGGAGGATGAACGTGCCGGCGTGGAGGAGCCGGCCGTCGGGAAGGACGAGCCGGCAGCCCACGACGCCCACGTCGGGGGCCGCGTGCGCCGTCTCGCGCAGGCGGTCCACCCAGCCGGGCTGGAGGATCTCGACGTCGTTGTTGAGGAGGAGGACGTCGCTCCCCGCCGAGGCCGCGCGGATCCCCGCGTTGTTGCCGCGCACGAAGCCGAGATTCGACGGGTTCGTGAGGACGCGGACCCACGCGAGCTCGGCGAGGCGTCGGGGCGTCTCGTCCGTCGAGCCGTTGTCCACGGCGAGGACGTCGACCGAGGTCAGGTCCGTGTGCGTCTTCAGGGTCTCGAGGCAGCGGCGCGTCAGCTCCCAGCGGTTCCAGCAGAGGATGACGATCGTCACCCGGCGAGGCGTCACGCACTCTCCCGCGGCGGCACGCGCTTCCAGAGGAGGTCCATCTCGGGGGCGATGTCCGCGCGCGTCACTTCGATCGTCTCGCGCCACTCGGTCAGCCGGAACGGCCCGCCGGCCTCCTCGCTCTCGCCGCGCGCGAGGGCGAGCGCGACGTCCGCGGGCAGGAGGGCGACCAGTGCCGCGAGCCGCGCCGAGAGAGCCCGCACGAGAGCCCGCAGCTCCTCCGCCTCGCGCCGGAGCTTCTCGACTTCGGAATCGCCGGTGGCGCCTACCATTGCCGGCCGACGAGAGAGCGCAGCGCCTGGACGATGCGCCACGGCGTCGACGTCTTCACGGCCGCGACGTACGACTCGGCCTCCTCGGTCCGGTTCTTGAGCGCGACGCGGTCCGCCTCGAGCTCGGCGACGCGGTACTCGAGCCGCCGGACCTCCTCTTCGAGCCGCTTCGCAGCCGCGAGCGCCATTTCCCGCTCGTGGCGGGCCTTCTCGACGCGCGCCGAAACCCACTCGTCGTCACCAACGCGGACGGAC
>DATIFW010000204.1:0-3336 GCA_035455045.1 Thermoanaerobaculia bacterium | reverse complement strand
CGGCCTGCTCGGAGTGAAAGGCCTCACGCGGCAGCTCGGAAGCCATGCCGAGGAGGGCGTTCGCCTTCGGCACGAGCTCTTCGGCGCGCTCGAGGAGGTCGAGCATCCCCACCTTCGCGAACCGCGCGTCCGCGCGCGCGAACTCGAGGATCCGATCCTCTCCGACGACCGCCCCCAGGCGCGGCCTCGGGAACGTGTAGACGCCCGAGGACGTGGCGTCGCCTTCGGAGGGACGAAACGAAACCAGTCTCATTTGCCGGGAGTTTATCGCCGGAGGGTTCGGGCCGCCGTAAGCTCGCGGCGTCATGCCCCGGCCTTTCGGTCGCGATCGCCTCGCCGGCGCCAAGGGCGGGAAGCTGTTGCTGTCCTGCGAGGAATCGAAGGGATGGCGCGCCCGATCGGACGCCACGGCGACGTCCGCCGAGCATCCGGGCACGTGCGTGCGCTGGGAGGACGAGCTCTTCGAGGTGGAGGATTTCGAGCCTCGCGCCGATGGAGGCGTGACGTACGCGCTTCGACCCTGGGACGAGCGTCACGCGATTCGCGTCGTCGCGACGTACAGTCCCGAGACGGAGGCCGCGCGGTCGGCCGAATGGCGCGACACGCGCCGCCGGGTCGGGGGCCGCGCGGGGATCCTCCTTCTCGCCCCCCTGCTCGGATGTCTTCCCGCCCACGTCCAGGAGCGGCTCGAGAACGAGTACAACGTGAAGGCATCGTGGATGTCCCTCGCCTCGGCCCTGCCGCTCTTCATGTTCGGGGCGTTCTGCTTCATCGCGGCGCGTGCCGCCTCCTTCGGGGGCGGTCCGCCGCTTCTGCCCGACCGTGTTCTTCTCGTAGGACAGTACCTCTGGGTGGAGTCTGCCCTGCGCATCGGGATCGCCTCCGTCCAGGGCCGGGGCATCGGCAACGTCGCCGGAACGGCCCTCTACGAGATCTGGCACCTCGCGCGCCGGGGTCTCGACCGCGCGCGTGGGCGCCCGGTCCCCCGGGAGAAGTCCTTCTTCGACGTGGTGCCCGCGGACTCGAGGGTAGAGGATTTCGACCGCTTTCACCTGCTCGAGCCGGCTCTTTCGTTCCTGGAGCCGGACGAGCAGGCTTCGCTCGAGGATCGGTTCGGTTTCGACGGCCTCAAGTGGGGGCGGATCTCGGCCATCTTCCTGCTCATCGCCGTTGGCCCTCTCGCCTTGAGCGCCTTTTTCGGATACCTGCTCGTCCCGCAAGCCTCGGACCTCCTTCTCCTCGCTTCCGCGGGAGGCCTCTCGATCGAGCAGGTCCTGCGGCTCCGCAAGGTGGCCCGAAGGAAGCCGGCTCCTTCGATTCTCGGCGTCCTGGTTCGGCCCGCCGCTCGGCGCCTCCTCGACAGGACGCCGCTGGAATGATTTTCAGGTCCGTTTTTTGCGTCGGCTCGCCGCGTGAGCGTCACGGAGAAACGCCTTCGCAAGCCGTTCGCTGCGGCCGTCGCGGGAGGGTGGCTCGGGATCGTCGGCCTGCTCACGTTCGTTTTCCCGGCGTCCAACCTCTATACGGGCCGGATCGTGGCGATCTCGGAGAGCGCTCGGATCGTCGTCCTCAAGGGCGGCCGTCCACGCAGCCTGCGCCTTGCCGAGATCGATTTCCCCGAAAAGGGGCAGCCAGGTGCCCGAGAGGCGCGCGCCCTCGCGAATCGGCTCGCCCTCGGCCGCGACCTGCACGTCGAGGAGGCCCGGCTCGCGGACGGAAGCCGGGAGGCCTACGTGACGCTTCCCGGCGGCGAAAATCTGAGCGCTGAGCTCGTGAAGGCGGGTCTCGCCTGGCCGTCCTCGCGACGCGCGGGCCGGCTCGCATCGTCTCTCGCGGCCCTCGAGACGCGTGCGATGTCGGAACGGCGAGGCGTCTGGGCCACGGCGATCGCCGAGGACTGAATCAGCCCTTCGGCTTGCGGACTGTGACGATCCGCATCGGCGGATAGGTGTTGAAGATGCCGAGGGCGGACCTTTCGACGTTGAAATCCGCTTCACGGAAGGCCGCCGCGTAGAGCGCCGTCTCGCGGAAATCCGAGACGAGGGCCACTCCTCCGGGCCGAAGGACCCGTCCGATCTCCCGGCAGGCCTCGGCGCGGCCCCTCGCATCCGGGATGTTGTGCAGACAGACGTTCGACAGCACGACGTCGAACGACGCGTCGGGAAACGGCATCCGGCGGGCATCCGCGCTGCGGACCTCGATCCTCTCGGCCACGCCCTCGGCCTCCGCGTTCGCGAGGAAGGCATCCGCCGTGTTCCCGGTGAGATCCCTCGCGTCCCAGATGTCGATCCCGACGACGCGGCCGGTCGTGAGCTTCCGGGCCGCGCCGATGGCGAGCAGCCCCCGCCCGGTCCCGACGTCGAGGACGTTCTCCGCGCCGGTCCACGGGATCATCGCGAGCATCCGGTCGCGATGGCGGAACTTGCCGACCTCGGCGTAGAGGATCATGAGGGCTCCCCCGAGCAGGCACGCGATGGCCCCTCCCGTGAACATGCCGCGGACCTCCAGCGTCACGCTCGTGCCGCCCACCGCGAAGGGTCCCACTCGCGACGGTCCGAAGAGCGCCGCCAGGAGCAGGACCCCTCCGATGACGAAGAGATTCCGGATGACGCCCGGGGCGTCGATCCCGTAGTCCGCTTTGCGCATGGTGAGATGCTACGACGATGCCAAACCGGCTCGCCCGCGAATCCTCCCCTTATCTTCGCCAGCATGCGCACAACCCGGTGGATTGGTACCCGTGGGGCGACGAGGCGTTCGAGAAAGCGCGGCGCGAAGAGAAGCCCGTCTTTCTCTCGATCGGCTATTCGTCCTGCCACTGGTGCCACGTGATGGAGCGCGAATCGTTCGAGAGCGAGGAGATCGCACGTTTCCTGAACGAGCGCTGGGTCAGCATAAAAGTCGACCGCGAGGAGCGGCCCGACGTCGACGACGTCTACATGACGGCCGTCCAGCTCGTGTCCGGTCGCGGGGGCTGGCCGCTCTCCGCTTTCCTTCTTCCGGACAAGAGGCCGTTCTTCGCCGGGACCTATTTCCCGCCCGACGACCGGTACGGCCGCCCGGGCTTCCTCACCGTCCTGAAGCGCCTCGAAGCCGCGTGGCGGGAGAGACGCGCCGACCTCGAGATCGGCGCGGCCGAGCTCGCTGCCGAAGTCGCCGCGGCATCCGGCGTCGCGGCTCGCGGGGCGCCCGAGCCCCTTTCGCCTTCCCGCCTCGGCCTTCTCGGAGCTGCCCTGACGCGACTCTTCGACACGGCCCACGGCGGCTTCGGCGACGCGCCGAAATTTCCCCCGCACCTCGCGCTCGCGTGGCTCCTCCGCCGTGGGGCGGGAGGCGACG
>DATIFW010000203.1:0-30793 GCA_035455045.1 Thermoanaerobaculia bacterium | reverse complement strand
GCCCCGCGCCAGCGGTAGATCGACTGGTCCTCGTCGCCGACGACGAACAGGTTCCCGGCTTCTCCCGCGATGAGCCGCACGAGCTTCGCCTGGACCCGGTTCGTGTCCTGATATTCGTCCACGAGGAGGTGTCGGATGCTCCGCCTGAGGAGGTCGCGTATCTCGCCGCGCGTCGCGACGAGGCGCGTCGAGAGGACGAGGAGGTCGTCGAAGTCGAGCGCCTTCGCCGCGCGCAGAGACTTCTCGTACACGTGCGCGATTTCCGCGAGGCGGGAGCCCAGGAAGTCGCCGAAGCGGCGCGGGAAGTCCTCCGGTTGAATGCCCTCGTTCTTCGCCTGCGAGATGCGCGACTGGATCTGCCGCGGCGTGGCCGACTTCTCGGGCAGGGCGACTTCCTTCATCGCGCGCTTCACGACGGCGAGCTGGTCGTCCGAGTCGAAGACGATGAAGCCTTTCGGCACGCCCGCCTCGTCCGGAAAGCGGCGAAGGAGGCGCACGCCCCACGCGTGGAAGGTGCCGACGAAAGAGCGCGGCCGCTCGGTGCCGAGGAGGGCGGCGACACGGTCTTTCATCTCGCCCGCGGCCTTGTTCGTGAACGTGACGGCGACCACGGCTTCCTGCGGCACGCCGTGCGCCACGACCCAGGCGAGACGGCGCGTCAGGACGCGCGTCTTCCCCGATCCGGCGCCCGCGAGGACGAGGAGCGGCCCTTCGCCGTGCGAGACGGCGGCGGCCTGTTCGGGGTTGAGGCCTTCGAGAAGATCTTCCGGGCGGGCGACCAAGGGGACCGATGGTAGCGCAGCGCGCGGGCTTAACATGGAAAGGCACGAGGACGTCTTGGCGGGCGCGCTTCTTCTCCTTTCGATCCTCGCGGGCACGGCGAAGCCGGCGCCTCCGAAGCCGACGCCCGCCTCGACGCTGGTCCCGGCCGTGCGGGTCCTCAGGACTCCCGCCGACGCGCCGCGCTGGACCGGCAAGCCGATCTCGCTGAACCTCAGCGACGCCGATCTCACCGACGTCCTGCGAAGCTTCGCCGAGCTCAGCGGCCTCAACTTCGTCGTCTCTCCCGAGGTCCGCGGCACCGTGACCGTGAGCCTGAAGGACGTCCCCTGGGACCAGGCCCTCGACCTCATCCTCAGGGTGAACGGCTACGGATGCGTGATCGAGGGAAGGGTCGTCCTCATCGGCCCTCCCGCCCGGCTCGCGGACGCGCGCCGCTAGGGCGGCGCGGGCTGACGCACCGCCGCCCGCGTGCGGCATGATGTCGCGCCCATGCCGTTCATCCTCGCGCTCGACCAGGGCACGACCAGCTCGCGCGCGGCCGTCTTCGACGGCGGCGGCGCCCTGCGCGGCATGGCCCAGCAGGAGCTCGGGCAGATCTATCCCGAGCCGGGCTGGGTCGAGCACGATCCGATTGAGATCTGGGCGACGCAGTCGCAGGTCATGCACGAGGCGCTCGCGAAAGCGGGGCTCACCGGCCGCGACGTCGCGGCCATCGGCATCGCGAACCAGCGCGAGACGACGGTCCTGTGGGAGCGCGCGACGGGGCGTCCGCTCGCGAACGCGATCGTCTGGCAGGATCGACGGACCGCGCCGATGTGCGACGCGCTCCGCGCGGTCGGGCACGAGGCGACGTTCACCGGGAAGACGGGCCTCGTCCTCGACCCCTATTTCTCCGGCACGAAGCTGAAGTGGCTGCTCGATCACGTGCCGGGCGCGCGCTCCCGCGCCGCGCGCGGCGAGCTCGCGTTCGGCACGATCGACACGTGGCTCGTCTGGAAGTTCACGAACGGGGCCGCCCACGTGACGGATCCCTCCAACGCGAGCCGGACGCTGCTCTACGACATCCATGCCGGGACATGGGACGACGGGCTCCTCGCGCTCCTCGACATCCCGCGGGAGGTCTTGCCGCGCGTCGTGCCTTCGTCGGGCGCCGTCGCCACTGTGGCTCTCGGCGGCGTCTCGGTGCCGATCGCGGGCATCGCGGGCGATCAGCAGGCGGCCCTCTTCGGACAGGCCTGCGACCGGCCCGGCCTCGCGAAGAACACGTACGGCACGGGCTGCTTTCTCCTCCTCAACACGGCGGCGCGCGCCGTGGCTTCGAGAAACCGCCTGCTCACGACCGTCGCGTGGGACCTCGGCAAAGGCCGCACCTACGCCCTGGAGGGCAGCGTCTTCATCGGCGGAGCCGCGGTGCAGTGGCTCAGGGACGGGCTGAAGCTCATCCGGAAAACCAGCGACGTCGAGGCCCTCGCCGCGAGCGAGGCCGACAACGGAGGGGTCTACATCGTGCCGGCTTTCGCGGGGCTCGGCGCGCCGCACTGGGATGCGTATGCGCGAGGCTCCATCTTCGGGCTCACCCGCGGCTCGACCGCCGGCCATCTCGCGCGCGCCGTTCTCGAGTCGATCGCCTTCCAGAGCGCGGACGTCCTCCTCGCGATGGAGAAGGACGCCGGCTTTGCGCTCACCGAGCTGCGCGTCGACGGCGGGGCCGCCAAGACCGAGCTCCTCATGCAGTTCCAGGCCGATCTCCTCGGCGTGCCGGTCGTCCGGCCCGAGGTCCTCGAGACGACCGCTCTCGGCGCCGCATATCTCGCCGGTCTCGCCGTCGGCACCTGGAAGGACACGGAGGAGATCCGCGCGAACTGGAAAGTGGCCCGGCGCTTCGAGCCCGCGATGTCGCGCGATCGCGCGGAGAAGCTCCGCGCCGGGTGGGAGAAGGCCGTCAGCCGCGCGAAGAACTGGGCTTGAGCCTCACTCCACCGTGACGGACTTCGCGAGGTTGCGGGGCTGGTCCACGTCGCAGCCGCGGCGCCGGGCGACGTGGTACGCGAGGAGCTGGAGGGGCACGACGGACACGATCGGCTGGAGCGCCGGATGGATCTTCGGCATCGTCAGGACGGCGTCGGCGAACGTGGAGACGTCCGCGTCTCCCGGGTTCACGAGCGCGATGACGATGCCGTCCCGCGCCTTCGCCTCCCTGAGGTTCGAGGCGATCTTCTCGTAGAGCGCGTCGTCGGGCGCGAGGCCGATCACGGGGAGCGCGTCGTCGATGAGGGCGATCGGGCCGTGCTTCATCTCGCCGCCGGGATAGCCCTCGGCATGGAGGTACGAGATCTCCTTGAGCTTGAGCGCCCCCTCGAGCGCGATCGGGTAATGCGCGCCGCGCCCGAGGAAGAGGACGTCCCGCGCCTTTTCGAGACGGCGGGCGACTTTCTCGATCTCTCCCTCGAGGGCGAGCACCTCGCGCAGCGCGGCGGGGAGGCGAGCCAGGCCCGCGAGAAACGCCGGGTCGACCGGCACCTCCGCGGACGCACGCGAGCCCTTCACGTAGTGCGCGAGCAGCGCGAGCGCGACGAGCTGCGTCGAGAACGCCTTCGTGGACGCGACGCCGACCTCCGGGCCCGCGTGCGTCGCGATCACGCCGTCCACCATCCGTGCGATCGCCGAGCCCGGCACGTTCACGATTCCGGTCGTACGCGCTCCGAGGCGTCGGGCCTCTTTCAGGGCCGCCACGGTGTCCGCGGTCTCCCCGGACTGAGAGATGCCGAGGACGAGAGTCTTCCCGTCCACGAGCGGAGACCGGTAGCGGAACTCGGAGGCGTAGTCGACGTCGGCGGGAATCCGGGCGATCTCCTCGAGGAGGAACTTCCCGACGAGGCCCGCATGCCAGCTCGTCCCGCAGGCCACGATCTGCACGCGCTCGATCTCCTTGAGAAGCGCGCGCGGAACGCCCATCTCCTCCTCGTTGAAGAGCCCGGTCTCGAGAGAGAGCTTGTTGCCGATCGTCTCGACGACGACCGTGGGCTGCTCGGCGATCTCCTTGGCCATGTAGTGCGGGTAGCCGCCCTTCTCCGCCGAGACCGCGTCCCACGGGACCCGGTGGGTGAGCCGCTCGCGCGGCGTCCCGTCGAACCCCGTCACGGTGACGCCGGACGCCGTCACGCGCGCGAGGTCTCCGTCCTCGAGGAAGATCAGCTCACGCGTGTACGCAAGGAGCGCGGTCGCGTCCGACGCGACGAAATTCTCGCCCGTTCCGAGCCCGAGGACGATGGGGGGGCCCCACTTGAGCGCATAGAGGACGCCGGGCTCGTCCGCCGAGAAGAGGACGAGCGCGAACATGCCCTCGAAGGAAGCCGCGGTCCTGCGGACGATCTCGGCGAAGGGGGTGCGGGGCTCTCTCTTCCGCGCCGCGCCGAGTGCCTGGGCCACGACCTCCGTGTCGGTCTCCGAGAGGAAGCGAACGCCCTCCTTCTGGAGCTGCTGCTTCATCGGAAGGAAGTTCTCGATGATGCCGTTGTGGATCACGACGACGCGGCCGGAGGCGTCGCGATGCGGGTGCGCGTTCTCCTCGGAGGGACGGCCGTGAGTCGCCCAGCGCGTGTGCCCGACGCCGAACCGGCCGGGAGGCGGGTTCTGCGCGATCTTCTCCGTGAGGTTCCCGAGCTTGCCCTCGCTCCGGGCCACGCGCACGACCCCGTCGTCCCCGACGACGGCGATCCCCGCCGAGTCGTAGCCGCGGTACTCGAGGCGCTTCAGGCCGTCGAGGAGGATCGGCGTCGCGTCGCGGCCGCCGACGTACCCGACGATGCCGCACATCTCCTAGCGCGACCCCCTCACCGCTGTTTCCTCTTTTCACGGTACCGCGCGCCGCCGTCGGGCAGGTTCTTCTGCGGCGTCCGGGCGAGGGTGAGCGCGTCGTTCGGGACGTCCTCGGTCACGGTCGTGCCCGAGGCGATGATGGCGCCGTCGCCGATCGTGATCGGGGCGACGAGCTGCGAGTCCGAGCCGATGAAGACGTCCTTGCCGATCGTCGTCCGGTGCTTCGCGAAGCCGTCGTAGTTGCACGTGATGGTGCCCGCGCCCACGTTCGTGCGCTCGCCGATCTCCGTGTCCCCGAGGTACGTCAGGTGGTTCGCCTTGACGCCTTTTCTGAGGACGGCCTTCTTCGTCTCGACGAAGTTCCCGACGTGAACGCCCTCGCCGAGGTCCGTTCCCTCGCGCAGGCGCGCGAACGGGCCCACGACCGCGCCGTCGCCGACGACCGCCGATTCGATCACGCAGTAGGGCCTCACCGTTACGTTCCTTCCGAAGACCGTGTCGCGCGCGACCGTCCCCTGTCCGATGGCCGTGCCCGAGCCCACGCGCGTCTTCCCGAGGAGCGTCACGAAGGGTTCGAGGACCGTGTCGGGCTCGAGGGCGACGGTGTCGTCGAGCGTGACGGTCTCGGGCCTGAGAATCGTCGTCCCGGCCCTCATCGCCTCGGCGGCCTTGCGATCCCGGAGCATCCGCTCGACGGCGGCGAGATCCTCCCGGGAGTTCACGCCCAGTGCCGACGAGGCGTCTCCTTCGACGAGAACCACGCGGCGTCCGGTCTTGCGCGCGAGCGAGAGGACGTCGGGCAGATAGAACTCGTTCTGGGAATTCCTGGAAGTGAGGAGGGGAAGGGAGCGATCGAGAAACGCCCGATCGAACGCGTAGGTGCCCGCGTTGATCTCCGCGATCTTCTTCTCCTTCTCGGAAGAATCTTTTTCTTCGACGATCCTGACGAAATCCCCTTTCCGATCTCGCACGATGCGTCCGTAGCCCGTCGGATCCGCGACCTTCGCCGTCAGGACGGCGACGGCGGCCTTCTTGTCCTTCGCGAGCGCATCGACGAGGCCCTTCACCGTCTCGGGGGTCAGGAGCGGGACGTCGCCCGACAGAACGACGACCGTCTTCACTTTCCCGAATCCGCCCGCCGCAGCCCCGGCGCGGACGGCATCACCCGTGCCGCGTGGGGGATCCTGGACGGCGACCCGGACGCGGGCATGGTGGACCTTCAGATGTCCGCTGACGGATTCGCCTTCCTTCGAAGAATCTTCTTTCGGAACGACCACTACGACGGCCGCCTCGTCACCCGCGACCGCGAGCGCCGTGTCGAGGGCACGGTCGAGAAGCGGGCGGCCGGCGGCCTCGTGCAGCACTTTCGGCCGTTCCGACCTCATCCTCACGCCGCGACCGGCGGCGAGAAGGACGACGACGGTCATGCGCCTCCCGCGACCAGCTCCGTGAATCCCTGCGTCCCCCGGAGAACGGCGAGGTCGGCCTCGAGTCGCGCCTGGATGCGGTTCTGGTCGTCCGCCGCGATGGCCTTCCTCAGGCTCAGGAGAGCCTGCTCCACGTCGCCCTGGAGCGCCAGGCAGCAGGCCGTGAGGTAGTGCACGCGGCCGTCGCCGTCGCGGCGGGCCGGGTTCCTGCGGAGCAGCTCGAGCGCCTTCTCGATGTTGCCGCGGTTCTTCTCGAACACGGCGGCGTGGTAAAGCTCCTCCGGCTCGGCCGACCCCGGGCCCTTCGCCCTCCTCCCGCTGCGGCAGGCGCCGAGATACATGCGCGCACGGTCGAGGAATTCCTTCTCTTCGGGGTGCTTTTCGATGAGCTCCTCGAAGCGCCGCGCGGCCTCGTCGAAATGCCGCTTGTGGAAGAGCTCGATGGCCTTCTCGTATTCCTTCCGCGCCGCCGAGGATTCCTTCACGGCCTCCTTGAGCGAAGCGGGGGCCTTTCGCGGCCGGTCGGGCTCGCTCCCCGCGAGCTTCATCTGCCGGATCTTCCTTTCCAGGTCCTCGAGGGGCAGCCCGAGTTCCTTGGACAGCGTTTGCAGGTCCATCCGGCCGAAGTTCGCCTTCAGCCAGCGGGCGTCGTCGTCGGTCCACTTCCTGAGGATCATTTAGAGGGGCCTCCCGGGCGACAGACGCGGCCGGTGTCGGCCGCGCCGGAGCCTGACGGACGGTGGATTCTCGTCACCAGCCCCGCGGGCGTCAAGGCGGACCGTCCGGACGCTCCCGAGGCGATAATCGAGGCCAATCGTGAAGGCCGGCCCGCTTTCCCGGTGGGCTCTTCGCGCGTTGACGCGCCCCCTCGCGGTCGACGCGCGTGCGGCGCCGCCCCCGTGGGAGTGCGCCTCCCTCTCGGCCTGCCTCCGGCCCGCCGACGTCCTCCTCGTCGAGGGCAACCAGCGCGTGTCCCGTGTCATCTCGTACCTCACGATCTCGCCGTGGTCCCATGCCGCGCTCTATGTCGGCGACCTCGCGCCCGAAGCCTGCCGCGACGACGCCCGGCGCCGGCAGGAGGAGGGGTGGGACGGGCCGCTCCTCCTCGAGGCTCTCGCGGAAGAGGGCGTCGTCGCATCCCCCCTCGCGAAGTACCGACGCCAGCACGTGAGGATCTGCCGGCCGCGCGCGCTTTCGGCGGAGGACCGCCGCGCCGTCATCGCGTACGCCGCCCGACAGCTGGGCAAGCTCTACGACGTCGACAACATCCTCGACCTCGCGCGTTACTTCCTTCCGGCGAGCCTCGTTCCCGCGCGCCTTCGGCGGGATGCGCTGCACTTCGGCGCCGGTAAGCCCACGGAGGTCATGTGCTCCTCGCTCCTCGCGGCAGCCTTCTCCTCGGTGAGCTATCCGATCCTGCCGCTCGAGGCCCGGCTCGAGCGGCGCAGCCTCGTCAGCCGGATCACGCGCAAGATGCTCGGCCGCGCCTCGCGGGTCTTCCGCTTCAAGCGCGCCCCGGCCACGCTCATCGTTCCGCGCGATTTCGACCAGTCCCCCTACTTCGAGATCGTCAAGCCGCCCACGCCGGAGGTGGAACGCTATCGCCTGCTGCCGTGGGATCCCACGCCGTAGGCGCCGCCTCCCCGAATCGCGGTAGCCTGAGCCCGTGTACGAAGCGCCGATCTTCTGCACGCAGTGCGCGGCACGGCTCGAGCAGCAGGCCGTGGGCACATCCGCCAAGAAGGTCCCCGTCTGCGTCCGCTGCGGCGCCGTCCACTGGATCGACCCGAAGATCGCGGCGGGCATCCTCATCGTGCGGGACGACCGGGTCCTCCTCGTCAAGCGCGCGATCGAGCCGGGCCTGGGCCGCTGGACGTTCCCCGGAGGGCACGTGGACCGCGGCGAAACCCTGGAGGAGGCCGCGCTGCGCGAGACGCTCGAGGAATGCGGCGCGACCGCCGAGCTCGGGGATCTCCTGGGCGCCTTCTCGTATCCCGGAAGGCCCGTCGTGATCGTGGTCTACCGGGGCGTGCTCGCGGTCGGGAGCCGCGAGCCGCACGCGGGCGACGAGACGCTGGAGGTCGGCTGGTTCACGGCGGAGGAGGCGGCCGGCCTTCCGCTCGCCTTTCGCTCCGTGGCGGACGCGCTCTCGCGGCTCTTCGGGCGGACGTATGAACTGTGAGCTGCGTCGCACCCGGGGGCCCTCCCAGGGGGCAGGACGAGACCCTCACGGGCCGGCCGGCCGGATCCCTCCCGCCTCGGGGAACAAGCGGGGCCTCATGGGTCATCCATGGTGCGCGGTCGTCCCGTAGGACAATCGCCGGAGATGCCGTTGATGCGCCGCAGCATTCGATTCCTCGTTCCGCTCCTCGCGCTCGTCCTTTTCGCGGTCTTCACGCGGGCGGACGAGCCGATCGTCGCGACGGCGCCGGCGCCGGCGGGGCTCGCGAAAGCCGCTTTCGCGGGAGGGTGCTTCTGGTGCATGCAGAAGCCGTACGACGACCTTCCGGGGGTCGTTTCGACGACGGTGGGGTACACGGGCGGGGAGAAAGCGAATCCCACGTACCGCGAGGTCTCGGCCGGCGGCACGGGGCACCTCGAGTCGGTCGAGGTCGTATACGACCCGAAGAAGGTCACGTACGAGAAGCTCCTCGACGTCTTCTGGCACAACGTCGACCCGACGAACGCGTACGGCCAGTTCTGCGACAACGGTTCGCAGTACCGCACCGCGATCTTCGTCGCCGACGACGCGCAGCGGAAGGCGGCGGAAGCCGGCAAGAAAGCCCTGGAGACATCCGGCGTTCTGAAGCGCCCGATCGTCACGGAGATCCTGAAGGCCGGGACCTTCTGGAAGGCCGAGGCCTACCACCAGAGCTACTACAGGAAGAATCCGATCCGGTATTCCTTCTACCGCTCGGGCTGCGGCCGGGACGCGCGCCTGAAGGAGCTCTGGGGCGACGCGGCCCCGAAGCACTGAGCGCCGAGGCGGCCGTTATCTCGGCAGTCTCGTCCGAGAGAGCGCCGCGGACGCGAGCTTCACCGGCACCCAGCGCGGCACGAGGCGCCCCGACGCGATCCACAGGCGGTCGAGAGGGTGCGTCACGACATAGGGCTTCTTCTTCTTCAACGCCTCGAGGCCGACCCTCGCGACCGCGTCCGGCGTCATCTCGGGGAAGGGCGTCCCCTCGGCGCCGCGCATCCCCGCGACGGCGTAGAAATTCGTCTTCGTGAAGCCCGGGCAGAGGCACGTCACGGTGACGCCGTCCTTTTTCGCCTCTTCGTGCAGGGCGTGCGTGAACGAGAGAACGAAGGCCTTGCTCGCCGCGTACGCGCCGAAGTAGGGCATGGGCAGGAACGCGGCCGTCGACGCGACGTTGAGGATGGAGCCCCTGCGCCGCGCGCGCATGGCGGCGAGGAAGCGGTGCGTGAGCTCGGCCGTCGCCAGCACGTTGAGCTGGAGCATCTCGAGGACGCGATCGAGCGGAAGGTCGGCCTCGGCGCCGTTCAGGCCGAAGCCAGCGCAGTTCACGAGAATCGAGACGATCCTGCCCGCGCCCTCCGTGGCGGCGAACACGGCCTCACGCCCTTCCGCCTTCCCGAGATCGAGGGCGAGAAACCCCGCCTCGATCCCGTTCGCCCGCGCGAGCTCGCTCCCGAGCTGTTGGAGACGCCCTCCCGAGCGGGCGACGAGGAGGAGGTCGCGGCCCTCCTCCGCCAGACGCCGGGCCAGCGCCTCGCCGATTCCCGAGGAGGCGCCGGTGACGACGGCGAGCTCCCGTTCCCTCACGAATCTCGCCGCGGCAGCCGGATCACTTCCGCCACGCGATAGCCGAGCAGCGACCGGAGGACGCTCGCGGGGGCGAAGAGGTCGAGACCGGGCGACCTGACGGGGCCCGGCGTCACGGAGAGGACGAGCGGAGGTCCCTCCGCCTCGAGAACGGTGTAAGCGCCGAACCAATTGCGCGCCCCGAGAGCCCGGACGCGGGAGTCGATTCCGTCCACGCGGAGCGAAAAGTCCGTCTCGGTCTCGCGCGTCCAGAGGTGAGGCGGGCCGGACGACGCCTCGCTCGAGAGCTGATAGGCGCGCTTCAGGAGAGACGCGGCAGGGTCCCTGAGGAGATTCGACGAGAGCGAGAAGGGCACCGTGGCCCGGCCTGCGGCCTTGAGCTCGGCGAACGCGTTCGGCGAGATCCAGAGCGCGGACGAGCCCGCGATCGTCGCCGCACCCTCGGGCCAGAGACCCGGCAGCAGGAACTCGGTGGCGGTCGCGAAGTCCGGAAAGAGGAGTGTGCCGCCCACTTCCCGCGACTCGTATGCCGCGGGGGGCGCCGCGACGGGCGTGGCGCCCTGGGGTGCGTTCGCGCGTGCCCTCACCCACTCCTCGCGGCGCCGGGACGAATCCGGCTTCTCGATGCGCACGCGGCCCGACCAGCGCAGCCGCAGTCCCCCTTTTCCGAACTCGAGGACCTCCACCTCGCGGCGCGTCGACTCGGGCAGGTCCTCGCCGTCGACCCCGGGCAGGTTCGGGTCGAGCGCGAGGATGAGACCCGGCGAGAGCGGCAAGGCGAGCAGGTCGGCCGCCGGCGGCCCCGGCGCCGGCTGCGGCTCCCGGGGGCCGCGGCCGCAGGAAACCGCGAGCGCCGCGAAGAGAGCCGGGGCGGCAAGACGTGAATGGGGCATCGGCTACCGGTTCGCCAGATCGTTGAGCCGCTCGTCCAGCGGAATCGCGTAGACCTCGATCGCGTTGATCTTCTCGCGTTGAGCGCGAAAGCGGTTCAGGGACGAGATGAGCCGCGAGTCACCCGACACCGTCGACGGCACCTCGCGCTCGAACTCGGCGCGGAAATCGAGGAGGATCCGCGAAAGACCCGCCTTGAGGGCGGGCGGCCTCCAGTCCACGTTGCGCGGGTCCGCGAGGAAGGCGCGGGCCGCCGCGTCGAGGCGTGCGTCGAGGTCGGCGGGGTCCCAGGGCTCCTTCGCGAGCGGGGGCCCGCCCCGGCGCGCCTTTACGAGGGCGAAGTGGATCCGCGCGTCCGTGAAGCGCCTGTACGCGAGCGACGTCATGGCGTTCAGAGAGAGGTTCTTCCCCCCGACGACGTACGTGGTCTCCGAGTCGAAGCGGTGCGCGATGTCCTTCAGGTTGCCCGGCCGGTTGAAGCGCAGGACCCCGCGAAGGGCGCAGGCGTTGTGGGCGTTGATCCAGTAGGCAAGGCGGTCGGGCTCGGTCGGGAACAGGTGCGGATGCGATTCGGGCGATACGCGCGCGATCTCGGCGAGGTACTCCTCGAGAAGCCGCTCATCCACCGAGACCGCCGCGTAGTCGACGAGGCCGTCCGCGACCACCACTTTGTCGAGAAGGCGGCCCAGGAGCCCGTGCGGGAACTTCCCGGCGGAGGGGACGTCCGAGACGGCCTTCACCGAGGGCTTCACGACCTCGCACGAGGCTCCGGGCAGAACGACCGCGAGGACGGCCAGAAAAAAGGTCGCGCGAAGGCGCACGGAAACGGCGGACCGATTCATCGCGCGCTCAGCCGACGACGTCTTCCGCCCCGTCGACGCCCAGGACGTTCCCCGAGAGCCACACGGTCTGGGGGGCCGACAGGGCCACGAGGACGTTCGCGACGTCTTCCGGGGTCGTGAGCCGGCCTGCCGGGTGAATCGCGAGGCAGCGCTCGATCATCTGTTCGTTCCCGGGGATCTTCCGAAGCGCCGGCGTGTCGGTCACGCCCGCGCGAATCGCGTTCACGGCGATCTTCCGCGGGGCGAGCTCGACGGCGAGCTGCCGGCAGTGGCTTTCGAGCGCCGCCTTCGCGGCCGAGACGGCGCCGTAAGACTTCCAGATGCGATGGCCGCCCGCCGACGTCATCGCGAAGGCGTGCGCGCCCTCGGGCAGAAAGCCGCCCGCGACGAGGTCCTGCATCCAGTAGACGAGCGAGTGCGCCATGACGTCGACCGTCATGTCCATCTGGGCCTTCGAGATCCTCTCGGCGGCGTCCGCGGCGAGAAAGGGTCTCAGGGTGCCGAACGCGAGTGAATGCATGACCACGTCGATCCCGGCCCGCCGGCCCTCCGCGTCCAGGACCTTCGCCATCTCGGCGAGAGCTTCCGCCCTCTTCTCCTCGTCGGCGGCATTCATGTTGAAGAAGACCGCGCGGGATCCGGCCGCTTCGATCCCTTCGGTGATGCGTTCCACGTTCGGAAGCGTCGCCCGTCGGTCGAGGTGCACGCCGAAGACGTTGCGCCCGCCCCTCGCGAGCGCGAGCGAGGATGCTTCGCCGAAGCCGGAGGAGGCACCGAGGACGAGCGCCCAGTTGCGGTGGCCGGCCATCGTGTCGGAATCCTAGCATCGAGCGCGGAGTAATCTGGGTTGGCATGGAGAACACCCTTCGTCATCGCCTCGAGCGCGACGCGTCGATCGTTCTCGACGCGGCCATGGGAACGGAGCTCTCCCGCCGCGGCGCGAACACGGCGCCGCCGCTCTGGAGCGCCCGGGCTCTCGTCGAGGCCCCGGAGCTCGTGGAGAAGGTCCACCGCGAGAACGTCGCCGCAGGCGCGGACATCCTCACGATCGCGAGCTTCCGGCTGCACGCAAGGAACCTAAGAGAAGATTCTTGCTCCCTCTCGCAGGGGGAGCTGATCGCGAAAGCCGTGGACATCGCCCGCCGGGCGGCGGCCGAGGTTTCTTCGAAAGTGAATAGAGGCGTGGCTCCGCCGGAGCGCTTCGAGCTGGCGCAAATGCATCAGGCAGCGTCCGAATCTTCTTCGAAGATGAATGGGGAAGCTGCGCTCCGTGATGTGCCGAAGCAGGAACAGCGGACCGCCCGCCCGAGCAACGGCCCCACACACCCTTCCAAGAAGATCTTCAGCAGCGTTTGGATAGCCGGTTCGCTAGCCCCTTTAGAGGATTGCTACCGGCCTGATCTGGTCCCCTCCGAAGCAGAAATCTCTTCCGAACATTCCGAGATGGCGGCGGCTCTCGCCGCCCAGGGCGTCGATCTCATCCTCGTCGAGACGATGAACTCGATTCGCGAGCTCGTGGCCGCGACGGCCGCCGCCGTCTCGACCGGCCTTCCCGTCCTCGCGTCGATGGTCACCGACGGCGAGGGGCGGCTTCTGTCCGGAGAATCGATCGAAGACGCGGCGGACGCGCTCCTCTCCCTGTCCCCTCTCCCCGACGCCCTCGGCATCAACTGCGTGCCCGCACGGAAGCTGGGCGCCGACCTCGCGCGCCTCTCATCGGCTTCCTCCGGCATTCCGCTCCTCGCCTACGGAAACACCGGGCGGGCGCTCGACGAGTCGCGCGGGATCTTCACCGAGCCGATCGACCCGTACGAGTATGCCGCTCTTGCGCGCGGCTGGCTCGCCGAAGGAGCCCGGATCGTCGGCGGCTGCTGCGGCACGAACGCCGCACACGTTCGGGCGCTGCGATCCCTTTTCGGCGAGCGAAACAGCGAGCGGCCCCCAACGGATCGATGATCGGGCCGGCCGCGCGCCCCGCCGCTACGGAAAATAGCCGCGGATCGTCTTGGCTCGTAGCTTCGGGTTCTTGAGCTTCACCTCGATCGCGCGGAACTGGTTCTCGCCCTTCGTGGAATTCGTGAGATACCGCAGGAAGTACTGCGACCGCAGCTCGGTCTCGATCTTCCGGTAGACCTCGGCGAGCGCCGCCGCCTTGCCGATGAAGAACGCCTCGGCTCCCGTGTCGGCGGCGAGCTCGGTCATCCTCGCCTTGATGCCGAAGTCGAGGACGGAGAGATCGAGGCCGATGAAGAAGATGGGTACGCCGGCGGCGCGCGCGTAGCGCCGGAGCGTTCCGTAGTCCGTCCACGAGTGGTTGTCGTCGCCGTCCGTGAGGATGACGATCGCTTTTCGCCCGGGCAGCGAGCGGAACTGGTAGAGCGCCATCACGACGGCGTCGTAAAGCGCGGTGCCGCCCGAGGCCCGCGTCTCGGCGATGGCCCGTTCCAGGTCCGTGGATTTGCTCGTGAGGGACGCGAGGAGCGTGGGCCGCTCGCGGAACTCGATGACGAAACCCTGATCCTTCTCTTTCGAGACGAGCTTTTGCGCGAATTCGGAGGCCGCTTGGTGGACGAGAGGCATCGCCTCACGCATCGAACCCGACCCGTCGATGACGATGCCGAGCGACAGCGGGAGCGATTCGGCGAACTCGAAGCTGGAGAGATCCTGCATCACGCCGTCCTCGAACACCGAGAATTCCTCGCGGGAAAGGCCCTTCACGAGACGGCCGTCGGAATCGAGGACCGAGACCGGAAGCTCGACGAGGTTCACCTCGACCTTCGTCATGAAGCGCGATTCGCCCTTCAGGAGCTTGAGATCGGTGAACTCCTTTCCCTCCGCGTCGGTCGCGGTCGCCCGCATGAGCGTGGCCTTCTGGATCTTCGCCACGGGTACGGTGACCGTGAACGGCGGCTCCGTCCACTCCTTCAGCATCGTGTCGTCGAGCCAGAGCTGGAGCTTCTTCGCGGCGCCGCCCGCGATGGACTGCAGGGCGACTTTCAGCTCCACGGTGTCGCCGTCCGCCTTCTGCTTGGGCAGCTCGAGGATGCGCACCGCGAGGCGCGAGTCCTTCTCGTTGATCGCCCACGCGTCCGCGTCCACGAAGTTTCCCTGAGCGTCGAAGCCGAGGACCTTGAGCGTCTGCTTTTTCGGGATCTTCCCGAGGTCGAGCTCGACCGTGTAGGGTGCGCGGTTCTTCACGAGGATCTTCTTGTCCCCGAGGTAGAACTCGACGCGCCTCACCGGCTCCTTGACCTCGCACTCGATCCTGAGGAGGCCGACGGGCACCTCCTGATCCGGCGCCAGGATCTTCACGGACCCCGAGGCGCCGGGCGGGACGGCGGGCCGGTTCTCGCTTTCGAGGATCACCGCGGCGGCGCTCGGAAGCCCCGCTCCATCCGCCCCGGCATCCTCCGCGCGGAACTCGGCCGACATGGCGGGCACCGTCAGCGAGATGGCCCGCGTGCCGAGGATCACCCCCGCGACGCCTTCGAGCCGGAACTGGATGTTGAAGGCGCCGGGGGCGAGCGCGCGAAGAAACGAGATCGCGACGGGCTTCGACGCGTTCGTCACGTCCGTCGAGGAGAGGTCGATGTCCACGGGCACGCGGAAACTCTCGACGGCCCCGCCGCGTTCGTCGGTGACGTCTCCCGCGAGGAAGAACGAGTACACGCGCGGCTGCGCGTTTCCAATCCCGCGGAGGTCCCCCCTCGAGACCGAGAGCACGAATTTGACGGCGGTCTTCCCCCCGGTCCGTCCGAGATACTGCTCGCGAACGTCGATCGGGATCGAGATGCCCGGTGCCTGGAGCCGGGTCTTCTGGCCTTCTCCGGGACGGCCCGACTGGGGCCGCGCCGGCGGAGCCGCGAGGAGGGCGGCGAGCCCGAGGATCACGAAGACGCGGATCCGCTTCGTCATGAGGTCATCGTATGCTGTCTTTCTCAAGCGACACATCCCCCGTTCGGGAGGCCTCGATGCAAGTTCCCTTCCGCCGAACCGCCGGGGCGGTTCTCGGCCTCGCACTTCTGTCTGTGCCGGCCCGCGGAAACGCCGCCTCACCGGTCGGGGCCGCCGCGTCGGATGCCTGGCTCGATGCGACTTCCGCCCGCTGGAACGAGGTCGCCGGGAGGATCTGGAGTTTTTCCGAGACGGCCCTCCACGAGACGCAGTCGTCCGCGCTTCTCGCCGATGTCCTCGAAAAGGAAGGCTTCGGCGTGACCCGCGGCGTCGCCGGAATGCCGACGGCGTTCGTGGCTTCCGCCGGAACCGGGACGCCGGTCGTCGGGATCCTCGCGGAATACGACGCGCTGCCGGGACTCTCTCAAGTGGCGGGCGCGTCGAAGAAGGCACCGCGGGCCGAAGGAGCGGCCGGCCAGGGTTGCGGTCACAACCTCCTCGGCACGGCGGCGGTCGCGGCCGCCGTCGCCGCCAACCGCACGCGCGTCGCCGCGAAGCTCCCCGGCACGATCCGCGTCTTCGGCACGCCGGCGGAGGAGCAGCTCCTCGGCAAGCCCTTCATGCTCAGGAACGGCGTCTTTTCGGGCACCGATGTCGTTCTCGCCTGGCATCCTGCCGACGCGAACTACGTGTGTACGAAGCCCTATCTCGCGATCGCAGCGGTGGACGTGGAATTCACCGGGAGGACGGCGCATGCCGCGATGAACCCGTGGCTCGGGCGGAGCGCGCTCGACGCCGTCGAGCTCTTCGACCATGCCCTCTCCCTCATGCGGGAGCACGTTCTCCCCACGGCGCGCCTTCATCGCGTGATCAAGAACGGCGGCCTCGCGGCGAACATCATCCCGGATTACGCCCGCGTGCAGTGGTTCGTGCGGGACGAGAACGGCGAGCGCGTGAACGAGATGGTCGGGCGCCTGAGGAAGGCCGCCGAGGGTGCCGCGCTCGCGACGGAGACGACGTCCAAGGTCGGCCTTCTCGCCTCGACGCGCGAGCCGCTCTTCAACGAAGAGCTCTCGAAGGTCCTTCAGAAGCATCTCGCCCGCATCGGCCCGCCGAGGTGGGACGCGGCCGACGTCGCGCTCGCGCGCGGCATTCAGAAGGAGGTCGGCGTTCCCGAGACCGGCCTCGCGGATACGGTTCATCCGTACGGTCCCGGCCACGGGTCCGGGGCTTCGTCCGACGTGGGAGAGGTGAGCGCGGCGGTGCCGGTCGCCGAGGTCGCGGTCGCGACGGGGGCCGCGGGCCAGCCGTGGCACCACTGGGCCGTGACGTCCTGCGCGGGGCACGCTCTCGGGCAAAAGGGAATGCTCGTCGCGGCGAAGGTCCTCGCGTCGTCCGTGACCGACCTCCTGAGCGATGTCGGAACGGTTGCCGCCGCGAAGGCCGAGTTCCAGAAGGCGAGAGCCGGCAAGCCCTACGTCAGCCCGCTCGCGAAGGACGCGGTCCCGAAGGTGTACTGAGTGGCTGCGCTTCCTCGCTGCAGGACGGAGCGGAAAGGCGGATACCGCGGAGCGGCACGAAGAGCTCGTGTTCCGCGATCTGAGGCCGCACGGAAGGCCCCCTCGACGAATACGGCGAACCCGCCACAGTTGACGGCGCACCCATGCCGTTTCTCATGGATACGGGCGCTCTCTACGCTCTCGCCGACAGCGACGACGCTTGGCACGGGCGCATGCGCACCTTCATCGAGGAAGAGCCGCGTGTCTTCCTCGTGCCGGTCACGGTCTTGCCGGAGACGACCTATCTGCTGCGCAGCCGACTCGGCCCTGTGGCGGAGAACCTCTTCATCGCGTCGGTGGCTGCCGGAGAGATGTCGCTCGAAGGCCTGAGGTCCGCCGACGTCGCGCGTACTGTCGAGATCATGAAGCGTTACGCCTTTCTCGGCTTCGTGGACGCCTCCCTCGTCGCCATCGCGGAAAGACTTCGCCTCGCGGCAATCGTCACGACGGATCGAAGAAACTTCCGGCGGATCAAACCGAAGCACGTAAAGGCGTTCGAACTCCTGCCCTGAACGAGCCTCACGCCGCCGCGCGGGCAGCGTGCGTCGCGAAGAACTCCTCGACGGCGTCGAGAAACGCCTGAGGACTCTCGAGGGACGCGATGCGGCGGCGCAGCTCGCCCCCGTTCGGCAGCCCGTGCGTATACCAGCCCGTGAACGTGCGGAGCTTCCCGAGGACGGCCCTCGGCGCGTCCGCGTCGTCCCTCTGGATGAGCCGGAAGTGGTCGAGGATGACGTCGCGGCGCTCCGCGAGCGTCGCCTCCCGATAGGGGCGGCCGGCGAGGAGCTCGGACGCCTGCCGGAAGATCCAGGGATTCTTCATCGTGGCGCGGCCGCACATCACGGCGTCACAGCCGGTCTCCTTGAACATCGCGAGGACGTCCTCGGGCGTCGCGACGTCGCCGTTCCCGACGACGGGGATCGGCACGGCCTCCTTGAGGCGCGCGATGTATCTCCAGTCGGCCCGGCCCGTGTACATCTGCTTCGCCGTCCGGGCGTGCAGCGCGACCGCGGAGACGCCCTCGCCCGCGCAGATCCGGCCGAGCTCGAGATAGTTCACGGTTTCGTCGGTCACCCCGAGCCGGAATTTCACCGTGAGCGGCGTCGTCTTCAGCGCCTTTCGGCAGGCCGCGATGATCCCGCGAGCCTTCTCCAGATCGCGCATGAGGCCTGCGCCGGCGCAGCCCTTGAGGACCTTGTTCGCCGGGCACCCCATGTTGATGTCGCACACGTCGACGCCCATCTCTTCGACGCGCTCCGCAGCGACCTCCATGCGCTCGGCGTCCGCTCCGTAGATCTGGACCGACAGCGGGCGCTCGGCGGGATCGAAGCGCAGAAGCCGCTCGGTCTTGCGGTTTCCGCGCGTGAGCCCCTCGGACGAGATGAACTCCATCGTCACGAGTCCGACGCCGCCGATGCGCCGAAGGAGGAGGCGGTACGTCATGTCGGTGATCCCGGCCATCGGGGCGAGGATCAACGGCGGGTCGACGGCGCAGGGACGCGTGCCGGCGCCGCCGTAAACGAGGGCCATGCCGGAGAGTTTACTGACCCGTGGTCTTCGCGGCAGGGGCCGAGCCCGGCGCCGCGGGGTTTGCCGCACTCTCGACCTCGAAAGAGCCCTGGTAGAGCGCGAAGGCGCCCGGGACGACCTTCTGCTCGCGCGTGAGGCCGACGACGTACGCGTGCCGCCCCGGAGCGAGGTTCTCGAGCCACACGGGTTCCGCCTTCGTGAGCGTGACCTCGGGCTGCGTGTCGAGCTTGTAGCGCAGGCGGCACGAATCGGGCACGGACTGCTCGGCGACCGGACATCCGGTGACGAGGACGTCGAGGAGGACCTTCCCGGCCTCGCCTTTCATCTTGCCTCGCGGGGAGACGATCGTGAGCACCGGCGATCCCGGCTCGATCGTGTTCTTGCCATCCTTCTCGCCGACGTGGAACGTGACCATCGCGAGCGCGGAAGGCTCCTTGATGGCCTCGCCCCACGGCCGGACCGGGAAGATCCGCACGGTGTGCGTGCCCCTCGGGAGGCTCTTGAACGTGTACGGCTTCGTCGCGTCCCGCCACGGAAACGCGGTGGAGACGTTGTCCACGAGGATCTCGAGGTGCTGCCCGCTCTTCGTGGCCTCGTCCTCGAACGTCTCGAAGTTCGTGAGCTCCACCCTGAGCGTGACGGGAGATCCCTTCGCGGGAGGCTGCCCGGCCGGGGCCTCCGGAACCGGAATCACTTCGTTCGCGGCCGGGGAGACGATCTTGAGCGTGACCGGGCCGGCCGGTCCGCGCCCGTCTGCGAAGCCCGGCACGGGCGACTTCGGGTCCTTCGGCGTCGCCGTCTGGGCCAAGAGGGGCCCGACGACGACGAGCGCGAGGCCGGCGACGAGGGTCTTCACGAGTCGCGAGAGAGTCGGTTTCGCGGTGTTCATGGCGGCACGCGCACTCCTTACAATCCGTCTCCCGTGCGCCTGACGGCGTCGCGGGTCGCGGAGGATATCAGCAAGAACGGGGCCCGAGTTTCAAGACCCCTTTCAGCGCCGGGTCCAGCCGCTTGGAACGGAGAAGAGGCCGGGATCCGCACCCACCCGGACGTTCGTCAGGGTCACGGTGGATTTCCGGATCCTGCCGTTCTCGTCCGCCGCCTCGCGGTCGTACCGCGTCACGAGGCCGTCCAGATCCGCGGCCACCCAGTAGGTCGTCGTCGGGGACGCCGGCACCGAGGGATCGTCGTCGAAGCGCCACAGCGCACACACATGTCCCGCGAAGACCTCGTCGCCTTCGCGATGGTAGACACTCAGGTTTCGCCGCGCCGCCTCCGCTTTTTCGTCGAATCCCGGGGCGAGCGGGATTCCGCCGGGAAGCTCTCCCACCGCCTCCGCGAACGGAACGTCCCGGGCCGTCTTCGCGGCCGGATCGAGACGGAACGCCTTGCGGGCTGCGAGGTCGAGCACGAGCGCCGGACCGTCCTCCGGCCCCTTGCGCCTGAGGTCTCGCAACACGGCGAGGTCGAACGCCGCCTTGTCGGCCCCGTCGCTCCTGAGCGTCACGCGCGCGCGGTAGCCGTGCGTTTTCACCCGAAGAGGAGCGCCGAAGGGATCGGCCGTGCATCCCGGAAGAAGCGCCAGGAGGACCCCGAGAAGAGGAAGCGCGACCCTCCTCACGAGCGCCTCCTCGGGGCAGGCGCGCCCGGCACCTCGAGGCCGTGGAAGTGCTGCAGGACGGCGAGCGCCCGGAGCGTGACCCACCGCGAGAGCTCCCCCGGGCGCTCCAGGGCGATGGGAAGCCGTTCGGGCCGCGGGCGTTCGAGCGTCCAGCGCGCGCGATGGTCGGCGCGCGCGGCCAGATGCGCGAGCGCGCGGGAGAGCACCGGTTCGCGCCCGGAATCGGAGGGCAGCACCAGAGCGAGCGCGAAGAGCATCTCGACGAGATCGGTCTCGTCGCCGCACGGGAATCCGGGCCTGAGGAGCTCCTCCGGCGCACCGGGGGCGAGGGCGGCCGGCAGCTCTGCGTCCAGGAGCCGGACCGAGAGGAAGGAGATGGCCTCGAGGACGCGCTCGCTTCTCGCGCCTTCGGGAATCGACGCGAAGAGCAGAAGATCCTTTTCCGACCGGCCGCGCCCCGCGAGTGCGCGCGCGGCCAGGGCGTCGGCGCCCTCGAGGACGCGTGCATCGCGTTCCCAACCGATCCTCGAAAGGACGCGGAGAGCGGCGCGAAACAGCGCCGCGTCGAGGTCGGCGGCCTCGTGGCGCTCGATCGCGACGAGCGTCTTCTCCCAGCGGGCGAGAAGGACGTCTCCCGCGTGGCGGAGCTGGAGCAACGCGCCGTCCGCGCCGACCTCTGTCAGGAAGAGCGCGAGCCAGACCCCGCCGTCGTAGCGGCGCTCGAGAGCTGCGGCTCCCGCGCCCGGGACGAGCTTCGTGCGGAGGAGGGCGAGCACCTCGCGCACGAACGGCTCGCGTGCGAAGCCCTGCTTCGCCCTCTTCAGGTCGGGATCCTTCGGGGGCCGGCTGAGAAGGTCTCGAAGGGCCACGTAGCGCGCCGCGGGGCTCTCGCGCGAGACGAGCCAGTCGATCGTCGACAGCGGCACGGCGAACGGCCCTTCCGGGAGGGGATGCACCGTGTGCCGGCGACGCACGATGACCGCCGGCCGCCCTCGTGCGGATCGCGACATGTCCCGCGAGGATAATCCAGCCGACATGAACTTTTTCGAGACCTCCACAACGCGCGTCGTCGGCCACCGCGGCTCTCCGACGAAGGCGCTCGAGAACACCTTCGAGAGCTTCGACCGCGCCGAGGCCGACGGAGCCGACGCGTTCGAGCTCGACGTGCGGCTCACGCTGGATGGCGAGGCCGTCGTGCACCACGACGCCGAGGTCGTCCTCGCCGGCCGGCGGATCCCGCTCGCGGCGCTCACGACCCCGGAGCTCAACGAGACCCCGATCGTGCGCGGCGAGCACCAGGGGTTCGTCCCGACGCTGCGCGACGTCTTCCTGAGGTACGGCTCCTCGGGACGCTATCTCGTCGAGCTGAAGCCGGGGCCTTCGCCGCGCCCCTCCCTCCTCGAGTTCCGGGTCGCGGCACTCCTCGCGCAGCTCGCGCTCCTCGAGAAGGCCCTCGTCCTTTCCTTCTCGGCGGACTCCCTCCGCCGCATCCGCGAGATCGAGCCCGGGATCGCGACGTGCCTCAACTACGACGGGATGGCGCACCGGCCCGAAGGGCGGCTCTGGCCCGACCTTCCCAAAGGCTGTTCCGCCATCGGTCCGAACGTCATGCTCGTCTCGGACCCGCTCTTCGAATCCGCGAAAGCCGAGGGCCTCTCGGTCCACGTCTGGACCGTGAACGATCCCGCGCTCGCCGCGCACCTCGCGCGCCTGGGCGCCGCGAGCGTCATCTCCGACGACGTCTCCGTCACGGGACCGGCGATCCGCGAGGTGACCGGTGCGCGCCCGCCGCTCGGCGTCGCGGTCAGGTCGTGAGCGGGCGGGGACGATTGGTCGGGGTGGGCGGGATCGAACCGCCGACCCCCTGCTCCCAAAGCAGGTGCGCTACCACTGCGCTACACCCCGTCCGGTAGGATTCTGAGCGATGGCCGTGAAGAAGTCGAAAGGAAGCATCGTCCTCCTCCACGGCCTCGGCGGCTCGTCGGAGGATTGGAAAGAGGTCGCGACGCTTCTCGCGAAGGACTTCACCGTGCGCGCGCTCGACCTCCCGGGCTCTTTTCGCGGCCCTCCTCCCGGCACCGGGTACGAGACCGAGCCGCTCGCGCGCTGGGTCCTCGGCGAGATCGGCCCGGAGACGGTGCTCCTCGCGGGCCACTCGCTCGGCGGCCGCGTGGCCGGTGAGGTGGCGGCGCTCGCACCAGGTCAGGTGCGCGCGCTCGCACTCGTCTCCCCGCTCGGCTCCGCGCCGTACGGCCTCACCGACCGCCTCAAGTGGATCGCGATGTCGCGGCGCGCGGTCATCGAGAGCGTCCCCGAGAGCTCCCTCCGAAGCGCCGCGGGCTATGGATTCTCGGTGGACGGGCCCGGACGTGCGGGCTTCGTCGCACGGACGGTCGCCGCGCGGACGGGGCCCCGTCGCGAGGAGATCGTCCAGGCGATCGAGAAGCTCGTGGACGGCGTCCTCGCCTCCCGGCCGCTCGCGGAAAGACTCTCCGGGACGTCGATGCCGCTCCTGCTCGTGACCGGCGCGCGCGACCCCCTCGCGCCCGCCGAAGAGCTGCGCGCGATTCTCTCGGCGCGAAAAGACGCGACGCTCGTGGAGTTGCGCGGGATCGGGCATTACGCTCTTCTGGAGGACCCTCCGCGCCTTGCCGCGACGCTTCGCGACTTCTTCGAGGTGGCCTGAGCGCGCGTCGCAGCCGCCGACGGCGACAGCACGTCGAGCCAGTCCTCGGGCAGCCGGCCGAGGAGCGCGGCGCGCTGGGCCGCGAAGAGCGCGGCGAGCCCCTTGCGTGAGGCCGCGAGCAGGCGGGCGAGCTGCGCCTCGTCGAACGGCTCGCGCTCGGCGGTGCCCTGGATCTCGACGAACCGACCGCTCGAGGTCCCCACGACGTTCAGGTCCACGTCGGCAGCCGAGTCCTCGGCGTAGTCGAGGTCGAGAAGGATGCGTCCGTTCGCAACGCCGAGAGAGACGGCGGCGACGGCCTCGCGCAAGGGATTCGACCCGAGGTCGCCGGCCCTCGCGAGCGACGCGCAGGCGAGCGCGAGCGCGACGTACGCGCCCGTGATGGAGGCGCAGCGGGTTCCGGCATCCGCGACGAGGACGTCGCAGTCGAGCGTGAGGGTGCGATCGGCGAGTCGCGACCGGTCGACCACTCCGCGCAGGGCCCGCCCGATGAGGCGCTGGATCTCCAGCGTCCTCCCGGACTGCCTGCCGCGCGCCGCTTCGCGGGGGCTCCTCTCGAGCGTCGCCCGAGGCAGCATCCCGTATTCGGCCGTCACCCAGCCGAAGCCGGTCCGCTGCAGGAAGGGGGGGACCTTCGCCTCGACCGAAGCCGTCACGAGAACCTGCGTCTTGCCCTGGGTCACGAGGCAGGAGCCTTCCGCGTGAGACACGGCGTCACAGACGATCGTGACCGGCCGGAGGTCGAGCGGGCCGCGGCCGTCGGGACGCGGCGGGCCGTGCGAGGGAGATGTCACGGCGGGATTCTGTCGCAACGGCGCGCCGGGGGGTCAAGGGAGATCCACGAGCGTCAGGTCCGCGGCGGGACGGCCGAGAAACCGCCCCGCCACGCGGCGCAGACGCTCGGAGGCGTCGGTCACGAGGAGGCGCGTCGCCCCGTGGGAAGTCTCGGCCCGGCGCGACGCGGGCCGCAGGGCCGCCTCGACGGCGCGCGCCGTGGTCTCGGCGGAGTTCACAAGAATCGTGGACGGCGGCAGCGCGCCCGCGATCGTCCGCGTCAGGAGCGGATAGTGCGTGCACCCGAGGACGACGACGCGCGCGCCCGCGCGGGGCACCTCCGCGAGGTAGCGCGCCGCCGCCGAGCGCGCGACCTCGTTTTCCGTCCAGCCCTCCTCGGCGAGAGGCACGAAGAGCGGGCAGGCCGTGTGCACGACGTGCCGCTCCGGATCGAGCGCGCGAATGGCCCGGCCGTAGGCGTCGGACGCGACGGTCGCCTCGGTCGCGAGAACCGCGATGGGCCCCTTGACGCCGCCGAGATCCGAGTTTCGCGCCGCGGCGACCGCGGCTTCGGCCCCCGGCGCGACGACGCCCACGACCGGGACGGACGACATCTCCTCGATGACGTCGAGCGCGAGCGCCGAGGCGGTGTTGCACGCGACGACGACGGCCTTGACGCCCTGCGAGAGGAGAAAGCCGACGGCACGGCGCGCGTAGCGCCGCACCGTTTCGGGCGACTTCGTGCCGTACGGCAGCCGGGCCGTGTCCCCGAGATAGAGGAGGTCTTCGAACGGCATCCGCCGCGCGACGGCTTCGAGCACCGTGAGGCCTCCGACTCCCGAGTCGAAAAGGCCGATCGGACGCGGGTCGCTCATGTTCGCTCGGTCCGGGCGCGCGCGCGCGGAACGGGCGGAACGGTGGAAGGGCTGGGCTCGGGCACGGGTGGCGAAGGCGAGACCGCGGGCGACGGCGTCACGGTCGGCGCCTCGAGCGCCGGCTCTTCGGCAGCGCGCCTGAGATCGGGCGCGATCGGATGCAGAAGATCCGCATGGCCGCCGAGAGTCTCGGACGCCTCACCTGAGACGAGGAGCACGACGCGCGTCACCGCGGGGAGATTCTTCGCGAGGGTGACGGCGAGCGACTGGATGGCCGAGTCCTCTTCGTGAGAGCCCGCCTGCCAGCGCGGGCCGATGGGCGTCCCGGGTTCGCGCGGTGCGGGCAGAGGCGGCGGCGACAGGTCGATGACGGCAATCCCCTCGCGCAGAAGGTACGCCCCGCGCAGGGACCAGCCCTCGGGAAACGGCCTCACGAGCTCCTGGCGGCGCGGTCCCTCCATCACGGCGGCGGCGACGGACCGGAGCAGCGCCACGTCGTCCACGGCCGCCGGAACGTCCCGCGCTTCCGGATGGAGCCGATCGTCGGCAGGAGATTCGAAGTAGAGCGAAACCTGCCGAGCCGGGATGGGGGTCGGGGGAATCACCGCCGTCGGCCTGAGCGTGGGAACGGCGGCGGCCGCCGGCGACGGCCCTCTCATGCGGCGTCCCAGGAGAAGGGCCGCGAGAAGAAGGAGAAGCAGGACGACGAGCGCAAGAGCGAAGCGGCGCGGCATGCGGCGGCGGTGCCTAGCTCTTGCCGGGCGCCTTGGGCGCGTACGGCACGGGCGCCACGGCGTCTGCCGTGCGAAAGTACGTGTCGAGGCTTCCCGCGAGAGTTTCGGCCGCCTGGCGCCGGAAGTCCTCCGATCCGATCCGGATCTCTTCGTCCGGGTTCGTGATGAACGCGACCTCGACGAGGACGGCGGGGGCGTTGACCCCGACGAGGACGCGGAACGGCGCCTGCTTCACGCCGCGCGTCGTGATTCCGAGCAGCCGATTGAAGTCGGCCTGCACGATCTCCGCGAGCCGCGCGGAGGCCGAGAGATGCTGGTTCTGCGCGAGGTCCCAGAGGATCAGGTCGAGATCGCGCACGGCCGCGTTCTTCTCGGCCGTGTCCGGCGTCGCGGCTCTCGTCGCGTTCTCGGTCTCGGCCAGGAGAGCCGCGGCGCGGTCGGATGCGTCGAGCGACAGGTAATACACCTCGGTCCCGTGCGCGGTGGCGGCGCGCGACGCGTTGCAGTGGAGCGACAGAAAGACGTCGGCTTTCGCGGCGTTCGCCTGCGCGGCACGGTCGTCGAGGCCGACCGTGGCGTCGGAAAGTCTCGTCGTCACGACGCGGTAGCCGCGGCGTTGGAGGGCATCCTGGATCGTCTTCGCGAGCGCGAGCGTGGCGTCCTTCTCGAGGAGGCCGCCGGGGCCCTTCGCCCCTTCCTCGACGCCGCCGTGCCCGGGGTCGAGGACGATGGTCTTCGGCCTCGCGGCCGGCGGCGCCGGAGCCGCGGGAGGTGCGCCGCTCGGCGCCGGCGCCCCTCCGCTTGCGACGTCCACGACGAGGCGCGGCGGGGCTCCGAGCGCGTACACGTTCGACACGAGGTCTTTCTCCCGGAGGACGATCGTGATGTCGCCGCCCCTGACGAGCAGGCGCGCGATGCGCGTCGAGTCGAGGAGCCTCTCCGGAGGCTGCATCACGAGGCGCGCGTTCGGGACGTGGAGGACGACCAGATCGGCGGTCTTCTCGACGGCGTACGACGGCGCCTGCGAGAAGCGCAGGACGACCTTCGTCGTCTCGCCGAGATCCGCCACCGACGACTCGACCGCGATCTCGGCGGTTTCTCCTCGTCGCACCGACAGCGTCCGCGTGCTCCGATCCCAGGAAAGGGAAAGGCCCGCCATCGGCCCGATGACCTTCTGGAAGAACTCCGGCTCCGCCCACGCGAGGGCTCCGTGCCCCCGCACCGGCGCGCTCAGGGTGACGAGCTTCGTGTCGACGACCGCGAGCGCCGCGTCCAGGCCGAAGACCGCCGAGTGCCCCTTGAGCTTCACCTCGTAGGACCGGGTCTTGTCGTCGAACGTCATCGAGCCCTCGAGGACGGTGACGGCGTCGTTCACGGAAAGGCTCGTCCGGCCGTCGCGTTCCTCGGCGCGAAGGCTCGCCGGAGGCTTGTCCGGACGGGAGAGAGTCACCGTCACGTCCTCTCCGCGCGCAGCGACCGCGGCCAGAAACAGCGTGGCCGCGGCGACGCGGGAAGCGAGCGGCGCGCGACGGCTCACCCCGGGATTATGGCGATTCTCCGGCTGGATGGCCGCACGCGGTTCTGATAAACTCATCGGTCACGATTGGGGGCGTCCCGGTTTCGACGGGGCATTCAGCGATCGAGGAGCACGCCGAGCACGGCCGTTCGCTCGTAAAAACGACGGTCAACAACCAGCTGCCAACAACAGCGACCTCGCTCTCGCGGCCTAATTAGCCGTGACGGGCGCCGGGGAGCCTGTCCGGGGCGCCTCGGCGTTTGACGCGAAATCCGGGCTGGGGCCGTCTCCGCCACCTGAAGAGGCGTCCCGAAAGTTTCAGGTTCGCTGCCGCGCCCGGTCGTCCGGACCTGAAGACGCGGCGGCTAAAAAAACAAGTCCGGACTGAGCGTGGAGAATCTCGACGTTCGGGCGCTTCGGACGGGGGTTCGACTCCCCCCGCCTCCACCATGGGAAAGAACTCGACCTGCTTCCGAACCCTCGGAGGCAGGTTCGGTTTGCTCCTTCTCCGCGAGATCGTTCCTCGGAGAGGCCCGGAGGGTTTCCTCGGAAGACTAACCTCGACCCGGGGCAGCCACGACGCCCTTCGCGAGAAGCGAGTCGATCTCGACGTCGGTGTAGCCGGCGCCGCGCAGGACGTCGCGCGTGTCGGCGCCGATCGCGGCCGGGTCCCGCCGGATCCCGAAGTCCTGGCGGCCCACCTCGATGGGAAGGCGCGGCATCTTCGTCTTGATTCCGCCCGGGAAAGTCGTGGGCAGGAGTCCGGCGCCCTGATTGAGCTGTGGGTCCGTGAACAGGTCTTCCGGCCGCGCAATCGGAGCGAAAGGCACCTCCGCCTTCTCGCAGCGGGCGACGATCTCGTCGCGCGTGAATCCCGCCAGGAGCCGCTCGATCTCGGGCAGCAGCCACGCGCGCTCCTTGATGCGGTCGTTGTTCGTGCGCAGGCGGGAGTCGCGCAGGAGGTCCGAGCGCCCGAAGACTTCGCAGAACCGCTCCCAGTGCTTGTCGGAGATGAGGCCCACGAAGACGGGCTGGCCGTCCCTTCCCGTGAAGACGCGGTAGACGGACCACGCCGAGACGCGCGCCGCCATCGGGGGCACGGGCTCGTCGGTGAGCGCCGCGTAGGCCATGTGCTGACCCATCAGAAAGGCGGTCGTCTCGAAGAGCGCGCTCGTCACCTTCGAGCCCATCCCCGTCGCGGCCCGCTCCTTGAGCGCGAGGAGGATCGCGATGACGCCGAACATGCCGCCCGTGATGTCGATGACGGACGTTCCGGCGCGCAGCGGCTGGCCGGGGGGGCCCGTCATGTAGGCGAGGCCCCCCATCATCTGGACGACCTCGTCCATGGCGTGGCGCTTTTCGTAGGGGCCCGAGAGAAAGCCCTTCAGCGCGCAATACACGAGCTTCGGGTTGAGCTTGGAGAGCACGTCCCATCCGTACCCGAGCCGGTCCATCGTGCCGGGCCCGAAGTTCTCGACGACGACGTCGACGGTCTTCACGAGGCGGAGGACGATCTCCTTCCCCTCCGGCGTCTTCAGGTCGAGGGCGAGGCTTCCCTTGTTGCGGTTGAAGTACGGGAAATAGCCCGTGCCGAAGCCGCGCAGGCGGCGCGTCGGGTCGCCGCCCACGGGCTCGATCCGAAGCACGTCGGCCCCGAGGTCCGCGAGGATGACGCCGCATGCGGGGCCCATCACGGCGTGCGTGAACTCGAGGACCGAGACGTCCGCGAGGGGGAGCTTCAGCCGAGGAGGCGTCTCGCCCATGGCCGCCCGATCCTACGCGGCGAGCGCGTGGATCTTTCCGGGGAGGCGCCTGCCGAGGAATTCCTCCATCCGGCGCGCGGCGCGGATCACGGGCTCGAGCGCGACCCCCGTCGCCACGCCCATCGCCTCGAGCATGTTCACGACGTCCTCCGTCGCGATGTTGCCGGAAGCCCCCGGAATGAACGGGCAGCCGCCGAGACCCCCGAACCCCGTGTCGAAGCGGGTGACGCCGGCCTGCAGCCCGGCGAGCAGATTCGAGAGGCCGAGGCCGCGCGTGTCGTGAAGATGGAGGACGACCGGAACCGTTCCGGCGACGGGCAGAACGCGCTCGAGGACGTCCGCGATCTGCCTCGGGTTCGCCATGCCCGTCGAGTCGGCGAGGGAAAGCGCGGCGACGCCTTCCGCGACGACCTCCCGTGACATCTCGACGACGCGGTCGGCCGGAACGGCGCCCTCGTACGCGCATCCGAACGCGCACTGGAGGCCCACGCGGGTCCTCAGGTTCTTCGACCTCGCGGCCCGGATCATGAGCTCGAGGTCCGCGCGCGCCTCGTCCAGGGAGCGGTTCGCGTTCTTCCTGCTGTGCGTGTCGCTCGCCGAGATCGAGAGATCGACGGCACCGAGGCCCGCGGCTGCGGCGCGCTCGACTCCCCTGCCGTTCAGGACGAGGCCGCTGTACGTGACGGCCGGGTGCCTCACGAGCCGCCCGACGACCTCCTCCGCGTCGGCCATCTGCGGGACGCGCGCGGGATGAACGAACGAGCAGACTTGGATCTCCGTGAGGCCCGCGTCCGCGAGCCCCTCGATCATCTCGACCTTCAGGTCGGTCGGGATGAGCTTCTGCTCGGACTGAAAGCCATCGCGGGGGCCGACCTCGATGAGCGTGACGCGCTCGGGTAGAACCATCGCCGTTCGGCCAAGGATCTCATATCCGATCCCGGCTCTTGACGCAGCGGCGGGGGTCCCTTACCTTGACCACCGTGGTGAAGAGTCCCGGGAAAGCGCCGCCTTCGGTCCTCCTCGTCGTGACGTCGGTGGGCACGGAGGAGCAGGCGCTCGACATCGCGCAGCGTCTCGTCGAGAGCCAGCTCGCCGCGTGCGTCAACATCCTGCCCGGTGTGAGATCCGTGTTCCGCTGGAAAGGGAAGGTCCAGCACGAGGGCGAGTTCCTGCTCATGGCCAAGACGCTGGAGGAGAACTTCGAGCGCGTGCGGCAGGTCATGAAGGAGCTCAACGCCTACGAGCTGCCCGAGATCCTCGGCTTCGACGCGAGCCATGCCGACGAGGCGTTCGCCGCGTGGGTGGCCGCGAGCTCCACGGGGATCGAAACCCCGTTGGACGACGAGGACGAGCCGGGGGAAGCGACGATCGATTGACACTTCCTTCCGATCCTTTGAAGGAGCGGGGCGCTCGATCTGTCCTCTTCGTCCGTTTCGGGACGTTCTTCCGGCTGTGCCTCGCGTCCGGTCTTCTCCACGCCGCGCAAGCGGACGCAGCCGCCGTGACCGTCGTCCTGAATCCGGCCGCCGACACCTCGATCTTCGAGGAGAACGGGGATGCGAGCGACGCGAAGAGCCCGGGCCTCTTCGCGGGGCGCACCAACAACGACGCGATCCGACGCGCTTTCCTCCGCTTCGACGTCGCGGGCTCCGTCCCGGCCGGAATCCTCGTGTCTTCCGTGACGCTCCGCCTGAGCCTGACGCGCTCGAATTCGGGGTTCGTCTACGCGTCCCTCTTCCGCGTCTCGGCCGCCTGGAGCGAGGGGACGTCGAACGCGGGACTCCCGGGCGGCACAGGCGCCGCGGCGACGCCGGGCGACGCGACGTGGACGAGACGCGTCTACCCGGGAACGTTCTGGCTCAACCCGGGAGGTGACGCGGCGGCCACCTCGAGCGGCACGACGCTCATCGGAACAGCTCTCACGGACTACGTCTTCACGACGACTCCCTCGTTGGTCGCCGACGTGCAGGGCTGGCTCGATCAGCCCGCGACGAATTTCGGCTGGCAGCTCCGCGTGGACGAGACCCAGATCGCGCCCACGGCCAAGCGCTTCGGCTCGCGCGAGAACACGTTGCAGCCGCTCCTCTTCGTCACGTACGACGACGCGAGCGCCGCGGCCCCTCCGCCCGCCGTGCCGGCGCTCGACGCGCCGATGCTGGAGATCCTCGCTCTCCTCCTCGCCGCGGGAGGCGCGAGGCTGCTCAACCGCGGTTCGTGACGCGAGAGCGGCCGTGGCCCTCTGCGACGCACGCGCGTGCTGTCTGAGCGCAGCGAGTTCACGCGCGAAGGAGC
>DATIFW010000202.1:0-32710 GCA_035455045.1 Thermoanaerobaculia bacterium | reverse complement strand
CTCCGAGACGTCCCGCAGGGGATCGCCATCCACGGCGACGAGGTCCGCGAACCGGCCCGTTTCGAGCGTTCCGACCCGGTCCGACCATCCCAGGAGCTCGGCGGCGTCGCACGTCATGGCCCGGATGACCTCGATCGGCGTCAACCCTTCGTCCCGGAGGACCTCGGCGAGAAGCAGCGTCGCCTCGCCGCGCGTCTTTCCCTCGACCCGGAACCAGTTGTCCGAACCTGCCGCGATCTTCACGCCGACCTTCCTGGCGCGCCTCAGGCGGTCGGCCGCCTGGGCCGCGTACCGGGCGAACACCTTCGCGCCTTCGGCCTTCTGCTCGGGTGTGAAATTGAAGATCCGGTCGACGTTCTCGGGATAAGCGTAATGCCAGAGGTCGGTCGCGACGAGAAAGATGCCCTTTTCCTTCATGGCGCGGAGCTGGGCATCGGTGGCTTCGTCGCCGTGCTCGATCGAATCCACAACCGCCTCGACGCCGATCTGGATCGCCGGCTCCGTTTCCGCGTGAGCGGCGACGCGGATCTTCCCGCGATGGGCCTCGTCGACGAGGGCTCTCACTTCCTCGACCGAGAGCCGGGGAGGGTCGTCGTTCAGGACCACCTTGACGAGATCGACTCCCTCGTGCAGGGCCTCTCGGACCGCGCGCCGCGCGTCGTCCGCGCCGGCGATGACGCGGAACTCCTCGTCCACGATCCGGCCCGCGAGAGTCGAGTGGTTCGGCATCGCCTGCCCGCCCGGCGGCGCGAGCTTTCGACCGGAGGCCAGGATGCGCGGCCCCGGCACCCAGCCTTCGTTCACGGCATCGCGAAGCGCGACGTCCCCGTTCAGGCCGGAATGCCCGACGTTCCGGACGGTCGTGATTCCCGACAGGAGAGTCTCTTTCGCGTTCGACGCGCCGAGGAGCGCCCGCTTGCCCGGACTCATTCCCGCGACCGTCGCGAGCAGGTTCTCCCATCCCCGCAGGCGGTAGCTCATCGCGTCGAGGAGGTGCGCATGACCGTCGATCAGCCCGGGAAGAACCGTACGCGCCGACAGGTCGATCACGGGCGTGTCTTTCGGAACGCGCCCCGAGAGGGACGTGAAGGGGCCGACCTCCTTGATCTTTCCGTCCTCGATCAGGATTCCGCGCCCCTCGAGGAGAACACCGGCCTTCACGTCGAGGAGGCGCCCGGCTTTCACGAGCGTCGGGGGTCCGCCGAGAAGAGGCGCCGAGACCAGGAGGACGGCGAGCGCGGACGTCGTGAATCGCATCAGGGGCGCGACGGTCCTCCCGCGGCCTACGCCCTCCGGGCCACGCCCACGGGGCAGGAGACGCCCGTGCCGCCCAGACCGCAGTAGCCCTCGGGATTCTTCGCGAGGTACTGCTGGTGGTAGTCCTCCGCGTAATAGAACTCCGGCGCCGGCAGGATCTCGGTCGTGATCGCGCCGTACCCGGCTGCTGCAAGTTCTTTCTGAAACGCTCTCTTCGAAGCTTCGGCCGCCGCGTGCTGCGCGTCGTCGAAGGTGTAGATGCCGGAGCGGTACTGCGTGCCGACGTCGTTCCCCTGCCGCATACCCTGCGTCGGATCGTGGTTTTCCCAGAACGTCTTCAAGAGCTCGTCGTACGAGACTTTCGCGGGATCGAAGACGACGAGGACGACCTCGCTGTGCCCCGTGCGGCCCGTGCAGACCTCGCGGTACGTCGGGTTCGGCGTGACGCCCGCGGCGTAGCCCACCGCCGTCGTGAAGACGCCGCTCTTCTCCCAGAACTTCTTTTCGGCGCCCCAGAAGCAGCCCATTCCGAACAGCGCGCGCCTCATCCCCTCGGGAAAGGGAGGCTCGAGCGGATGGCCGTTGACGAAATGCGCCGTGGACACGGGCATCGGATTCTGCTCCTCGTCGGCGCGGAAGAAAAGCGGTTCCTTGGGGGAAACCGAACGGTCGTCTTGCGTGATTGACTCCCCGCATGCAGCGGCCTAGATTGCCGCCCAGATGGCTCTGGACGACAAGGTTCGCGCGTACCTTCGCGAGCTCGGCGCCGCACTCAACGAGGCGGTGTCCTCGTCGGAGAAGGTGCACGAGATCCTCGCGAAGGTGAAGGCCGAGGGTTACGGCGTGTATCTCGTCCTCGACGCCACCGTCGCGCTCGAGAAGCGCGGGCGGCGCTCGTCGGCGGCCCTGCCGTCCATTCGACGCGGCGCGCTCCAGGCGCCCCGGGCCGCCGGAGACGGCGAGGGCGGTACCCTCGAAACGGCCGTCTTCCAGATCAACGTCAAGGACCTGAGCTTTCTTCGCTCGGTCGGCATCGACCCCACGCGCCCCATCCGCGCGCGCCGCCGCCCGGCGGCGACTCTCACGCTCAGGTCCACCGTCGCGAAACGGGGATAAGGCCGAAGAGAATCGTTTTCTGCTATCGGCCGCTGCGGAGCAGCGGCCGGGCGCCGATATCAGCAGAATAGAGTCTCAGTTCGTGCAGGACCTCCTCGGTCTTCCCCCTCTCGACGTCGCCCGAGCGGTACGCGACGTGGCGCCGGAGCCGTTTCGCGCCGCGCAGATCTTTCGATGGATCTACACGCGCCGCGCCGTGGACTTCGCGGAGATGACGAGCCTGCCGAAGCCGATGCGCGAGGCGCTCTCCCGGCGCTTCGCCATCGGGGTCCCGAGGATCGTCGCGCGGACGCCCGCTCCCGATGGGACCGAGAAATTCCTCTTCGAGCTCGCGGACGGCGCGCGCATCGAAGCCGTTTACATCGTGGAGTCGAAGAAGACGCCTTCGTGGACGGATCCCGACACTCCCGGCGCTTCCCGGATCACGATCTGTCTGTCATCACAGGCGGGCTGCGCGGTCGACTGCGCGTTTTGCGTGACGGGACGAATGGGTGCCGGGCGGAATCTCACGGCCGGCGAGATCGTCGGGCAGTACCTGGCGATCGCGCGCGCGAAGGGCTTCGGCCCGCACGAGGCGAACGTCGTCTTCATGGGAATGGGGGAGCCGCTCCTGAACGTCTCCCAGGTGACGCGCGCGCTCGATCTCCTCGAGGACGAAGTCTCGCCGAAGCGCACGACCGTTTCCACGGCGGGTGTGGTCCCGGGAATCGAGAGCCTCGCAGGCCGGCCGCGCCGCCCGAACCTCGCGGTATCTCTGTCGGGGGCGGACGATGCGACCCGCACGAAGCTGATGCCGATCAACCGTACGTACCCCCTCGCCGAGCTCTTCGCGGCGCTCAAGCGGTGGCCGCTCGAGCGGGGGCGGAAGATCACGTTCGAGTACGTCCTCATCGAGGGAGTCAACGACGCGACGGCGGAGGCGACGAAGCTCGCGGCGCTCGTACGGGCGCTGCCGGCCAAGGTCAACCTCATCCCGCTCAACGAATCGAGGGAGTGGCTGCCCGGCCTGAAGCGGCCCTCGGACGCCGCGGTGAACGCGTTCGCGAAGGCCGTCGCCGCCGGCGGAATTTCGGTGACGGTCCGCTGGTCGAAGGGCCTCCAGGCCGACGCGGCTTGCGGGCAGCTCAGGGGGCGTGAGGAGCCCCGGCGGCCGGCGCGTTGATCGCCGCCAGCCCTTCCCTTCACCGTGGCGTTGATGGGCGTATATAGTGCGCGTCGACGATCAGAAGCTGAAATCTGCGCTTTGAGGCGGTGCATTTCCGAGTCAGGGAGGACCAGGAGATGTCCAACAAAGCTTGGAATCGCCCCCGCGTCGCCTTCCTTCTCCTGCTCTTCCCCGCGTTAACGCTCGTCGCAGACGAGATCGAGATCCGGCACTGGGCCGCCCCGCCGTACTGGTCGCCGCCTGCGGTCGCACCGGGGAACCTCGATCAGGAAGCGCGCACCGGGCTCGCCGCGGGGCGTCAAGCGCTGGCCGCCGGACCCGTGGCCCTTCCCTTCATCGCACTCTTCCCCTGCCGGCTGGTCGACACCCGCGGCAACGCGCCCCTGACGGGCGGCTTCCTGCCGTCCGCCACGGTTCGGAGCTACACGCTGACCGGTGTCTGTAACCTGCCCGCGAACGCCCAGGCGATCTCCCTGAACGCGACGGTCGTCAAGCCCGTGGGTCCGGGGTTCCTGACGCTCTGGCCGCAGGGCGGGACGTTTCCGCCCGTCTCGACGCTCAACTACCTCGGCAACGACGTCATCGTGAACGCCGCCGTCGTCCCCCTGAGCGCCTCCGGGGGCATCTCGATGGCTCTCGGCGTCTCGGGCGGCGACGTCATCCTGGATACGAATGGCTACTACGCAGCCACGCCGAGCGTCACGAGCCTCAACGCGATCTCGGGCGACGTGACCCTCTCACCCGGAAGCAACGTCTCCATCGCGCCCTCGGGCAATACCCTGACGATCTCCTCCACCAGCAGCAGCGGGACGGTCACCTCGGTCGGGACCGGCGCGGGTCTCGCCGGGGGACCGATCACGTCGATCGGAACGGTTTCCGTGGCTCCCGGCGGCATAACGTCCTCCATGCTCGCCAACGGCGCCGTCGGCCTCGCGCAGATCGACCCGTCGCAGGTCCAGGCGCGGGGCTCGAGCACCTGCCCGGCCGGGAGCACCATCCAGACGATCAATGCAGACGGGTCGGTGAACTGCACGGTCAACCCGGTCCTGCCGGCGGGCTTTTCGGTCTCGACCGTCGACACGACGGGAGACGTCGGTTTCTTCACGTCGATCACGATCGGAACCGACGGCCTCGGCCTGATCAGCTACCGCGACAACACGAATGGCGATCTCAAAGTGGCGCACTGTTCGAACGTCGGCTGCACGACCGCACCCGCCTTCACGCTCGACAGTGCGGGCGACGTCGGCTCGCATACGTCGATCACGATCGGTATCGACGGTCTTGGCCTGATCAGCTACTACGATGCCACGAACGGCCACCTCAAGGCGGCCCACTGCTCGAACGTCGCCTGCACGAGCGCCACCCTTTCACACCTCGACAGCGTGAGCGACGTCGGCTCGTACACGTCGATCACGATCGGTGCCGACGGCCTCGGCCTGATCAGCTACTACGACAGCACCAACGGTGATCTCAAGGTGGCCCACTGCACGAACGTCGCCTGTACGAGCGCCACCCTCTCCTCCCTCGATACGACGGACGACGTCGGACGGTACACGTCTATCACGACCGGCTCCGACGGCCTCGGCCTGATCAGCTACATGGATTGGACGAACCAGAACCTCAAGGTCGCCCACTGCGACGACACCCCCTGCACGAGCGCGACGATCACGACCCTCGACAGCGCCGGCGACGTCGGCCTGTACACGTCGATCACGGTCGGGACCGACGGCGAGGGCCTGATCAGCTACTTCGACGCGACCAATCTCGACCTCAAGGTGGCCCACTGCTCGGACGTTCGCTGCATTGGCGCCACCCTCTCCACGCTCGACACCACGGGATCTGTGGGCAGCGACACGTCGATAGCGGTCGGCAACGACGGCCTCGGCCTGATCAGCTACCGCGACGCCACCAACAGCGACCTCAAGGTGGCCCACTGCTCGAACGTCACGTGCAGCAGCGCTTCGTTCTCCTCGGTCGACAGAGCGGGCAACGTCGGCTCCTACACGTCGATCACGATCGGGACGGACGGCGTCGGCCTGATCAGCAACCGGGACGGCACCAATGGCGACCTCAGGGTGGCGCACTGCTCGAACGCCTTCTGCACGCCGTACGTGAGACGAAGGTAGGGCGGCTGCATTCCGATCAAGTGGTCAGCCGCGCGATGCCGGTCAGGATCCGTCCTGCCCCGGGGCCGTCGCGCCGCCAGGACGGCAGGTCGGGGGTCGAGGCCGTGCAAAGGCCCGTCGCGGCGGTCCGGTCCGCGCGGGCGCCGCGCGCGCGGAGCGTGGCGGCGTTGAACGCGGCGACGTCGACGGCGAACCGCTCCTCGCGTCCTCCGTGCACGGCCTCCGCCGGAACGTCGATGTCGCGGTAAGCCTCGCGAAGAGCCGCCACGACCTCGGGTCCGACTTCGTAGCGGTCGCGCGAGATCGACGGCCCGAACGCGGCTCGGAGGTCCTGCGGTTCGACGCCACGGGCGGCGAGAGCGTCGAGCACGGCGTCGAGGACGCGCGCGGCGGTCCCCCGCCAGCCGGCGTGAACGGCGGCGATCCAGCCCGTCACGGGGTCCGCGAGAACGACCGGGACGCAGTCGGCGGAGGCGACGAGGAGGAGGACGTTCGGCTGGCAGGTGAGAACGGCGTCGCCTTCGCCGAGGACGGAGTACCCGCGCTTTCGCGCGGGTGCTTCGAAGGCAAGAATTCTGCGGCCGTGGACCTGCGTGAGAGTCACCACTTCCGCGTCCGGCGCATCGACCCCTTCGGCGAGGGCGCGGCCGGCGACCTCGGGATCGAGTGAACGCGCCGCCAGCGCGCCCCGCGTGAATCCGGCCGTGAACCCTGTGACGCCGCCGAGCGAAAGCGGCGTGACCGCGCCGCGCGAGGTTGCGCCGACCGAAGTCGCGTCGGCCGAGATCGTGCGCTTCGACGGCGCCTCTTCCATATTCTCATTCTAAGAAATCTTCTTCTTTGTCTTTCCCTTCTCGTTCTCTTCTCCCCTCTACAATCGTCGTGTCTTGAACAAGAAGAAGACCACGCCGGTGTTGCGCCTCCCGCGCGGACTGCGCTCGCCCTTCGCGATCCAGCGCTTCCTGGACGAGCTCCGCTACAACAAGGAAAAGCACGGCGAGACGGCGCGCTCGCCGCGCCGCGTCCTCGAGACATGTGAGGCGCACTGCTTCGAAGGAGCGCTCCTCGCGGCCGCCGCCCTGCGGCGCCTCGGGCATCCGCCTCTCGTCGTCCAGCTGCGCGCTACGGTGCGGGACGACGACCACGTGCTCGCGCTTTTCCGGGAGCGGCTCGGCGCCGGCTGCTGGGGCGCAATCGCGAAATCGAACTACTCGGGCCTGCGCTTCCGTTCGCCCGTCTACCGGTCGCTTCGCGAGCTCGTCATGAGCTACTTCGACGTCTACTACAACCTCGAGGGCGAAAAGAGCCTGCGGGCCCTCGAGCGGCCCGTCGACCTCGCGCGCTTCGACCGGCGCGGCTGGGAGACGGCCGAGGAGGACCTCTGGGACGTGAGCGCGTACCTCGCGACGCGCCGCTTCACGTCGATCCTCACGCGCACCCAGATCCGGGCGCTCACGCCGATGGACCGGCGCCTCTACGACGCCGGTCTCGTCGGGAGAGTGTCCTGACCGCGCGTCAGAACCGGTACGAAAGCCTCGTGTAGAAGAAACGCCCGTTGTAGCCGTAAGGCGAATTGTTCGGAAATCGGTTGATGCCGCTGTTGCTGTTCACGAACAGCGTCAGGTCCGGGGTGGTATCGAAGAGGTTCTGTGCGCCGAAAGCGACCCGGAGTCTCTCCATGGTGTAGGAGACCTCGGCGTCGACGAGCCAGGTCGCCCCGAAGGTCTGATCGGCGGCGGTCCCGGGACCAAAAGGCGCCTCGTTCGTGCCGTTCGCGATCCCGCAGTAAGACCCGTAGCGCTCCCCGGTCACGCCGACGCCGACGGGGCCCTTCGACCAGTCGGCGGTGAGGTGCACGTTGTCTTTCGGCTGGCCGCACTCGAGCCGCCGCACCTCGAGACGGTCGAAGAGAACCGTCTGGAAAGCGGCAAGCTGGGGAGGAGTCGGCGCGATGTTCGTGACGCTCGTCTCGGCGTGCGCCCACGCGGCCTGCAGGCGGAGGATCCCGTTCGAGCCGAGATCACTGTGGTAGTTCGCGGTCAGCTCGACACCGTCCGTGCGCGTGTTGATCGCGTTCGTGAAGAAGCGGACGCCCGACGCCCCGAAGGGCTGGAGAATCGGGTTCAGTGCGGCGCCCGTGAAGTTGCCCGAGAAGATGATCCGGTCCTTGATCGCGATGTTGAAGTAGTCGGCCGTGAAGTCGAAGTGCCCCGTGGGAGAGATCACGACCCCGCCGCTGAAGTTGACGGAGTTCTCGGGCTTGAGATCCGTGGCGCCGAGGGCGCGCGCGACCGGGCTGTCGACGCGCGCCGTGAGGATGTCGAACGGCTGAAAGACCCCGTTGACGTTCAGGAAGTTCGTCGAGACGGTGGAAAAATAGGACTGTCCGAGGGACGGCGCCCGGAATCCCGTCGAGCCTGCCGCGCGGAGCGCGAGGGCTTTCGACAGCTCGTAACGCCCGGTGACCTTGACGTCCGTGGAGTTCCCGAAGTCGCTGAAGTGCTCATAGCGGCCGGCCACGCCGAGCCTGAACGCATTCGTGACGTTGGCCTCGGCGTCCGCGTACACCCCGATGCTGTTGCGGGAGATGTCGACCTCGTTGGACGGCCGGAAGCCGGGAAAGACCTGCGCCCCTGGAGGGGCCTTGCCGCCGAATTGATCCGGGGAGCCGCCGTCGATGTAGGAGTTCGGCTCGCCGGCGATCTGCTGGTAGTTCTCGCGCCGGTACTCGGCGCCGAAGGCGACGTTTAGCGGGCCGGCGAGCCCGATCGAGAGCTCACGCGAGATGTCGAGGTTCCCGACGAGCTGCCCGAAAACGAGCGAGCCAGCGTCGAAGATGCGCTGCGTCGAGTTCGGCCCGAGAGAGGTGTTGAGGCTGTCCCGCACCTCGAAATCGAACCGGTTGTGGCCGTATTGCAGCGACGCGTCCCAGAGCCATCTTCCGACCGCCCCGCGGACGCCGGCCGTGGCCGAGTAGTCCACGACCGTCGGCGTGATCTTCGGCAGGAAGCCGTTCGGGTAGATCTGGGGCCAGTTCTGCGCCTGGAGGGCGCGGCGGAAGTTACCCGCCGTGTCGGAGTAACGATAGCTGCCGCCGCCGAAGATGTACGCGCTCGTCGTGCCGTCGTCGCTGATCGGGAAGACGCCGTTCAAAAAGCCGATCGCATCCGTCGTCGCACCGTCTCCGTAGCGCGTGTTCGGCTGCTCGATCGGGTCGCGCGAGCCCTGCGCGCGGGGATCGTTGCCGGCGCGATTCGTGGCGTTGCGGCGCCGGAACTCGGCCGTGACGCTCAGCGAGCCGCGCCCGAGCGCAAAGCCGTCGTTCAGGCTGACGTCGAGAAGGCGGCCGTCGCTCTGCGTCGTCTGACCCGCCGTGACGGAGACGTCGAGGGGCGACGGGCCGGACTTGAGAACGAGGTTCAGCACGCCCGCGATCGCGTCCGAGCCGTATTGCGCGGCGGCGCCGTCGCGCAGGACCTCGATGCGGTCGAGCGACGTCGCCGGAAGGGCATTGAGGTCCACGGCGGCCGAGCCGCGGCCGATCGTGCCGTTGACGTTCACGAGGGCGCTGTTGTGGCGGCGCTTGCCGTTCAGGAGGACGAGAAGCTGATCCGGCCCGAGGGCGCGGATCGCCGCCGGGCGCACGGTGTCGGTGCCGTCCGAGATCGTCGTGCGCGGGAAGTTGAAGGAGGGCGCGAGCTTCTGGATGACCTGCGCCATTTCGCCCGAGGCGCTCGCGGTCTCGATCTTGTCCTGCGTGATGACGTCCACGGGAACGGCTTTCTCGACCTCGGCGCCCGCGGCGCGGGAGCCGACCGTCACCTGCGCGCTCACGCCGAGTCCCATGGCGAAGTCCTGGCTGATCGTGCCCGGGGTGAGCGTCACCCTCACGGATTTCGCCGCGAGCCCCGGGGCGGAGACGCGCAGATCGACGGTGCGGCCTTTCGCGGCCGAGGCCGGCACGTTCAACGTGTATTTGCCGTCGCGGCCGGTCGTGGCCGAGACGCCGAGCTCCGGAATCGACACGGTCGAGCCCGGGTAAGGCTGACCGTCCTCCTTGGTCGTGACGGTACCGGTGATCACGGTCGCCGCCGACTGTCCGAGGGCTGCGGCCGGCACGAGCAGCAGGACACTCGCGATCGCTCCGAGCCATCTCCTCATGAAGGCCTCCTTGCCGATAAAGAGGAAGAAAAGATGCAAACCCCGAAAAAGAAGACAGGCTGAACTGCGCGGAATCTGGACCTAAAGGCCGGATCGGTCAAGGGGAGGTATGGCGTTCGCGTAGTAGCGCAGGAGCGGCAGCTCGCCGGGAACCGCCCGGAAGAGCCCGTCCTCTTTGGTCACGAGGTGCCGCTGGAGGAGCGTCCTGAGCCCGAACGTGACCGCATAGTCCTGATCGCCGCGGGGCACGTAGACCCGGGCGCCCGCCTCCTCGAGCCTCCGCCAGCGGGCGAGGACCTCGGCCTTGAGCTCGATCTCGCTCTGGGCGCGGTCGGGCGCCGCCGTGAAGGCGGCGGAGACGAGGGAGACGGGGAGGACCGGGATGATCCGCGCGATTCGCGCCATCAGTTCCTCCGCGAGCGCCTGCACGGCGGCGAACCGTTCCTGGCGGGAGGAAGCCGGAAGATCGAGGGATCGGGACCCGAGCCAGGCTTTCGTCGAGACGGGCGTTCCGAAGCTGACACAGGCGTACCCGAAGCGGTGCCACTCGTTCGTGGCGAGAAGGCGGAGGTTCCGCCCGACGAAGAGCAGCGTTCCGCCGATTGTCTGGAGCGCCGTCGCCCGGCCCTGAGCGGGAGAGCGGTCGAGCAGAAGCGTGCGGTCCTCGAGGACGCGGTCGTAGTTCACGCCGACGGGGACGAAGACGAGGTCGCGGGGGCCGTTCGGGTCGAAGCCCCGGATCATGTAGTCGAGGAGGCCGAGTTTCGGGGGACGGAGGGCGCCGTCCTTCGAAAGGCCGCCCTCGGGATAGACGGCCTGCGGGATCCCGTTCGCGGTCGCCATGGCGACCCACCGCTCGAGAACGCGCCGGTAGAGCGGATCCTTCGAGTCGCGCCGCACGAAGTACGCGCCGGTCGCCCGGAGGAAACTCTGCACGGGCCAGATTCGCGCCCACTCGCCCACCGCGTAGCTGAGCGCGGTCTTTTCGACCGCGAGGTACGAGAGGAGGAAGTAGTCCATGTTGCTCCGGTGGTTCATGACGAAGACCACCGTCGAGCCTTCGGGGATCGCGCGTAGACCGGCGTCGTCCGCCGTGCCGAGGCGGACGCGGTAAAGCGACCGCGCGAGAGCGCGGGCGATCGCGTAGCCCGCGCGGAAGTAGACCCACGCGTTGAACGCGGGGACGATCTCGCGGGCGTCCTTTTCGATGCGTTTCTGCACCTCCTCGCGGGAGAGGCCCGACTCCCTCGCGAAGGCCTCGGCGGCCTCGAGGACTCTCGGGTCGAAGCGGAGCTGGTCCACGAGGACTTCGCGCTTCGTCATCTTGAACGGCGGGAGGCGCACGGGGAGGCGGGCGTTCATCTCGTCGATGACGCGGTTCGCCCTGCGGCGGAGGACGGAGCGGGCCGCGGGTCTCAGAAGGCGGTCGAGCACCGCCCATCCCGCGAGGGCGGCGAGCAGGACGAAGGCCCAGGCCGGGAGGGAGACCGTGGCGTGCATGGTTCGGGAGGCCCGGCGATTGTGTCAGAGGGCCCGAGTCGCGGTCTAATCAGCCCATGAAGTCGCCTGCAGCCGCGTGTGGCCTCGCGTTGGCCGTGGCCGTCAGCGCCCGCGCCCAGATCGTTCCGCCCGCTCCGGCCCACGGCGACGCCATCCTTCGCGACTTCACCTTCGCGAGCGGCGAGGTCCTTCCCGAGCTGAAGCTGCATTACGTCACGCTCGGGCGAAAGCTCGATGACGCGCGTGGACGCACGACGAACGCCGTTCTCGTGCTCCACGGAACGGGCGGCTCCTCGGCGCAGTTTCTCGGTCCGAGATTCGCCGGCGTCCTCTTCGGGCCCGGGCAGCCGCTTGACGCCTCCCGCACCTACATCGTGATTCCGGACAGCCTCGGACACGGCGACTCATCGAAACCGAGCGACGGCCTGAAGGCGAAGTTCCCGCGCTACACGTACGACGACATGGTGAAGGCCCAGCACCGGCTCCTCACGGAGAGCCTCGGCGTGAGCCATCTGCGCCTCGTGATCGGCACCTCGATGGGCGGAATGCAGGCCTGGGTCTGGGGCGAGACCTATCCCGACTTCATGGACGCCCTGATGCCGCTCGCGAGCCTTCCGAACGCGATCGCGGGACGGAACCGGATGTGGCGAAAGATGGCGATGGACCTGATCCGCGAGGACCCCGACTGGAAGGGCGGCGCCTACGCGGTGCAGCCGCGCGGGCTCAAGGGGGCGCTCGCGCTCATGCTCGTCCTTTCCGGAAGCCCGCACGAGTGGATGCGCCAGGCGCCGGACCGCGCGGCCGCCGACGCGGCCGTGGAGGCGTACCTGGCGGATCGCCTCTCGAGAACCGACGCGAACGACCTCCTCTTCGCTCTCGATGCCTCGCGGGACTACGATCCGTTCCCACGTCTCGAGAAGATCCAGGCGCCGCTTCTCGCGCTCAACTTCGCCGACGACGCGATCAACCCGCCGGAGCTCGGCCTCCTCGAAAAGGGAGTCGCGCGCGTGAAGAACGGCCAGGCCGTCGTCTTTCCGCTTTCGGAGAAGACCCACGGACATCAGACACACACCTGGGCGGACCTGTGGAAGACTTATCTCACCGAGCTGCTCATCAGGTCGAAGAGGTGAAGGAAGGAGAATCGATGGGAGAGTCCGATCTGCGATTGAAGATCGTCCGCTACCTCGAAACGAGTGTGGAGGGAGACCTCCTCCGGAGCGTCGGGATGATCGCGGAGGCGGTCGGTGCCGACCGGGACCGTGTCCAGGAACTCGTCCGCGACCTCGTGAAAAAAGGCGAGATCTTCGAGCCCATTCCGCGGCGCTATCTCCGTCGCGAGCGCCGGACGAGCGGCTCCTTCGCCAGGCATGAACCCGAAAGGCGAGTCGCGCGAAAGTAGGGACGAGGCACGGGCGTTAGACTCCGAGCGCCGCTCAGGGAAGAGAACGAACATGCCACTCGGCCTGATCCGAGTCCTTCTCCGGCTCGTCGCGGCCGGGTTCTTCCTCGCCGCCCGCCCGCGCTGCCAAGGCCAGAACGAGCCGGCTCCGCCGCCGACCGCCGCCGTCGATCCCGCCGCTGCCGCTCTTGCGGGCTTCGACGAAGCGACTGGACTCTGGTTCCCCCCGGATGCACCACGCCGGGTCTACCTCGAGCGCTCCGATCCGAACCATGACCTGATTCTCGACATGCAGAAGGCCTTCACGGCCAACCCCGCCCTCCGCGAGGCTGTTTGCGCGCTTGCGGCCGACCCGAGGCGTGAGGTTCGGGCCTCGGGTCTCGACATGTCCGTGAGGCAGAGGATCACGGCGTTCCACATGCTCTGCGCGGGCGCGGAGGCTGCTGCGCGGGAGAAGCGGAGAAGCGAGGATGTCTGGCAGGAGAACGAAACCAGGTTCGAGAGGGCGCGAAACGCCTCTTCCGCCCGCGCTCTCCCGGAGAGGGAGAGGCGAGCCCGGTTTCTGGAGATCAACGCGGATCTCATGCAGTCCGCCGACGTCTACGAGCGCCTCGACCGCGCCTTCGAGATGCTCGGCCTCGGACCCCAGACGGAAACCGCCCTCTACCGCGTCCTCGCCGTGTCCCCGTTCAAGGGCACGCGGAACGAAGCCAGGTTTCACAACTATCTGGGGCGTCTCTTTTCTCGTGAGTCCGCCGAAGGGATGCCCGAGGCCGGACGCTACCGGATGTCGATGCGGAACCATCTCTACTTCACCAATCGGTTGGGCGAAGCCGGGGAGCTCACGCGAGGCCTCCTCGGGGATGAATCGCTCGCGCGCTGGAAGACGAACAACCTCGCGGTCCTCGCCCTCCTGGACCGGCTTGCCGGCGACGTCTCGGCGCTCAAGCGCGTGGCGTCCCGCTGTGGTTCGCCCGAGGCAGACGTAGAGGCCGACGCGACGCGCTACGTCGACAGGCCCGACGGGGCTTTCTGCTTCGACATGTACTTCGACCTCGCGCTCCACGACATCGAGTTGAACGGCGAGGCGGCCCCGGCCGGGTTGGTCGGCGTGCTCGAGGATGTCATCTCCGCCGAGCCCGCCAACTGGCCCCGCCGGGCGACCGCGATTCAATACGTCGTGCGGCTGGACCCGGCGCGCGGGCGCGAGCTCGCCGAAGAGCTTCTCCGAATTCCGGCGACGATCGTCCCGCTGGGCGCCCGGTTGGATGCCTTGGACGATATCGCGACGGCGTCGAGAAAGCTGCACGATCTTCCCCGCGCCCTGACCGCCCTCGACCGCTACCTCGATTTTCTGCGCTACCGGCCTGCGCCCGTTCCTCCCGGCGTCTGGGACCGGCTGACCGCGCTGCCCAAGGAGGAGAAAGGCCCCCAGTCCATAGCGCGCCGCGGGTGGCTCAACATCTCGTGGGCGCTCGGGGAGAAAGTCGCGACGTTGATCGACGCCGGGGACTTCCGCGGCGCGCGACGCGCGATCGAGGCGTGCCTCGCGAACGCGCTGAGGCTCGCCCGCGAGATCGAGAAGGAGAGCGGGAAAGAGCGCCTCGCGCAACTCGTCAACCTCGAAGGTCTGGAGGCGAGAGAGCGTGAGGCTCTCGAGACGCTGCTCGGGCAGGAAGTCGAGGACGTGCGGCGCGCCGCGCGCGACGAGGCTCGGATGACGAGGAGTCACCTCCGCAGCTATGGCGTTGCGCTGCTCAAGGCGGGGCGGCACGAGGAAGCGAAGCGCGTCGTGGGATACCTGATCGCACAGCCCGGCGGCGAACACAATCTCCCGGGAGAGCTCTATCCGATCTTCTATGGGGCCAAGGACCTGGGCAAACCTCTTCCCCCTGCCACCAGCCCGTGGGAGGCCGCGCTCGATGCCGGTGGCGTGCCGCCGCCACGACGCCGCTGAAGGCCGATGGCCCGGCCCGCCGCGGAGCCGGAGAGAGAAGACACCCTCGGCCCGTCCGCAGCGGCACGGGCCAGGCGCTCAACCGACGCCGAGACAACGCGCGACGCGAGAGACGCCCTCGCGGAAGACCTGCGGAGCCGGCAGGAGGCTGACGACGAGGAACGCCTCGAAGGGGAACTCGAAGAAGTAGCCCGGCTGCACGAGAACGTCGTGCGATTCGAGAAGGTCGAGGACGAGTTCCTCTTCGGGGCGGAGGGCGGGCACACGCAGACACGCGGCCCACCCCGCAGGAACGGGCAGAACGGTCACGGGGCCGCCCTCGGGGAAGGTCGCTCTCAGCGCGCGCTCGTTGTGGAGCACGCGCGCCCAGATGGCTTCGGCCGTGCCGCGTGCGTGCCCGAGGAGCTTCGGAAGGGCGAGCTGCACCGGCGTCGAGACCGAAAGGTAGGCATCGGCGATCCACTCGAGTCGCTCGAGCGCGTCGTCGAGGAGGCCGGCAGGCCCGTTCGCGAAGATCCAGCCGAGCTTGAGCTGCGGCAGGGCCGCCGATTTGGAAAGCCCCCCGAGCGAGAAGACGAGCGCTCCCTCGGCGCCCGCGGCCGAGGCGGCGATTCGGACGTCCCCGGGACGGTCCGAATAACGGAAGTCGACGAAGACCTCGTCGGAGATCACGGCAAACCGGCGCTCTTTTGCGAGCGCGAGGAGCGCCGAGAACTCCGGGCCCGCGAGAGACGTCCCGGTGGGGTTGTTCGGATTCACGAGGACGACGGCCGCGACGCGTCGGCCGGCGGCTTCGACGCCCTGCACTTCCGCCTCGACGGCCGCCGCGCGAAACGCGAAGCTGTCCTCGCTCGCGAGCGCGTACCGGCGGAGCGTGAGGCACTCCAGCTCCGCGAGGGCGTCGAGGAGCGGATAGGACGGCGCCGGTACGAGCACGACGTCGCCCGGATCTCCGGTGAGCTTGAAGAGCCAGCCGTAGGCCTCGCTCGAGGAGGCCGCCAGAACGATCTGGCCGGGGGGCACGAGCACACCGTGTACGGCCGCGTAATAGTTGCTCACCGCCGTGCGCGCCGTGAGGATTCCCTTCGGATCAGGCGAATAGACGAGGCCCCGTGCGTCGGCAAGGGCCGCGAGCACGCGTGCGTCGCGGTCGGACGTGGCGCCGTCGAAGGGATCGGCCTCGCCCGAGCGGAGCCCGACGGACGTGGGGTTCGTCCCCGTCAGGTCGAGGAACGGGCGGGCGCGCGCCGCGAGAGCCTGCGCCAGCCGGTTCAGGTCGTGAGGCGCGGGAGTCCGATGCGAGAACACGGCGGGGCCCTTCTCAGCGGGCTCAGTTCGCGACGGCTCCCACACTCTTCAGGACCGCCGACCAGCGGGCGACCTCTCGCTCGACCAGCTTCTGGAGACCCTCGGGCGTTCGGGAAGCCCGGTCGGTGAGGTCGGCGCCGAGGTCGAGGAGCCTCTTTTTCGTCGCCTCGTCATCGAGTGCCTTGAGGAGCGCGTCGCTCAGCTTGGCGACGATCTCCTTGGGCGTCCCCTTCGGGGCGAAGATGGCGTTCCAGGCGGTCACCTGGAACTCGGGCAGGCCGGCCTCGGTGGTCGTGGGCACGTCGGGCAGCGCCGGCGAGCGCTGCGGCAAGGCCACCGCGTAGGCCTTGATCGTGCCGGCCTGGATCTGGGGAACGAGGTTCACGATCTGATCGCACATGTAATCGACCTGGCCCGAGACGAGGTCGTTCAGTGCCGGACCGGTTCCGCGATAAACCACCCGGGCGGGCTTCGTCCCCAGGATCGAGTTCAGGAGCGAGCACGTCGTGAAGGAGACGGAGCCGACGCCGGCGTGGGCCTCGTTGAGCTTGTCGCCGGAGGCCTTGGCCTGGGCGACGAACTCCTTGAGGTTCTTGGCCGGGAAGTCCTTCCGGGCCACGATCACGATGGGAGTGCCCGCCGCGAGGCCCACCGGCGCGAAGTCCTTCACCGGGTCGTACTTGAGGTTCGGATAGACGGCCGGGGCGGCGCCGTGGGTGCCCATGTGGCCCATCATGATCGTGTAGCCGTCGGGCGCGGACTGGGCGCCGCGCGTGATCCCCGTGGTCCCGCCGGCCCCCGCGACGTTCTCGATGACGATCTGCTGGCCCAACGTTCGGGACATGTGGTCCCCCACGATGCGGGCCACGACGTCGGTGGGGCCGCCGGCGGCGAACGGGACGATCATGGTCACGGGCCGCTCCGGCCAGGCGGCGCGCGCGGCGCCGGCGGAGAGCGTGAGAGTTGCGGAGACGAGAAGGGCGGCGAGAGGGCGCATGGGCTTCCTTTCGTTGCTCGTGAAGAGCGGGGGGCGGATACGGCGTTTCATTCTGTGAACACCTCCTCGCGACTCTTCTGGATCGCCGGGAGGACTGCGATCACGAGGACGAGGAGACCGGTCAGGAGCAGCGCGGCACAGATGGGACGGCGGACGAAGACGGACAGGTCGCCGCGGGCGATCGTGAGGGCCCGGCGCAGATTTTCCTCGAGCAGGCGGCCGAGGACGAACCCGAGGAGAAGCGGGGCGCTCTCGAAGCCGACCTTGCTGGCGGCATACCCGACGAGCGCGAAGCCCGCCGTGAAGAGGACGTCGGACGGAGAGTTGTTCACCGAGTAGATGCCGACGCAGCAGAACAGCAGGATCGAAGGGAAGAGAAGCCGGTACGGCACGCGGCAGAGCCGCACCCAGGCGCCGATGAGCGGCAGGTTGATGACGAGGAGCATGAGGTTGCCGATCCACATGCTCGCGATGAGGCCCCAGAAGAGCGAGGGGTTCCGCGTCATCACGAGCGGTCCCGGCACGATCCCGTGGATGGTCATCGCGCCCACCATCAGGGCCATCACCGCGTTCGGGGGGATCCCGAGGGTGAGGAGGGGAATGAAGGAAGTCTGCGCCCCGGCGTTGTTCGCGGCCTCGGGGCCCGCCACTCCCTCGATGGCGCCACGCCCGAACCGCGACGGGTCCTTCGCCAGACGCTTTTCCATGGCGTAGGAGGCAAACGGGCCGAGCACGGCGCCGTTGCCGGGAAGGATTCCGAGGATCGCGCCCGCCAGGCTGCCCCGGACGACCGGCCCCGCGGACTGGCGGAGATCCGCGCGCGACGGCAGGAGGCGCCCGATCGCGCCCCCGACGACCTCACGTTCTTCCACGGCATCGAGGTTCCGGAGAACTTCGGCGAACCCGAAGAGCCCCATGGCGATCACGGCGAAGTCCACGCCGTCGGAGAGAGGCGCGTAGCCGAAGGTCATCCGTTCGACACCGGTGTCGAGATCCGTTCCGACCGTCGACAGGAGGAGCCCGGCGATCGTCATCGCGATGGACTTCAGGATCGAACCGCGGGCCAGGACGACGGCGAAAGCCAGGCCCATGGCCATGAGCGCAGCGTACTCCGCCGGGCCGAATACGAGGGCCAGCTTCGTGAGCGGGACGGCCAGCGCGGCGATGATCGTCGTCGCAACGCACCCGGCGAAGAACGAACCGAGAGCCGCGATCCCGAGCGCGACACCGGCGCGGCCCTGCCGGGCCATCTGATGGCCGTCGAGCGTGGTGACGACCGAGGTGACTTCACCCGGAACGTTGATCAGGATCGCGGTCGTCGAACCTCCGTACTGCGCCCCGTAATAGATGCCGGCCAGCATGATGAGAGCCCCGACCGGCGGCATCCCGAAGGTGATGGGAAGGAGCATTGTGATCGTCGCGATGGGTCCGACGCCGGGGAGCACCCCGATGAGGGTGCCCACGAGGCAACCGACGAGCGCAAGCCCCAGGTTCTGGACCGTGACCGCGACCGAGAAGCCGAGAGAGAGGTGGGAGAGGAGATCGCCCATGGCGCGTCCTCAGATCACCACGACTCCGGGAATCCTCAGCACCGGGATGGGCAGGTGGAGGATGAACCGGAAAAGTACGATGCAGAACGCCGTGATCGCGGCCGCGAACACGAGCAGCTCCTTGACGCGCGTCTCGGGCGACGCCGCGCCGCCGACGATCGTGACGAGCGGCCCGGCCACCGCGAGGCCGGGCATCCGGATGGTGAGCGCGAAGCCGATGACGCCGAGGCAGATGAAGATGGGTCCGCGGAGCGTCCAGTGCGCGTGCGCCTCGCCCTTCCGGACGAGCGACGAGGCGACGAGCACGGCGCCCGCCACCCCCAGGAGGATGGCGAGCGTCCGGGGGAGCATTCCGGGTCCCACGGAGCCGAGCCGGCCCAACGAAAGGCCGCGGCTCGCGAAGAGCGCGAAGGCGGACAGCGCAAGGAGGCTTCCGCCCGCCAGGAAGTCCTGGGGTGCCCGGATACGGGAGCGCGCGAGGTCCTCCAGGGGGGCCTCCTCCTGCGTGTCGCAGTTCCAGGAAGTTTCTTGCGAAGGACGCTCGAGGATACCGTAACCGGAATCGAGGCCGAGCCCGCCGCGGCGGCCGGGCCGGGTCGTTCCCGGACCCCTGCAACACCTCAGCTCGTCAGGCCGTCCTTCTTCTGAAGGATCTCGTTCAGGAACCAGCGATTCTTCTGGTGGACCTGGACGAGGCGGGTGTAGAGGTCGGCCGTACCGATGTCGCCGGCCTCCGTCGCGACCTCGGTGTCCTCGTGCATTTCCTCGATCACGAGGTCGAGCGTGCCGCGGGCTTCGGCGATCATCTCGTCCAGGGAGAGCTTGCCCTTCGAGGGCTTCACGGTCGCGGTCGGGAGGTAGTCCGCCGGGTCGCCCAAAGGCGCGCCGCCGATCATGATGGCCCGCTCCGCCAACTCGTCGATCGTCGCGTAGACCTGCGCCGCTTGCTCGTCGAGGAGCAGGTGGATGTCTCGGAAGAGCGGCCCGTAGCTGAGCCAGTGGTACTTCTTGTAGTTGAGATAGGCGACGAGCGCGTTCGCCTGCTGCCGTTGAAGAGTCTCGACGACTCTCGCGTCGCCATTCGATCGCTTTTGCTTCTTGCCCTTCTTGGCCATGGAATCCTCCTCGGAGCTAATCTAGACTAAGTCTAAACTAAGTGCAAGGCGATTCTATCCGGCCGAGGGCCGCCCTGTCGTTTTCCCGGGGATCAGAGATTCTGAACGTGCACGTACGTCCCGAGCTTGACGTTGTAGGCCAGGTACGAGCCTTGATGCTCGGGATCCTCGAAGATCACGATCTCATCGGCCATGGCTTTCGCGGCGGCTCGATGGGCGGCGGTCGAAACGGGGCCGGGCGCACGAACGTGCGCACCCCCGACCCAGCCGCCGCCGTGTTGCTCGTTCTTGTGCGCCAACGCCAGGAGCGAAGTCGCCAGAGCGATCAGGAGGTAAGCGGGGAGCTTTTTCATGGGAACCTCCTCGAGGGGCTCTTCTTTCAAGGAGCGTGCCTAGATCAGGGAGCGTGTCCCGGTAGTACCTTTCGTCGCGGCACCTTCGCGTTCAGATCCGCTTGAGGATGAACCTCACGAGCACAACGGCCAGAATGGCCCCGACGAGACGGACGAGAAATTCGCCGAGCAGGCCGCCCGTCACGAAGCCGCCGAAGAGCAAACCTCCGAACCACCCCCCCACGATCCCGAGGACGACGTCTCCGAGAAGACCATAGCCCGCGCCCTTCATGATCTGCCCGGTCGCCCAGCCCGCGAGCGCGCAAAGAGCGAGTTCCACGATCAGCCACATGACGGCGTCCTCCCGTGCGGCGAATCCTATCCCCGGTTCCTGTTACATTCCCGCCCTCATGGCGGAGCAGTACATCTTCACGATGCAGAACCTGAGGAAGGTCGTCCCGCCCCAGCGGGAGATCCTCCGGGGCATCTACCTCTCGTTCTTCCCGGGTGCGAAGATCGGCGTCCTCGGTCTCAATGGCGCGGGAAAGTCGACCGTCCTGCGCATCATGGCGGGCATCGACAGGGAGTTCACGGGCGAGGCCTACCCGGCCGATGGAACGCGCATCGGATATCTCTCGCAGGACCCGCAGCTCGATCCGAAGAAGACCGTCCTTCAGAACGTCGAGGACGGCGTGAGGACCGTGAAGGAGCTGCTGAAGCGCTTCGACGAGCTCGGCGAGAAGATGGGCGAGAGCCTAGCGGAAGCGGAGATGGACAAGGTCATGGCCGAGTACGGCAAGGTGCAGGACGCCATCGAGGCCGCGAACGGCTGGGACCTGGACCGGACGCTCGAGAACGCGATGGACGCGCTGCGCTGCCCGCCGCCCGACGCGGACGTCACGAAGATCTCCGGCGGCGAGAGGCGGCGCGTCGCGCTGTGCCGGCTCCTCCTCGAGAGGAACGACATGCTCCTTCTCGACGAGCCCACGAATCATCTCGACGCGGAGTCGGTCGCGTGGCTCGAGCAGTTCCTCAAGGAGTTCCCGGGCACCGTCGTGGCCGTCACGCACGACCGCTATTTCCTCGACAACGTCGCAGGCTGGATCCTCGAGCTCGACCGCGGGGCGGGTATCCCCTGGAAAGGCAACTACTCGTCGTGGCTCGAGCAGAAAGAGGCCCGCCTCGAGATCGAGGAGAAGACCGAGAGCGCGCGTCAGAGGACGCTCAAGCGCGAGCTGGAATGGGTGCGCCTGTCCCCCCGCGCCCGGCAGGCGAAGAGCAAGGCGCGCCTGCAGGCGTACGAGCAGCTCGTCGCCGAGAGCGGCGTCGAAGCCCGCGGCGAGACGAACGAGATCTACATTCCGCCGGGGCCGCGTCTCGGAGACGTCGTCGTCCGGGCGGACGGCGTGAGGAAGTCCTTCGGCGACACCCTGCTCTTCGAGGGCCTCTCCTTCGACCTGCCGAAGGGCGGCATCGTCGGGGTCATCGGCCCGAACGGCGCGGGGAAGACGACGCTCTTCAAGATGATCATGGGGCTGGAGAAGGCGGATGCCGGGGTCCTCCAGATCGGCGAGACGGTGGTCCCGAGCTACGTGGACCAAAACCGCGAGAGGCCCGACGCGAAAAAGACCGTGCACGACGAGCTGTCGCAGGGGCAGGATCTCGTGCTTCTCGGCAAGCGCGAGATGCCGAGCCGCGCCTTCTGCGCGATGTACAACTTCAAGGGCGCCGACCAGCAGAAACTCGTCGCGAATCTTTCCGGCGGCGAAATGAACCGCCTCCACCTCGCGCGGACGCTGAAGAGAGGCGGGAATCTCCTGCTTCTCGACGAGCCCACGAACGACCTCGACGTGGACACGCTGCGCGCCCTCGAAGAGGCGCTTCTCGCCTTCGGCGGATGCGCGGTCGTGATCAGCCACGACCGCTGGTTCCTCGACCGCGTCGCGACGCACATGCTCGCTTTCGAGGGCGACAGCAAGGTCGTCTGGTACGAAGGGAACTATCAGGACTACGAGGCCGACCGGCACAAGAGGCTCGGCGCCGAGGCCGACCGCCCGCACCGGATCAAGTACCGCAAACTGACGTCCTGACGTGCCCGCGGCCTCGCGACTCCTCTTCGACCTCCGCCGAGAGCTGAAGCGCGTCGCCGTCGCGGCGAGCGCGCCGGCGATGCAGGCGTACATGAAGTCCGACATGCCGTACCACGGCGTCTCCGCCGCGGCGCTGCGCGCCGCGTGCCGCAAGGTCTTCGCGGCGCATCCGATCACGTCTTCCGCGGCGTGGCGACGCGACGCGCTCGCCCTCTGGGACGGCGCCACGCACCGTGAGGAACGATACGCGGCGATCGAATGGACCGGAGACCGGCGTGCGCGCGCGTTCCAGACGGTCGAGACGTTGTCGATGTACGAGCACATGATCGTGACGGGCGCGTGGTGGGACACCGTCGACGCGCTCGCGAAGCTGCGGCTGGGCGAATTGCTCCGCCGCGAGCCGAAGAGGATGCGCCCGAAGATGCTCGCCTGGAGCTCGGGCGCGAACATCTGGAAGAGGCGCTCCGCGATCCTGTGTCAGCTCGGCTTCAAGAAGGACACGGACTTGCCGTTGCTCTACGCATGCATCGAGCCGTCTCTCGAGCCGAATCTTCGGCGCGCTGAGCTGCGCGGCCGAGACCTCTCGGCGACGGACCTGTTCTTTCTCCGAAAGGCGATCGGATGGGCGCTCCGGCAATACGCCTGGACGGACCCGAAGGAGGTCGCCCGCTTCGTCGTGAGCCGAGGGGACGCGTTGAGCGGCCTCAGCCGCCGCGAGGCGCTGAAGAACGTTCAGGGCGCGAGCGCCATCACGGCGAAGCTCGCCCCCTCGCGGTCGGCCAGGAAGGCGTAACGCCCCACCTTCTCGATGTCGTCGGGCTCCTTGAAGACGCGCGCCCCGAGCGCCTTCGCCTTCACCACGGCCGCGTCGCAGTCGGCGACTCGGAAATAAACGTCCCATGCCGGTTCGGCGTCGCCTCGATTCCCCTCGATCGCCGTCATCCCGCCCGCGGGCCGCGGCCCTTTCCAGAGCTCCGTGTAGGCACGCGCCCCCGTCTCCTGCTTCTTCAGCGCCCAGCCGAACAGGCTCGCGTAGAAGTGGCCAGCCGCGACCGTGTCGGTGGTCGCGAGCTCGGTCCAGCACAGAGTCCCGACTTCGCCGACGATCTGCGCGCCCGGATGCTCGCGCGCCTCCCACAGGCACAGCGTCGCGCCCTGCGGGTCTTTCACGATGGCCATGCGTCCGCTCTTCCCGACGTCGAAAGGCGCACCGAAGACCGTTCCGCCGAGAGCCTTCACGCGCGTGGCGCTCTCGTCGGCCCGCGCGACGGCCGCGTACGAGTTCCAGCGGGCGCGAACGCCGTGCGCGCGCTCCGAGCGCTGAAGAGGGTAGAGGGCGGCGACGTCCCTGCCGGCGAGCCGCGCGATCGAGTAGGTCGTGCCTGATTCACCGGGCCTGTCGTCGAAAGCCCACCCGAAGAGACCGCCATAGAGGTTCTTCGCGGAGGCGGTGTCCGTCGTGGCGAGCTCCGGCCAGCAGAAAGTGCCGGGCTCGTGCCGGACGATCTCGCGCATCGGTCACCTCCGCCGGATGCCTCATCATACGGGCCGCCGGGACGCCGCGCGGGAAGATCAGAGGCCGGGCGCCTCCCGGAGCTCGCGAAAAAAGGCCTTTACGAGCGCCGAGGCGACGTGCGCGCGATAGGCCGCGGTCGACCGGACGTCGTCGATCGGGGCGATGTCGCGCCGCGTCGCCGCGTCCAGCTCCTCGTCCGAGACCGAAGCGAGACTCGGCGCGAGGGCGAGCGCGCGCACCGTCGGAAGGGGGGCCGTCACGGGCGCGACCGAAGCCATGCCGAACCCGGCTCGCACGCCACGGCCTCGCTCGCGTTCGGCGATCGCGGCCAGCGCGACCTTCGAGATCGCCTGCGCCGCTCGAGTGCCCACCTTCCTCCAGGCCTGATGGGCACCGGTGCGCGGGAGGAGGAACTCCACTCGGACGATCACCTCGTCCTCGGCCCGCCGCGTCGCGCGATAGCCCGTGAAGAACTGGGTCAACGATACCCGCCGCTCGCCGTGAACGCTCGCGAGGACGACCTCGGCGTCGAGGGCCATGAGGGCTGCCGCCCCGTCTGCCGCGGGCGAGGCCGTCGCGAGGTTGCCGCCCAGAGTCCCGCGCGCCTGGATCTGGATGGCGCCTACCTCGCGCGCCATGGCCGTCAGGACCGGTGCGCGCCTGAGGAGCACGGGATGACTCCGAATCTCGAGGAACGTGGCGGCCGCGCCGATCACGGCGCGCTCCCTGGCGACCTGGATGCCGCGCAGTTCGGGCAGGCGCGAGACGTCGAGCACGAGCGGCAGGTCGTTCGGGTCTTCCGGCGGCGCGAGACCTCGCTCCACGATCCAGTCCGTTCCCCCTGCGAGGAGGACGGTTCGCTCCTTGCGCCCCGCGCGCGCCGAGAGCGTCCGGCAGAGCTCGGTGAGGGTCGCCGGCCGTTCGAACGGGTACAGCGCGAGCTCAGCCGGATTCACGCGAGGCCCGTTCCTTCACGGCGTGCCGGATCGACTCGACGATGCGCTGGTAGCCGGTGCAGCGGCAGATGTTGCCCGCGATACTCTCGCGAATCTCACCCTCGCCGGGCTGCGGGTTCGCGGTGAGCAGCGCGTGCGCGGCCATGAGGAAGCCGGGCGTGCAGATGCCGCACTGCGCACCGCCCTCCTTGACGAACGCGTCCTGCAGGTCGGAGAGCCCGTCCTTGACCCCGAGCCCTTCGACCGTCAGCACCGTGCGCCCGTCGCACTGCCCGGCCGCGACGAGACATGCGTTCACGGGGACGCCGTCGAGCAGCACCGTGCACGAGCCGCACTCGCCTTCACCGCAGCCTTCCTTCGTTCCCGTGAGGCCGAGAGGGCCGCGCAGGAGATCGAGAAGACGTGCGAGTGGGGGCGCGTCGAGAGTGCGCTTCCTGCCGTTGAGAACGAACGCGATCCTCACATCGCCGTCCGTCTGGCCGCAAACAGATCCTCCGGCAGAAGCGGCAGGTCGTCGCGGACGATCCCGGTCGCGTGCTCGATCGCGGCCGCGATTGCGGGCGCTCCGCCGTCCATGGGCAGCTCGCCGATTCCCTTGGCGCCGCCACCCGGTCCCCTCGAGTAGGGATCCTCCACGAGAACCGTCGTGAACCTCGGAGCGTCGAGGCTCGTCGGGACGATGTAATTCGCCATGCGGGCGTTCAGAATCCTGCCGTCTTTGACGACCAGCTTCTCGTTCAGCGCCCAGCCGATCGCCTGGAGCGTTCCGCCTTCGATCTGCCCCTTGCAGAGAAGCGGATGGATGGCTTTTCCCACGTCGGCGACGGACCAGAAGCCGAGCACCGTCGTCTCGAACGTGTCGAGGTCGACTTCCACCTCGGCAATGTCGCAGCCCCAGGCGAAAACGGGGTACGCGTCTCCGCGATACTTCTCGTCGTCCCAGACGAGATCCTCCGGCGTCTCGTACGTCTTCTCGGAAACGACCGACTCCTTTCCGGCGAGGAGGCGGAGAGCCGCGTCGTCGAACGAGCCTCCGCGCTTCTGGCGCTCGTGCTCGGTGCGCGCGAAGAGGTCGCGCGCGGCGCGTTCGACGATCGAGCCGACGATCATCACGGTGCGCGATGCGACGGTGGGGCCGGAGTCCGGAACGACGGACGTGGACGGAGTGGCGAACTCCACCCGGTCCATCGAGACCCAGAGTGCCTCAGCTGCGATCTGCCGAAAGACCGTCTCCGTGCCCTGGCCGATGTCCGTCGACGCCGTGCGGATCCGGAAGATCGGTTTCTTCCCCGAGGAACCCCTGAGCATGTCGATCGCAACGCAGCCCTTCAGCCTGCGTTCGCCCGAGCCCGTGAAACCCGCTCCGTGCAGGAAGACGCTCGCGCCGATGCCGCGAGCCTTTCGGGGTGCGGAGCCGCCCGGCGCGGTCCGGCGAGGCAGCGCGGAAACCGGCCGGGCGGGCGCGCCGGCACCGAGCGCCGCGCGCTTCTTGTCCCATCCGCTCGCCTTCCTCGCCTCCTCGACGCAGCGCTGGACGCCCACCGACTCCTTCAGGAACTGGCCCGTCGGCGTCGTGTCTCCGACGCGGAGGAGGTTCTTCTCGCGCAGCTCGAGCGGGTCGGCGGAAAGCTCGCGCGCGATCCGGTCCATGTGCCTCTCGATGGCCCAGATCGTCTGGGGCGCTCCGAAGCCCCGGAAGGCGCCGTTCGGAGGCGTGTTCGTGGCGACCGCCACCGCCTCGATCGCGGCGTGCTCCCAGCGATAGGCTCCGGCCGCGTGGAGGGCGGCGCGCGAGAGGACGACCGGAGTCAGCGTGACGTACGCGCCGCCGTCCATGAGGATCCGGATCGAGACCGCCGACAGGTTGCCCTCGCGGTCGCAACCGGACTCGATCGTCACCTCGCAGGGGTGGCGCTTCGTCGTCGCCTCGATGTCCTCCTGCCGGCCGTAGATCATCTTCACGGGCCGGCCGCTCTTCTTCGCGAGGAGCAGGGCATGGAGAGCGAGGAGCGTGGGGTACTCCTCCTTCCCGCCGAATCCGCCACCCGTCACGGCCTGCGTCACGTCCACGTGATCGTCGTCGAGGCTGAACGTGCGCTTGACGCCCTTGTGGACGTAGAACGGGCACTGCAGTGAGCCGACGAGGTGAGCCCCTCCCGCGTCCCAGAAGGCGAGCATGCCCTGTGGCTCGATGTAGAGCTGCTCCTGATGGGGCGTGCGGTACCGGCCCTTCAGGCGGATCGGGCTCGAAGCGATCGCCCCGGCCGCGTCGCCTTTCGAGATCCGGTAGGTCGCGAAGACGTTGTCCGGCCCGTGAATCTGGGCCTTCCGCGCGAGCGCGTCGGCGACCGTGAGAACGGGCGGGAGGGGCTCGATTTCGGGCGTGAGGGCGCGCAGGGCGCGGGCGAGGCGGACGGGATCCTCGGCGGCCACGAGCGCGATCGGCTCGTGCGCGTGGCGCACCTCGTCCGAAGCGAGGACGGGCTGGTCTTCCTCGATGAGCGCGACGACGTTCACGGGCACGTCCTCGGCGGTCACGACCGTCACGCCCGCCCAGTCGAACGCGGGATCCCTTCGGATGCCGTGGAGACGCCCGCGCGCCATGGGGCTGCGCAGTGTCCCGCCGAAGAGGACGCCCGGCCGCGTGAGATCGTCGACGTAGCGGGCGGTCCCGGCGACCTTGGCCCGTCCATCCGCACGCGGCACGCTGCGTCCCACGAGGGCCACGGTCAGTCTCCCGTGACGTCCCGAAGAGCAGCGTCGATCCCGGGAAAGCGAAACGGGAAGCCGAGCGCCTCGGCCTTCTTCGGAAGGACGCGCTGGCCGTCGAGCAGGACCGTCGCCATCTCGCCGAGCAGGAGCCGAACCGCGGGCGCGGGCACCCGCAGGAAGCTCGGCCGGTGCAGCGCGCGCCCGAGTGCCGCCGCGAAGTCCTTCATCGTGACGGGATTCGGCGCGGTGCCGTTGAGCGGGCCCTGAGCCTTCGGGTTTTCGAGGGCGAAGACGTAGAGCGCCGCGAGATCGTCCCGATGGATCCACGACATGAACTGGTGTCCCCCGCCGATCGGGCCTCCGAGAAAGGCCTTGAAGGGAGGGAGCATCTTCGCGAGCGCGCCGCCCCCGCGGCCGAGCACGACTCCGGTCCGGATCAGCACGACGCGCGCGCCGAGCGGCTCGGCTTTCCTCGCGGCGTCCTCCCAGGCGACGCACGTCGTCGCGAGGAAGTCGCCTCCGGGCGGAGAGTCTTCGGAGAGCGTTTCCTCTCCTCGCGGTCCGTAGATGCCGACCGCCGAGGCGTTCACGAGGACGGACGGCTTCAGGATCGCTCTCTCGATGGCCGCGCAGAGCCGCGCCGTGGCCTCGAGCCGGCTTGCCAGGATCCTTTCCTTCGCCGCCTTCGTCCAGCGCTGCGCGATGCTTTCACCCGCGAGATTCACGATTCCACCCGCACCGTCGACCCACGTCTCCCAGTCGGCGCCTCTCGCCCACGACACGACGTGGACCTTCGGGTGAATGTGGTCTCGCGAGCGGGACGCGTCGCGCGTGAGCAGGACGACGTCATGTCCTTTCGCGAGGAGGCTCTCCCAGAGCTTCGAACCGATGAACCCGGTCCCGCCTGCCACGACGACGCGCATCCCCTCTCCCTCGTCGCCGCATCGTATCGAAATCCCGGCGCCGTATAGTCCGGAGGTCATGAAGGCTCGTTCCCCGGCCTGCGCCGCCCTCGCGATCTCGCTCCTTCCCGGGGCCGTCCGCGCGGAGATGGTGGTCCCGCCATACGAGGTGGACGCGCGCGACCTCGTTCGGCGCGTGGTGAGAAACCAGCGCCGGGTCGAGGCCGCGTTCGACGGCGCCACGTTCGACCAGCGCGAGGTGAAGATCGAATGGGGCCCGGAGGGACGGGCACGAGAGGTCGCCTCGCGCCTCTTTTACGTGCTGTCGGGAAACGGCGACGCGGGAGGCTCGCGCGAGCTCGTCGAGGTGGACGGCCGCCCCGCGACCGAGGCCGAGAAGCGGAAGGCCGCCGAGGAGGACGAGAAAGACCGGAAAAAGCGCCTCGAACGGAAAGCTGCTGCGGAAGCCCGCCGGGCGGAGAAGATCTCCGGCGACGAGGAGGATCCGCTCGTCGGCAAGAAGCGCCTGTCCGAGCTCATCAGCAGGTTCGTCATTCGCGTCGTGGGCGAGGAGGTCGTGGAGGGCCGCCCCGCGTACGTCCTCGACTTCGCGCCCGACCCTGCGGCGCCGGCGCCGAAGAGCCTCGGGGACCGCGCGCTGAATGCGCTCGCGGGCCGCGCGCTCATCGACGCCGTGGACTTTCAGGTCCGTTCCGTCGTCGCCCACCTCACGAAGCCTGTGAAGGTCGCCGGTGGCCTCGCCGCGAACGTGAAGGAGGCGGAAATCGCGTACACGGGGCAGCCGCTCGGGAAAGACCTCTGGTTCCCCTGCGCGGTCGAGCTTCGGCTGACGGGAAAGAGGGCTCTCTTCCTCCGTCTCGATACCTCGTTTCGATTCGAGTTCGCGAATCTCAAACGGTTCCGCGTCGAGACGGAAAGTGAAGTCCGCCCCGCCGGAACGCCCGGGAGCGCTCCATGACACCGTCCCGACGGCGCGTCGTTCTTTTCGGCGCCCTTGCCCTCTTCGCCGCTGCGTTCGCCTGGGCCTACTGGCTCTCCCTCGTGCCGGCGACGCATCCGGATCACGACCACGGAATCCTGAACCTCGACGCAGGGGGCCGTTTGAACGTGACCACGCGAGAGGGGAAGACCCGCAACCTCGTCGGGCGGCCGGGAAAAGCGCTCGTCGTCCACTTCTTCTCGAGCTCGGCTCCGGGTGCCGCCGAGGAGCTGGCGGGCCTCTTCCGCTTGCAGGAGGAGCTGAAGGCGGATCCCGGCGTGGACTTCGTCCTCGTCGCGCACGACCGCGACTTCGCGACGCTGGACGCGTGGCTGAAGCAGAAGGGGCTCGTCGCGCCGGCGCCCGCGACGCTGGTCCTCGACCCGACGGGCGACACGACGAACAAGCTGAACTCCAAGCGCCCGCTCGAGACCATGTTCTTCACCGCCGAGGGAAAGCTCTCCTCGCAGGCGCGCGGCGCGCTCGAGTGGCCGGACGGGGCCATGGGCCACCTCGCGCGCGCGCGCGGCGGGGAAGCGATCGAGTAGCGGCCTACTTCTTCGGTGCGGCCGCCGCGGAAGGCGGAGGGTCGGTCGCCGCGTTGTCCGAGACGTACTTCCAGACGCCACCCTTCTCGACGGCGACTCCGCAGTAGGTTCCCGTCTCGGTCGTCGGTGCGCCTCCGGCCTTCGGGACGGTGGTCATCTTCCAATTGCCCCATCCCGCCGAGAGGTGGCCCGCTGTTTGGTAGTGGCTGTCCGTCAGGACGAACTCCGTGACCTTGATGTCCTTCAGCCAGGCCGCGAGCGACTCGGCGATGGCCTTGCCTCCCCTGGCGGCCGGCGCTCCGGGCATCGCGAGGACCGCGTCATCCGCGTAGAGCGCCGCAAGGGCGGCGGCGTCGCCCGCGAGGACCGCCTTCGTCCAGGCGGCGTCGAGATTCTTGACGCCGCTGGCCTTCGCCTCAGCGGCGAGCGCGGGTCCGGCGGCGAACGCCAGGCAGAAGAGCAGGACAATCGACAGGGCTCGTTTCATGAAATCTCCTTTTCGTCCGTTTGGTCCGGAGATTCTCTCTCAATTCGGGCGCCAGCGCGTCTCGGCCAGCGTGATGAGGATGACGGCCCCCACGATGACGGCGGCTGCGGAGAGCGTGCGCGGGCTGACTTCCTCGCGGGCGAGGAGCCAGCCGAGGAAGACGGCGACGATCGGGTTCACGAAAGCGTACGTCGAGACGAGTGCGGGCGAGGCGACGCGCAGGAGCCAGACGTAGACCGTGAACGCGAGAAGAGAGCCGAAGACGACGAGGTAAGCGACGGCCGCAAGCGAGCGGCCGGAGACGAGGGCGGGCGAGAAGCGGGCCCACTCGCCTGCCGCGGCGGCCGCACAGCCGAGGAGGGCGCCGCCCGCGAGCATCTGAAGGGCGGTCGCCTGCAGGGGCGACGCGGGCGGGGCGAGGTGCCTCGAGAGGAGCGAGCCGAGCGCCCACGCAAAGGCTGCGAAAAGCACGGCTCCAGCCCCGGCGAGGTCGACGCGCTCGCCCCCGAGGCGTACGGGGCCGACGAGGAGGACGACTCCCGCGACGCCAAGCGCGACGCCGACGAGGGCGCGGGCCGAGGGGCGACGGCGCTCCTGTGGGAGCGTCGCCTGCAGGAGGATGATGAAGAGCGGTTCGACCGCGATGAGCAGCGCGGCCAGGCCGGAGGCTATCCGCTGCTCGGCCCACACGACGCCGCCATTCCCGCAGAGGAGCATGAGGCCGCCAGTCAGGAAGGCGGGCCCGAGGTCCCGGAAGGTCACCCGCGGAGCGCCGCGGAGCTTCACCCAGGCGAGCAGAACGCCTCCCGCGACGACATACCGGGCGCCGGCCATCGTGAAGGGAGGGATCGTCTCGATCCCCCAACGAATCGCAAGGTACGTCGAGCCCCAGACGACGTAGATGACGAGGAGGCCGAGGACGATGCCGCGCTTCACGGCGCGATCATCGCCTCCCACACGGCGCGCGACATCTTCCGTGCGGCGTCGATGACCTTGCGGCGTCCTTCCTCGTTCGCGCCGAAGTCGTTCGCGAGGAGGACGAGGACGTACTCTCGCCCGTCGGGCAGGCGGACGACCGCCGCGTCGTGCTGGACCGAGGAGATGGAGCCCCCCTTGTGGCCCACGATCGCTCCCGACTGGGGATGGAGGCCGGCGGGGATCTCCTCGTTGAACTTCTGGCCGGTGAGGATCTCCCACGCCTTCGCTCTCGACGCCGCCGAGAGCTTCGGCGACCTCACCGCGGCTTCCATCACCGCGGCCATGCCCGCCGCGTCCGTTTCGTTGTTCAGCCCCGCGTCGAACGCCTTCGAATCCTCGACGCAGCGCCGCACCTTCACGCTGGGCGCGCCGAGGGCGTCCGTGAACGCCTGGACGTTCTCCGGCCCGACGAGCGAGAGGACGAGATTCGCCGCGAGGTTGGAGGAGCGGTCGATCATCTCCGTCACGAGGAACTCGAGCGTGGCCTTGCCGCCGAGCTTTCTCATCGTCGGGGCGTCGGTCTCTTCGAGGCCGATCGAGAACGGCGAGCCGTCGACGAGGCTCTTGAACTCGTTCTTCACCGGGATTTCATCCGAGAGACTCAGCGTGCCCGCATCGACGCGGCGCAGAACCTCGAGGAGAACGGGCGTTTTGATCGTGGAGGCCGCATGCATCGAAAGACGAGAATTCTGAGAAAGTGAAGAGCCGGTCGACAGATCCTTCACGTAGATGCCGAAACGGGCGCCGCTCGAGGCTGCAATGCCGCGAAGAACTGCCTCGAGGTCGCGCGCCTTCGCAGGGGTGAGCCCCGGCGCCTTCCCCTCTTCACCGTTCGAAGAAATCTTCTCTTCTCTCTTCAGTCTTCGGGCGTAGCGAAAGAGGGGTTTCAGGAACTGGCTGTCGAACGGCGTGACCTGAACGCCGGGCACGTCGTGCCGCGTCGACTGCAGGACCGTGCCGTCGCCCATCCACATCGCCTCGTGATCGATCTTGTCTTCCGTGCCGAAAAACAGGAGGTCGCCGGGGCGAAGAGCTTCGAAGGAGACCGGGATCAGCTGCGGGTCCTGAAAGGCCTGCTCGTAGCTGTTTCGCTTCAGAAGGACGCCGTGCTCGCGGAAGATCCTCTGCACGAGCCCCGAGCAGTCGAAGCCGAGGGGCGTCGTGCCGCCCCACGTGTACGGCGCGCCGAGAAAGCGCTTGCCGAACGCGATCCGGTCGGAAGGGGATTTGAGCGGAAGAGAGGAGGAAGAGGAAGATTCTTCGAAGGGGAAGAGGGTGACGTCGCGGCTGGCGACGAACCCGATGCGCCTGTCCGGAAGGCGCACCTTGACCCAGGAATACGCATCGCTGGCGCCCGCCGCTCCACTCGCTTTACCTTCTAAGAAATCTTCAACTGCCATCGTGGCCCCTACCGGAGCCGTGAGGAGCGGCTTCTGCCTCGTGAAGGACGGGCTCGTGTAGACGTGGGCGAAGTTCGACGTCACGCGCGCGACCTTCGCGTTCGCCGGCGCCGCGCCTTCGCCGCGGCGCGGCGCGCG
>DATIFW010000201.1:0-12924 GCA_035455045.1 Thermoanaerobaculia bacterium | reverse complement strand
GCGGCCGAGAATCGTCGTGTGGAGGATGAAGACCGCGGACGCGGTGGCCCTCAGGCGCGGCGGCACGAGCCCCTGGACGGTGGACGCGGCGGGCCCGATCCACAGACCGGTGAGGACGACGGCCGGGAAGGTCAGCAGGAGCGCCAGGGAAGGCGAGCGCAGCGAGACGAGAGTGAAGCCGAGCGGAATGGACAGGACGGCCGTCACGACGCCCACGTAGTGCCGGCCGCGGGGCGTCCTCTTCTGCCAGGCGTCGGCGAGGAGCCCTCCGCACGTCGCGCCCAGCCAGCCGCCCGCCGCGAGCATCCCGCCGAGGAGGAGTCCCGCCCGCGCGGCGTCGAGGCGGTGGACGCGCAGGAAGAACGGCACGATCCAGAAGGTCGTGCCGTACGTCCCGAACGTCACGAGCCCGAATCCGAGGTTCGTGAGGAGGAGAGGCGGGTTCCGGAAGACGAGGTCGAAGTCCTCGCGGTTCTTCAGCTTCAGTCCCTGGATCCAGGAGAGGACCGAATAGAGCGCGGCGGCGAGCGCGATCCACTGCGGCGCGTTGCCGAGAAGCCGGGTCAGGGCCGCGGCGCCGAGCGCGAGGGCGAGACCGGCCCCGAAGTTGATCGCGAGGCCCGGTGCCCCGGCGCCCGCCCGCGCGAGGGAGAAGAGCGTGAAAGGCGGGAGGAGGGTGGAGATCTCGCGAGCGAAGAGTCGAAACGGATGCGGCTCGATGGCCACCGGCGGCGCTCCGAACCCGCCGCGCGGCGGCTCCTCCAGACTGCGGACCCAGAGTGCGAGGAGGAGGCCGGGAAGACCCACGACGAGAAATGCCGCCTGCCAGCCGTGAAGGGAGAACGGGGCGGTCCCGGCCGGAAACGCCGCGTCCCAGCGGTCCACGACGAGTCCGCCGATTCCGAGGCTGAGGCCCGCGCCGAGGAAGATGCCGCTCGAGAAGAAACCGAGGACCGCCGCGCGCTTCTCGGCCGGAAACCAGTCCGAGAGGAGGGAGTACGCCGCGGGCGCCGCGGTCGCCTCGCCGGCTCCGACGCCGATTCGCGCGAGGGCGAGCGGTCCGAAGCCGCGCGCGAGGCCCGAGAGCGCGGTCATCAGGCTCCAGAACGCCGTGCCCCACGCGATGAGGCGCCGCCGGTCCCACGCGTCCGCGAGGCGGCCGAGCGGAATCGCGAAGACGGCGAAGAACACGGCGAAGACCGTGCCGTAGAGGAAGCCGAGCTGCGCGTCGGTGAGCTTCAGGTCCGCCTTGATGCGCTCGGCGAGGATGGCGACGATCTGGCGGTCGACGAAGTTGGCGACGTAGACGAGGACGAGGACGAGGAGAACGTACCAGGGGTAGGCGGGGCCGTGCCCGGCTCTCTCGTCCTGAACGGCGGGCATCGTGCCCGGATTCTAGGTGAGCCTCGAGCCGGCCGGGTGGGGACGTCCGCGGGACGTCTGGCATCCGTCCTGCACCGGCTCGTGCGCGCGGGAATGCGCGCGAAATATTACCAGGCGCCACGATCAGTTTTCGAAAGGGAGGTCTCCATGGCTCGCGCTCGTCGATATCTGGCGTCCGTTCTCGCCGTGATCTGCCTGATCGCGATGGTCGGCTCCGCTGACGCCCAGGGGAAGGGAAAGGGAAAGGGACACGAAAAAGGGAAAGGAAAGCATCACAACCATTCCGGCAAGCAGCTGCTCGGCGAAAAGATCAAGACCAACGGTCACCACGTTCTCCACCGGAACGGCAAGTACACCGCTTCGGTCGATGTCAAGGACGGCAAGATCGCGGGCATGGACGTGAAGCACAGCGAGAAGGGGAATGTGCCGGTCAAGAAATACAAGACCACGAAGAAGATGGCGGCCAGGACGGGCGAGTCGAATGGAATCCTCTTCGCGTCCAACCGCAGCGTGTTGCTGCAGGTTCAGGATCTGGGCATGACGTACATCGGCTACGCCTACGTCGACGACTATGGCGACGAGTACATCTACTGGTTTCCGTACGAGATGATCTACGACGGAGATACGGGGGCCGTCGAGTACATACCGCTCGACTGAAGCGCGGCGGCCGTCAGTACAGAAAGCCCGCGGCCGTGCGCACGGTGCCGTGCGCGGCGCGGATCTCGACCGGATGAAAAGACCCGGTGCGCTTCGCGTTGCTCACGAACGAGATGAGATAGCGCGTCCTGAGGTCGCGCTCGAGCTTCGCGAAGACGTCGTTGAGGTCGCCGGCGCTCGGGACGACGTACGTCCGTCCGCCCGTCGCGCTCGTGAAGCGCTCGAGCACGGCGCGGTTCGGAGGCCGCGTCACGCGGCTGATTTTCACGTCCTCGACGATCTTTCCCTCCGCGTCCGTGTGGCGCTTCACGTCCCGCATCTCCTCCATCCACGGGAGCGCGAGGGCGAAGATCGGGACGCCGGCCTGGCGCGCGAACGCGAGGGCGTGCTGTTCCGTGACGTCGTCTTCGAACGCGTTTCCGTCCGTGACGAGCAGCAGCGCGCGCGCGCCGTCTCCTCCCCGAAGCTGGTAGAGAGCGTCGACGATGGCCGCGTGGAGAACGGTGCCGGGAACCGGGTCCTCCCCGAGCCCGAGGACGGCGTCCTCGAGACCCTGACGCGACGTCGTCCAGTCCATGACGTGTGCGACGGTGACGCCGAACCGCTGGAGGAACGCGGTGTCGCGGGGGCCGAGCGTCCCGAGGAACCGGTGCGCGACGGCGTTGCGGAGCTCCTGTACGTAGAGAAGGCTCTGGGACGTATCGATCGCGATGCCGACCGCGAGGCTCCCGTCTCGCACGAGACGCGCTTCGCGGATCTCGCACGTCCCCCGGTCGTCGCGCACCGTGAAGTCGGAAGCGCGGAGATTCTCGACGGGCTCGCCGTTCTTCACGACGGCGACCATCTGCTCGACGACGTGCGCGTCGAGTGAAGCCTGCAGCCCTCGTCCGTTCAGCAGGATCGAACGCTCGGTGGAGCGGCCGAGCGCCGTCTTGACGCGCGCCGTGAGCACGGATGGGGACCCGGTCACGTGAAGCGTCGCGCTTCGTACGTCCCCGTCCCCTTCCAGCGGGACGTTTCGTCCGTCGACGTCGAGCGCAACCGAGGCCAGCGAGTCCGCCGCGGGCGCGACCGCGCGCACGAGCGCCGTGACCGGGCCCGAGACGCGCTGCCCGTCGAGGGGCGCGAGGAACTGCAGGGTGAGCCGCCGGCCTCCCGCGTTGAGAAGCGTTTCGACTCGGTAGAGCGGGCTGCGGTCGCGGTCGAGCGCGAGAGCGATGACGCTTCTCTCGTGCGGGAGGGGGCCCACGTCGAGGAAGACCTCGAACGGGCGCGAGGTGGTCCGCGACCAGTCCTCGATCTGCCATTTCACGAACGCGACGTCGCCGTCGCGAGTCAGCGCCTGAAGGCGCACCTGACCCGTGACCATGCCCTCGGGCGCGCGCACCTCGAAGAGCCTCTCGCCGGGCGCAGCACGGCCGCCGAGACTGGCAAGCGCTCCGAGGGCAAGGACGACCCGGGCTTGCGCGAGCGGTCCGCCCGCTCCGTGTCTAGCCCGCGCCGCCAGGCCCCACCATCTTCGAGGGATCGATCCACGCATCGAACTGTTCGGACGTCACGAAGCCGAGCTCGAGAGCGGCCTCCTTGAGGGTCAGGCCTTCCTGGTGGGCCTTTTTCGCGATCGCGGCCGCCTTGTCGTACCCGATGTGGGGATTAAGGGCCGTGACGAGCATGAGCGACTTCTTCACGAGGTCGTCGATCCGCGCGCGGTCGGCCTGAAGCCCCTCGGCGCAATGGATGCGGAAGCTGCGACAGCCGTCTGCGAGCAGCCGAGTCGACTCGAGGACGTTGTGGATCATCACGGGCTTGAAGACGTGCAGGTCGAAATTGCCCTGGCTCGCGGCGAAGGCGACGGCGGCGTCGTTGCCGTACACCTGGACGACGACCATCGTGAGGGCCTCGGACTGCGTCGGATTCACCTTGCCCGGCATGATGGAGCTCCCCGGCTCGTTCTCGGGGATGCGGAGCTCGCCGATGCCGCAGCGCGGGCCGGAGGCGAGCCAGCGGACGTCGTTCGCGATCTTCATCAGCGAGCCGGCGAGCGTGCGCAGGGCGCCGGAAGCGAACGCGAGCGCGTCGTGCGCCGCGAGAGCCTCGAACTTGTTCGGCGCCGAGACGAACGGATGGCCCGTCATCTCCGCGACGCGCTTCGCGACCCGAACGGCGTACTCGGGATGCGTGTTGAGGCCCGTGCCCACGGCGGTTCCGCCGATCGCGAGCTCGAGAAGATGGGGGAGCGCCTGCCGGAGGTGCACGATCCCGTGGTCGAGCTGCGACACCCAGCCGGAGATCTCCTGGCCGAGCGTCAGGGGCACGGCGTCCTGCAGGTGCGTGCGGCCGATCTTCACGAGGTCCTTGAACTCCCGCGCCTTTCCATCGAGCACGTCGCGCAGCTTCTGCACCTCGGGAAGCAGCCTCTCCTCGATCTCCGAGACGGCCGCGATGTGCATCGCCGTCGGGAAGGTGTCGTTCGAGGACTGCGACTTGTTCACGTCGTCGTTCGGGTGAACGGGCTTCTTCGAGCCCAGGGCGCCGCCCGCCATCTCGATCGCGCGGTTGCCGATGACCTCGTTCACGTTCATGTTCGTCTGCGTGCCGCTCCCGGTCTGGAAGACGACGAGCGGGAAGTGCACGTCGAGCACGCCGTCGATGACCTCCTGCGCGGCGGCCGCGATGAGCGTCGCGCGATCCTCGGGCAGGAGGCCGAGCTCCCGGTTCACCTCGGCCGCGGCCTTCTTCAGAATGCCGAACGCCTTGATCATCGGCCGCGTGAAGCGGATCTCGCCGATCTCGAAGTTCTGGAGGGAGCGCTGAGTCTGCGCCCCCCAGTAGCGGTCGGCCGCGACCGCAATCTCTCCCATCGTGTCCTTCTCGATCCGTGTCGCCATCGCGTCCCTCTCACGCCCGGGAACGTGCGATTTGATCTTAGTCTCGCCAGCGTTTTTTCGTCGGTCTCACGGACGCGTCCGCCAAGAAATGTCGGGTCGCGAACCAGGCCGTCTTTCACGCTAGCGCTTTTTCGCACCTACGGACGTGAGAGCGCTCACACGGGTGTTATGCTGTTGGGTCATTTCACTTCCTAGAGGAACTCGAATTTCCGTGATGAGTCGCGTCGAACCGGATCGCCGTGTGGCATCTCCCTTGCCTCGTAAAGCCTTGTTGCTCTTGGAAATGACTCTGAAGTCGAACACCTCCCGCCTCGCGAAGCGCGCCTTCGCGGGAATTCTCGCGGGCGCCGCCCTCCTCGCCGTTCCGGGCGGACCGGCTGCGGGACAGTGCACGCTCACGGCGCCCCCCGCGTCCTTCGAGCCGAGCCCGCCCGGCGCCGCCCGACCCTGGCAGCTCTACGCCGGCCACAACAACGACGTGCAGGTGTATTCCGTCGGCGCCTCGCGGCGACTCCTGATGATGGAGACGTTCGGGTATTCGGTGCTCGACATCTCGAATCCCGCGAGCCCTTACGCGCTCTTGTACGACGACCTGCGCATGGACGCGCAACCCGTGTCCGCGGTCGGCGACGGACAGAGTTTCATCGCGTCGATGGCGGTGTCGCAGGACGGCCAGCGCATGGCCTTCAGCCTAAACAGCAACGCGAATCCGATGCTCAATACCGTGGTCGGCGCCGCGAACGGCCAGGGGGCCGCGATGTCGGGAGACTTTCTCCCTCGAAACGGGAGCAGCGGCGCGGTGATCCAGCACATCGGAAACCGATACATCGCCTATGTCGCGCTCCCTTGGTCCGCCATTTCGCCGCAGCCGCTGATGGCGGCCGACGTCACGAACCTGCCGGTGACGCTCACGGCCCACAACGTCCCCTCGGAGTCCGCCGGCCCGGGCGGTTATTACCTGACGCTCGCCGGGAACTTCCTCGTCTACCTCACGAACGGGACGATTAGGGTCCTGGACGCTTCGGCGCCCGGCCCCGTGGGACACATCACGACGTCGTTTCCCTCGACGACGCTCACCGGCGCCGACTTCGGCGGCGGGACGCTGAGCTCCGTCACGGCCGCGGTCGACCCCGTCGATTCCGCGAAGGTCTGGATCCTCGCGGAGCTGACGGTTTCCGGCCAGCCGGCGCCGAGATGGGCGCTCCTCTCCCTGAAGAGCGGCGTCAAGACGCTCAACGGGGCTCCGTACCAGATCGTGGCGGGAGGCGGCGAGACCTGGCCGACGACGGGAGTCGCGGCGCTCATCCCGTCCGGCGGCAGCCTCGTCGCGCTCATGTGGGGCAAGCGGTCGTCGCCGACGGTCGTCTACCGGCTCTTCTCCTCGAGCGTGGCCGGATGGGGCACGACGAACTCGACCGACGTCACTCCCGCGCAGTCCCCCTCGTTCTCGCTCTACTCGGCGATGCGCGGCTTCGCAGGGTCGGGGAACTCGGTCTACGCGTACCTCGCCACGGCCAACTCGGCGTTCGCCCTCTCCCTGTCGTGCGTCACGGTTCCCATGCCTCCCGTCGACTCCCTCGCCGTCCAGATCGCGACGTGCCCGAGCCCGGGGGCGTGCCCGGTGAATCCCGGGGACGCGGTCTTCGTCGGGACGCAGCTCCTCGTCACGCCGACGGCGTTCTCGCTTCATCCGCTCACCGACTGGCGGCTCGACTTCGACTGGCACCCGCCCGCGGAGGACAACGGCTCGCCGCCGCGCCTGAAATCTCCCGACCTGTCCTATCCGGCGTCGGGGGCGACGCCGCCCGCCACGATCGCGCTCTTCGGCCCGTGCGATCCGCGTTCGGGCGGGGCGCCCGCGACGGGAGCGGGCTGTTGGGCGTCAGAGACGGCGAACGGCGACTTCCCCGCAATTGCGCCGGCCGGAACGACGGCATCGCTCAGCCTCGCCCTCGAAGCGACGAACGACCTCGGCCCGGGAAACACGGTGAGCTTTCCCATCACCTGGAAGGTGCCGGCGGTCCGCCTGCAGTCCCCCAACATCCTGCTGGGACAGTCTCTCCAGAGCGCTTCGGACGGCACGCCGCTCTCCACCGGGTACAAGTGGTACTTCGGCACGACTCCGTCGTCGCTCACGCTCTCCTCCTGCACAACGGCGTCGTGCACGCCACCTCCTCCTTTCGACGCGAAGGGGACGTATTACTACTGGCTGACGGTGCCGTACCCGACCGGCTACACGAGCCCAGACTGCGGCAGCCCGTGCACGCAGAATCTCGGAACGTTCTCCATCACGGACGTCTCTCTCTCTTTCTCCGGAGTCGCGTCGACGGTCGTCGCGGGCGGCTCGGTCACGGCGACCGACGGGTCGGACGTCGCGGGGAGCGTGACATCGTGCGGCGGAGGCCTGCAGTACAGCCTGTGCGACGCGTCCGCTGGACCCTGCGCGGCGGGCAGCTGGCAGTCGCTTTCGCTCTCTTCTCCCCTCGGGAGCGGCGGCGCGGGCCTGATCCCGGCGGGATCGCTCGCGCGCACCTGGTGGCTGCGCATCCGCTATTCGTACACGACGACCGGCTCGTGCGCGTCGCCCTTCACGGCGTCCTGGGTACCTTCCGTTTCCGGCGTTTCCGACCCGACCGCGTGGCCGATCGTCGTAACGCCCGCGCCGCCGTACATCTTCGTCCAGGTGAACGGCGCGAACCCCTGCGCCGGTCCGGGCGGCGGGTGCATCGGCGGCATCCCGGCGAACGTCGGAGACCCGGTCACCATCTACGCGATCATCAACGGGGGCATCGACCAGAATCCGCCCCCCGCGACGCTCTGGGACTTCGGCCCCTCCGCCTCGCCCGCGACCTGCGCGGGGACGGGCTGCCAGGCCTCGACGTTCCACTTCACCGCGCCCGGCACGTTCACGATCACGTTGAGCGGCTATGCGATCCCGACGAGCCTCACGTTCGTCGTGGCGGCGCCGCCGGTCGTCGCATCGAACGGAGGCTCCGTGTGTGCGGGCTCGCCGCTCGCGCTCTTCGCGACGCCTTCGATCTCCGGCGCGGCTTTTTCCTGGACGGGCCCGAACGGCTTCACGTCGACTCTCCAGAATCCCGTGATCGGGACGGCGACGACGGCGGCGACGGGGACGTACACGGTCGTCCGCACCTTCGCGGGCCAGACCTCCACCTCGACCACCTCGGGCGTCGTCAGGGCGTCGCCGGCGGTGCCGGTGGCGGGAGGCAACAGCCCGCTGTGTGCCGGAGGGACGCTCTCGCTCACGGCGGCCACGGTGGCGGGCGCGACGTACGCGTGGACCGGGCCGAACGGCTTCACGTCGACTCTCCAGAATCCGGCGCTCGCGGGAGCGACGGCCGCGGCCTCGGGGACGTACGTCGTGACCGCGACCGTGAACGGCTGCTCCACGGCCGCGAGCATCGGCGTGACGGTGAATACGCCGCCGCCCGCGCCGACGGCGGCGAACGGAGGACCGATCTGCGCGGGCGGGACGCTCACCCTCACGGCCTCGACGATCGCGAACGCGACGTACGCGTGGACGGGTCCGAACGGATTCACGTCGGCCCAGCAGAGTCCTTCCATTTCGAACGCGTCAGGCGCCGCGGCCGGCGCCTACTCGGTGACGGCGACCGTCAACGGCTGCACGGGTCCCGCCGCCTCCACGACCGCCGTCGTGAACGCGGTCTCGGCCGCGATCGCGGCTCCGACGCGGATCTGCCTCGCGAGCGGAAACACGGGAACGGCGTCGGTTCCCGACGCCGGCGGCGGCGCCACGTACGCATGGACGATCACGAACGGGGCGATCTCGGGCGGGCAGGGAACCTCTTCGATCTCGTTCAGCGTCGCGGGGGAGGGCACGACGACGCTCGGCGTCACGGTGGCTTCGGGCCTCTGCTCGGCGAGCGGCTCGGCGGCGATCCCGGTCCAGACACTCTGCGGAGGCCTGTCCGCCGTGACGCCGTGCCGCGCGGTCGACACGCGCAATGCGGCCGGCCCGTTCGGCGCCCCACCCCTCCAGGCGAACGGCGTCCGGCTCTTCAATCTCGTTTCGGTCTGCGGCGTCCCGTCCACGGCGAAGGCGCTGTCGGCGAATCTCACGGTCGTCCGGCCGGCGGCCTCCGGAGCGCTTCACGTCTATCCGGGAGACCTCGGGACCGCGCCCACCGCGACGGCGATCAGCTTCGCACCGGGAAAGACGCGCGCGAACAACGCGGTTCTTCGCCTGGCGACGGACGGCAGCGGCACGGTCGCCGTCCTGTGCGCATCGGGCGGGATCGCGGACCTGATCATCGACGTGAACGGCTACTTCGAATAGCGCCGCGGCCGGAGGCTCGCAGTCACTCGGGGAAAGGCAGGAGCCCGGACCGGTCGTCGCACGGGAAAAACCCTCGTTTGGGCATTATCCTTCGCGCCATGAAAGCCATCCGCGTCCACGCTCCCGGCGGTCCGGAGGCGCTCCGCCTCGAGGAGATCGCCGACCCGTCTCCAAAAGCCGGCGAGGTGCTCGTTCGCGCCGAGGCGATCGGCGTCAACTTCATCGAAGTCTATTTCCGCCTCGGCCTCTACAAGCCGGCGGGATACCCGTTCACGCCGGGCGGCGAGCTCGCGGGCGTCGTGGAAAGCGTCGGGCCGGGCGTCGCCTCGCTGAAGCCGGGGGACCGCGTGGCGACCGTGAACGCGGCAGGCGCGTACGCCGAAAAGGCGCTCGTCCCCGAAAGCCGTCTCGTCGCGATTCCGGAGGGCGTCTCGACGCGGCAGGCCGCGGCGGCCATGCTCCAGGGCATGACGGCTCACTACCTCGCGACGTCGACGTACCCCCTGAAGAAAGGCGACACCTGCCTCGTCCACGCGGCCGCGGGGGGAGTCGGCCTCCTCCTGTGCCGAGTGGCGAAGAACCGCGGCGCGCGCGTGATTGGGACGGTCTCGACCGAGGAGAAAGCGGCGAGGGCGCGGGAGGCCGGGGCGGACGAGGTGATCCTCTACACGAAGAGCGATTTCGTGGCCGAGACGAAGCGCCTCACGTCCGGCAAAGGCGTCCAGGCCGTCTTCGACTCGGTGGGGAAGACGACGTTCGAGAAGGGGCTCGACGTCCTCGCGCTGCGCGGCACGATGGCGCTCTTCGGGCAGTCCAGCGGCCCGGCCCCGCCGATCGATCCCCAGATCCTCAACCAAAAGGGCTCCATCTTCCTGACGCGGCCTACGCTCCTGCACTACGTCGCCTCGCGCGAGGAGCTCCTCGGGCGCGCGAGCGACGTCCTCGCGTGGGTGAAGGACGGCTCGCTCCCGCTTCGCATCGACCGCACCTTCCCGCTCGCCGAGGCCGCCGCGGCCCACCGCGCGCTCGAGGCGCGCGAGACCTCGGGAAAGATCCTGCTCCTGCCGGGGTGATCAGCCCGGGTCGCGGCGTTCGACGGTCGGACTGAGCAGGCCCTGCGCCTCGGCGGCGTCGGGATTCGTGCGCAGGAGAGCGGCGACGTCGGACTCGCCCCGCACGCCGATTTCGAACTCGAGCGCGTCTTCGTTCACGCGCCAGCCGACGGCGCGGTTTCCCCCCTGGGCCTGCGCGCGGCGAAGAGCGGAGTCGACGAGGCCGAGGTGGTCGCGGAACGAGGCGAGGTGGGGATGCGCGCGGGAGAGAGGCTCGATCGAGAAGCCGATCGACAGGGACACGGGACGGCCGCCGGGCCCCGGGGGCGTGCGCACGCTGTCGGCGACGGAAGCCCTGAGGCGCATCGCGAGCGAGCGCGCTTCGCCCGCGAACCGGATGCGCGCGACGACGAGAAACGCGATCTCGGTCCAACGCGCGATGACGGTGCCGCCCCGCACGACCGCCTGAAGGGCGCGCGCCGTGTCGCGCAGGAGCGCGTCTCCCACCTCGCGCCCGCCCGCGTCGATCCGGTCGAATTCGTCGACTTCCGCCAGCATGAGCGCGACGTGCTCCGGCGGAGGGTCGCCTCCCCGCGACGGCCTCCGGGCCGGCGCGAGGAGGGTCCCGATCGCGGCGTCGACGAAGCGCCGGTTGTGAACCCCGGTCAGAGCGTCCGTGAGCGACGTTTCGGCGAGCAGCTTCTGCGCGTCCTTCAGCTCCTCGTCCCGGCGCCTCAGTTCGTCCTCGAGGGCGCGCACGGAAGCCGCCGACCGGCGCGCGAGGAACGCCCGCAGGGCCCATCCGATCGCGATGCCCGCGAGCAGGGCGAGTCCACCGAGCCAGGCCGACCCGGCGGAGAGAGTCACTTGAAGCCGCGCACCGCGTGCGGGCGGTAGGGGGCCTCGAGCGCGCGGATCTCGTCGTCTTCGAGCGTCACGTCGAGGGCGGAAAGGGCGGTCTCCAGGTGCGCGAGCTTCGTCGCCCCGACGATGGGCGCCGTCACGGCGGGACGCGAGAGGAGCCAGGCGAGCGCGACGGCTGCGGGCTCGAGGCCGCGCGCGGCCGCGACTTTTCTCACCGCCTCGATGACGTCGTCGTCCGAAGGATGGTCGTAGAGGTTCCGCGCGTAGTCGTCGGTGGCGGCGCGCGGCGTCGCGGCGGTGTCGGAGGCGCTCTTGCGCGTGCCCGCCAGGAGACCGCGCGCGAGCGGCGACCACGGAACGACCGCGATCCCGTCCGCCGCGCACAGGGGGAGCATCTCGCGTTCCTCCTCGCGGTAGAGGAGATTGTAGTGGTTCTGCATCGACGCGAAACGTGCCCAGCCCTCCGCGTCCGAGAGCGCGAGCGCCTTTGCGAAGCGGTACGCGGGGCCCGAGCTCGCGCCGATGAAGCGCACCTTTCCCTGCTTCACGAGGAGGTCGAGCGCCGCGAGCGTCTCGTCGAGGGGCACCGCACGGTCGAAACGGTGGATCTGGTAGAGGTCGATCGTCTCGACGCCGAGGCGCTTCAGGCTCGCCTCGCATCCCTGCACGACGTGCTTCCGCGAGAGCCCGCCCATGTTCGGGCCGGACGACATCGGGAAGTTGACCTTCGTCGCGAGGACGATCTCCTCCATCCTCCCGTACGTGCGCAGGGCGCGGCCGGTCACCTCCTCGCTGAGGCCGAGCGAGTACATGTCGGCGGTGTCGAAGAAATTGATGCCGGCCTCGAGCGCGCGGCGGAAGAACGGCTGCGCGGCGCTCTCGTCGAGGACCCAGGGCCGCCACTCGGGCGTTCCGTAGCTCATGCAGCCGAGGCACAGCCGCGAGACGGTGACTCCCGTGCGGCCGAGGGTCGTGTACTTCATCGGGAATCTCCGGAATCCGCCTTCAGCCACCTCGCGAGCCAGCCGTGGACTTCGCCGTACCAGTGCTTGGAATTCTGGCCCTTGAGCACCCAGTGGTTCTCGTCCGGGTAGACGACGAGCCGGGCCGGCACCCCCTTCGCCGTGAGCGTGCCGTAGAACTCGAGGCCCTGCCCGACCGGCACGCGATAGTCGCGCTCGCCGTGCAGGATCAGGACCGGCGTCCGGAAGCTCTCCGCGTAGCGGTTCGGGCTCCACTTCTCGACGTTGTCGCGGTTCCGGAACGGGGTGCCGCCGTAGCTGTGTTCCCGGCCGTACGTGCCGTCCGAGGCGAACTGCGCCATGAGGTCGTACACGCCCGCGTGGCTCACGAGGCACTTGAAGCGGTCCGTATGGCCGGCGATCCAGTTCACGAGGAAACCGCCGTACGAGCCTCCGGCCGCGGCCATCCGGCTCTCGTCGACGCCCCCGCGCGCGACGAGAAAGTCCGTGGCCTTCATGACGTCGGCGAAGGGCTTGTCGGGGTGCGCGCCGAGGATCGACTCGACCCATTTCTGTCCGAAGCTCGACGAGCCGTGAAAGTTCACCATCGCGACGACGTAGCCCGGCGCTGCGAAGGCGTGCGGGTTCCAGCGGAACGAGAACGCGTCGCCGAACGTGCCGACCGGGCCTCCGTGGACGAGCTGCACGAGCGGGTATTTCTTCCTCGCGTCGAAGCCGGGAGGCGTGACGACGAACATCTGCACGTCGTCGCCGCCCGCGCCCTTGAACGTCAGGTCCTC
>DATIFW010000200.1:0-13079 GCA_035455045.1 Thermoanaerobaculia bacterium | reverse complement strand
CCGTGCTGGAACGGCGACATCGTGCCGGGATCCACGTTCAGGTAGGGGTCGAACTTCTGGAGGGTGACGCGGAACCCCCGGGCTTCCAGGAGCGCGCCCATGGACGCGGCGGCGATGCCCTTGCCGAGGCCCGAGACCACGCCGCCGGTGATGAAAATGTATTTGGTTCCCACGCTACACCTCCGTTGCGGCCACGAGGTTGCCGGATCGGTTCGTGTCAGGCTGTTGGATTTTTTTCTGATATGCGGCGGCCGCTGTTGCGGCCGCCGATAGATGCAAATCTCTTCCCCGGATGTCCGACGTCAAGGGCGCGCTTCGCGCGCCGCGCAGCGGTCCGAGACCCTTGACTTCGGACATCCGGGGAGCAGGTTCTTTCTCTTTCTTTCTGAGAATCTCTTCTACTCTCTTCGCATCTTCGATCGTGTCCACGCCGATGGAGTCGCTCGCCGCGTCCAGCACCGCCATCGCCATGCCCGCCGCGAGCGCGCGGAGCTGCTCGAGGCTTTCGGCGCGCTCGAGGGGATGCTGCGGCAGGCTCGTCCAGCGCCTCAGCGCGTCCTTGCGGTAGCCGTAGAGGCCGAGGTGCTTGAGCGTCGGAAGGAGAGGCTCGGGCCTCCTTCGGTAGGGAAGCGCCGCGCGAGAAAAGTAGAGAGCCCGGCCGTCGTCACCGCGCACGACCTTCACGTTGTTCGGGTTCGCGACCTCGGCGGGATCGTCGATGGCGAGAGCGACCGTCGCCAGCGGGAACTCGGGATGCTCGAGGAGGAATCCCGCCACGCGGTCGATGTTCACGGGATCCATGAGCGGCTCGTCACCCTGCACGTTGAGGACGACTTCCACGTCGAGGTCCTTCACGGCTGCCCAGACCCGGTCCGTGCCCGACGCCAACGCCGGGTCGGTCATCACCGCCCGGCCGCCCGCCGTTTCGACCGCTCGCGCGATCCGCTCGTCATCGGTCGCGACGAGGACCAGCGAAATGCGCCTCGCCTCAAGCGCCCGCCCGAGAACCCGGATGACCATGGGGATTCCGGCGATCGGATGAAGGGGCTTCCCCGGAAAGCGCTCCGCCCCGTAGCGGGAGGGGATGACGGCGACGGTGTGAAGGGGGGAGGAGGTCGCCAGCCGGGGCACGTTCGATCTTAACATCGGGCTCGGTCGGCGCGTCAACGTCGTCATCGGCCCGCGCTGGCGGGTCGATGACGACTTGAACAGGATGAAAAGAAAGGGATTCGGGGGGGCCCGCTATCCGGCCACGTTGTGGGCGCGGCCGCCGGTTGCTTCGATGGCTTCGTCCTCGTCCAGGAGCTCGTCGAGTGGAAGAACCGCCGTGTCGATCGCGCCCTCCAGCTCCCGGATGCCTTCCCGGGCCGCGACCGCATAGGAGTTCGATTCGTCGTACCCGGACGCGGCGACGACCTTCTCGTACGTGAGAAGAGCCTTCGTCGGCTCGTTGAGCGCGTAATGGTACGTGTGGGCGACCGTCATGCGCGCCTGAAGATCGTACGGGTTGAGCCGCAGGATCTTCGCGAGGAACACGAGCGCGTCGTTGTAGCGTTCCTCTTCGAGCGCGACTTCCGCTCGGTGGCGGTAGAGCGCGACCTCTTCCTCGAGCGTGAAGTCCTCGCGGGATGTTGCGCTGAAAGGCGACCGGAAGGACCGGAACAGCTTCTCGATCATTCGCTCTCCTGACCGTTCACGGGTTGTGGGAGCTGATCTGTGACCCACGATATGTTGGGGAGAGCTTAGAGCGTAAAATCGTAGAAATCAAGAGAAGAACCAGAAAAAAGAAGGGATTTCCTGAAAAGTGCCTTACTAAATTCGGGTGCTAGGTGTACAGATGGCTATGACGGGACGATCATTAGGCAGTCCTAGCCGCTAACCTTTTTTCATTCGAAGACTAAATCTTCTATTTCTAATTATTTACGCCGATTCGCGGCGTATTCGGCGGCGAGGAGGAAGCCCTCCCTCGAAGCCGTCTCCGGGAAACTCGAAGCGATCTCGCGGGCGCTTTCCGCATGGGTCTCGACCATCTCGTGGGCGCGCTCCAGGGCGCCGAGGCGGTGGACGATCTCGAGGATCGCTTCGGGCCTGACCGAGGCGAACCCCTGCTCGGCGACGACCGTCTCGACGAGCTTGCGCTCGGCTCGGGTCGCGTGCGGCAGGCAGAGGATCAGGGGCAGCGTGAGCTTGCCCTCCCTCAGGTCGGACAGAACCGGCTTGCCGAGGTCCGCTTCCTTCGCGGTGTAATCCAGAAGGTCGTCCTGGAGCTGGAACGCGATCCCGAGAGACATTCCGTACTCCCAGAGGCGCTCGCCCCAGACTTCGCGGCTCTCGCCGAACGCCTCCGTCACCAGGAACGACGGGATCTTGCAGGCGCCCGCGAAGAGCAGGGCCGTCTTGCGGCGCACGATGTCGAGATAACCCTCCAGCGTCAGGTCGAGGAGCCCGCGCCGCTCCGCGCCGATGATCTCGCCTTCTGTCATCCGGAGCGTCACGTCCGAGAGGAGGCGCAGGACCCTGAGGTCCCCCTCCTCCAGCGCGATCTCCATGGACTTCATGTAGAGGAAGTCCCCGAACAGGACGGTCAGCTCGTTTCCCCAACGCCGGTTCACGCTCGGCCGGCCGCGGCGAAGCTCGGCGTCGTCGATGATGTCGTCGTGCACCAGCGTCGCCGTGTGGATGAACTCGATCATCGCGGCGTAGCTCACGTCCCGGTCGCCCTCGCATCCGAGGAGATGAGAACCGAGGAGCAGGAGCGCGGGCCGGATGCGCTTCCCGCCGCCTTCGACGAGGTAGTCGCCGATGAGGGAGATCGTCGGGATGCCCGAACGCGTGCGCTCCTGGAGGCGGGCTTCGACGAGCTTCAGCTTGCTTTCGATCGGCGCGAGCGCCGAGAGAAGGCGCCGCCCGTTTTCCCGCTCATCGGCGGGGAGCGTGGCGACGAGAAGGCGGTCTTTCAGAGAGGTCTGGCTCATCGACGAGGCGCATCTTACCGCTGTCAGCCGCGGAAATTCGTGAACTGGAGAGGGATTCCGAAGTCCGCGCCGCGGAGGAGGGCGATGACGGCCTGCAGGTCGTCCTTCTTCTTTCCCGAGACCCGAAGCTGCTCGCCCTGGATCGCGACCTGCACCTTCAGCTTGCTGTCCTTGACGGCTTTCACGATCTCGCGCGCCTTTTCCGAAGGAATGCCCTGGCGGATCGTCACGACCTGTCGCACCGTGCCCTTGGCCGCGGGCTCGATCGTGCCGTATTCGAGCGCCTTCAGGGAGACGCCCCGCTTCGCGAGCTTCGTCTGGAGCAGGTCCGTCACGGCCTTCAGGCCGAACTCGTCGTTCGCCGTCAACGTGAGCTCCTTGTCCTTCTGCTCGATTCCGGCCGCGGTGCCCTTCAGGTCGAAGCGCTGCGCGACTTCCTTCCGCGCCTGCGAGACTGCGTTCGCGACCTCGGGGAAGTCGACTTCGGACACGACGTCGAATGTGGGTTCGGCCATGGGCTCACTCCGAGAGGATCTTCGTGCCCTCCGGCGGCACGAGGGCGAAGTCCGAATCCGGGCGCTTCGGCCCTGGCATCTTCTGCGTGAACGTGAACGTCGTGCGGTTGCCCGCGGCGTCCACGAGGACGAGCCTTTTCACCTCGCCCGAAGCCGCTGCCAGAAGCGTGACCGATTTGGGGTCCCCTCCGGCGCGAGGGGTCAGCGTGAGCTCGGTCAGGCCGGCGTCGGTCGCGGCGGCGCGCGCCCTATAGCGCGCGAGGAGCGACTCGGGCGACTCCAGGAACACGAGCGGCAGGCGCGCGATCTCCTCCGGTTTGAGGATTCGCACGACCAGCTGCCGGTCCGCCGCGACGAACTGCCGGCCGGCCTTCCCGTCGAACGTGAAGAGCTTTCCCTCCGGCCCGTCGTAATCGAAGCGCACGCGGTCCGGCGCCTGCAGGACGAGCCGCCCGGTCTCGGGCGCGGTTTCCGCGAAGCCGGCCGGCGCGTACGTCTGCACGAACGTGCAGCCGACCGAGGGAGAGGAGGAATACGCTGCTCGGACGCTCGCGAGAACCAATCGTGCGTCGAGCGACGCCGTCGCGGGAGCAGATGGCGTTGCGGTCGGCTTCGCCGACCGTGCTTCGAAGGCGAAGCAGACGAGGAGGAGAAAGAGAATCTGTGTCTTATATGCGGCGGCCACTTTGCGGCCGCCGATGGGAGAGAAGGTTCTTCCCGGATGTCCGGTGTCAAGGGTCGAAGACCGCTGCGCGGCGCGCGGAGCGCGCCCTTGACTCCGGACATCCGGGGACAGGTTCAAACCTCCCGGCGGCTGCATTCGCAGCCGCCGCATATGAGAAAACTCCTTCGAATTCATATTCTCTTTCTAAGAATCTTCTCTTTCTCTCTCTTCCCAAATCTCAATGCCTGAAGTGTCTTTTCCCCGTGAACACCATCGCGATTCCCGCGGCGTCCGCCGCGGCGATGACGGCGGCGTCCCTCACGGAGCCGCCGGGCTGGATGACCGCCGCGACGCCCGCCGCCGCGAGCACCTCGAGGCCGTCCGGAAACGGGAAGAAAGCGTCCGACGCCGCGGCCGCGCCCTTTGCCCGATCTCCCGCCTTGCCGGCGGCGTCCCGGCACGCGTCCACGCGGCTCGTGCGCCCGCCGCCGATCCCGTACGTCGCGGTCTCGCCTGCCACGACGATGCCGTTCGACACGACTCCGCGCAGGACGCGGTTCGCGAACGAGAGCGCGCGCCGCTCGGAGTCGCCCGGACCCCGCTTCGTGACGACTTTCCATTCCGAAGGGTCGTCGGGAACGAGGTCGCCTTCCTGCACGAGGAGGCCTCCGTCGATGCCGCGAGCCTCGAGGCGCGGACGCGGCCCCGTTTCTTCCGCGACGGTGAGGACGCGCAGGTTCGGCTTCTTCGCGAGGATCGGCTTTGCATCGTCCGTCACCTCGTGCACGACGACGACCTCGAGGAAGCGCGACGTGAGCGCGGTCGCCGCCCCGGAGTCCAGCGTGCCCGTGTACGCGACGACACCGCCGAAGCCCGAGACGGGGTCCGAGGCCCAGGCGGCCTCGAATGCCTGCGCCATCGGGCGCCCGATGGCCACGCCCGAGGGGACGCGGTGTTTCACGATCGTGAGGGCGTTCACTCCCACGACGCGAGAGGTGAAGAGCGCCGCGTCCGCGTCGAGAAAATTGTTGTACGAGAGCTCCTTTCCCTGCACGAAGCGGTGGCGCGAAAGGGCGGGGGGCGAGGCGGCGGGGTCCACGTAAAGGGAGCCCCTCTGATGCGGGTTCTCGCCGTAGCGCAGCGGCGCGGCGAGCGAGAAGGAGAGCGACAGACGCTCGGGAAACGTCTCGCCCGTCTCTCTCGAAAACCACCGCGCGATCGCGGCGTCGTAGGCCGCCGTGCGCCGGAAGGCCTTCGCGGCCAGACGCCGGCGCGTCTCGCCGCTGAGAGTCCCACCGCTCTTCGTCAGCTCCGAGGCGACGGCGGGGTAGTCCGCCGGGTCGCACACGGCTCCGACGTGAGCGTGGTTCTTCGCTGCCGCACGCAGGAGAGACGGCCCGCCGACGTCGATCTTCTCGATGGCCTCGCGAAAGTCGACGTCTTCCTTCCCGACGGCCTCCTCGAACCGATAGAGATTCACGACGACGAGATCGATCGGTGAAGCGCCGTGCGCGGCCGCCTCTCCCCGGTCCCGCTCCTCGGACCGGTCGAACAGGATCCCGCCGAAGAGCTTCGGGTGGAGCGTTTTCACGCGGCCGCCGAAGACCTCGGGGAAGCCGGTGAGATCCGAGACGTTCGTGACGGCGAGCCCCGCGGCCGAAAGGTGCTGCGCCGTGCCGCCCGTCGAGACGAGGCCGAAGCCCAGCCCGGCGAGAGCGCGCGCGAACTCGAGGAGGCCGGTGCGGTCGGAGACCGAGAGAAGAGCGAGGCGGGGGTCACTCACGGACGGCGTAGGGTCCTTTCGAGGCGGGATACTGCGTGACGGAGGAGACGTCGCCTCCGGCGGTCCTCCAGATCCAGGCGAGGAGCCGCGCCGTCAGCGTGATGGAAGCGTCGTAGCACTCCCGGGGCGTACGGGACGGCAGCGACGCCGCCGAGAGCTTCTCGGGGGCGGCGAACGGCTCGGCGGAAAAGCCGAGGAAACGGGCGCCCACCGACGTGTCCGCGGCCGGCGCGGCAGCCGGCGGGACCGCCATTGCGAGCTCGTGGACGATCCCTCCCGCCTGGTAGGCGATCTCGTCGAAGGGCGTGTGACCGCGGATCGACTCCGCCAGCGCGCGCGCGCCGCGGGCCGCGGCCTCGCGATGCGCGGCCGTGGCCCGGGCGCCGGTCTCGGCGGCGGCCGCGTCGCTCACGCCCTGCATGAAACGCCGTGAGTGCCTGGCGAGCTGCCTTTTGAAATCCGGCGGCGCGAAGGAGGCCGCATCGGCCGCCATGCGCCTCTCGTCCGCCAACGCCCATCCCCCGGCGCGCGCGGGCGCGGAGGAGAACGCGACCGCGAGCAAGGCCGAGGACACGAGAAGCAGGCGGCCGCGCATCGAGCGGCGATTGTACGGGTCACGGCGTAGACTGCCTCTCACGTACGGAGTGAGTGGATGAAGGGACGCCGCGTCGCGGTTCTCGGAGCCTCTGCGGTTCTCGCGGGCGGCGCCGCGTTCGCGGTGTTCCTCGCCGCCAGGCCGGCGTCGCCTTCCGCGCGGTTCAGGCCGATCGAGGTCGCGGGGCAGGATCTCGTCCTCCTGCCGGAGTCGGAACGGAAATTCGCGCGTGTCGTGATCGGCCTCCGCCCCCACGGAGCGACCGGCAAGAACCCGCTGCGCGGCGCGACCGACCCGAGGATCGTGGACCTGCGGCGCCGGCTCTACGCTCTCGACTTCGAGCTCCTGCAGGGGAACAGCCTGACGGCCGTACCGGCATACGCGACGTTCTACGTCGCCGTGCCCGACCCGGCGACGGTCCTCGAGGCTTCCGGCGAGGAGGAAGCCGACTTTCGCGCCTACCTCGCGACGCGCCTCGGCTGGACGGAGGCGACGATCCAGGCGAGAACGAGGTTCTTCCGCGTGTCGCGGCCGCTTCCCTATGCGCAGGACATGGCGGAGATCCTCGGTCACGACCGTGCCGGCCGGCTCGTCCTCGGCGTCGGCGGCGACACGGACCCGGTCTACGCCGAGCCCGTCGACCGGATCTCGAGAGCATTTCCCGACGACTTCTCCGTGCGTCGGCTCCGCGGCGTTCACGTCGGAGACATCAACACGGAGGGCGGTGACCTGGCTCTGAGCTGGCTTCCCGACGGCTCGATCGGGCTCCTCGTGGGCCGTCACCGCGCCGTCCGCTATCTCGAACGGCGCACCGGGGCGTCCCTCCTCGGGGGCCCTCTGACGTCGGAGCAGATCGAGGAGGTCCGGCGCGCGTTCTCGTCTGCCTTCTTCGGCGTCGAAGTGCTGATCGTCGGGGAAGACGCGCTTCGCGACCCGTCGCGCGGCAGCGAGGAGCTGTTCCACGCGGACATGGCCGTCGCCGCAATGCGGAACGCCACCGAAGCCGTCGCGTTCGTCCCGACGTACGAAAAGCCTCCCGTCGACGCGAACTCCCGGGAAGCCCTTCCCGAGACCTTCGTCCGCGACGTCCAGAAGGAGTACGACCTCGTCGCGAGGCAAATGGCGGCCCGCGGTTATCGCGTCGTGCGCCTTCCGTTCGAGGACCACCCGGTTCGTTCGCCGGTGAACGTGAGCAAGTTCATCGACGCAACCTCGGGCAAGCCCGTCGTGCTCCTCGCACGCCACCCGGAGCACCGGCCTCCGGCGCCGGGGGTCAAGAGCGCGATGGCGCAGCTGCAGGACGCGCTTGGCGCTCTGCAGCAAGCCCTCGACGCGTGGGAGGCCGCGCCGACGGAGGCGGCGTTCGGACGGCTCGACGCGAGCCTTCGGAACGCGTGGCGCGAGCTCGACGAGGCGGTCGCGAGCCCGAACCCGCTTTTCGATCAGCAGCGCGCGCTCTACGAGGCGAACGGGCTGTCCGTCGTACCCGTCGCGCTTTTCCCGAGCGGCGAGGGCGGCGTTCACTGCCTGCTCCTGCGCTGACTCAGAAAATCTTCAGGAACGTGAGGCTCACGACGAAGCCGGTCTGGCCGCGGTTGCGGCCCGCAACGGGCGTGCCCGCGTCGAATCGAACGAGCGTGGACCACGGACCGGGCACTTCGCCGGAGAGGCCCGCGCCGCTGAAGTAGGCCCAGTCGAGCCCGGCGGCGAGGTCCTTCACGCGCGCGTCGTCGTAGACGACCTCGAGGCGAAAGACATCGCCGAAGACGTATCCATAAGCGAACCTCGACGTGACGGCCTCCTCGGCCCTGAGCGCACCCGAGCGAAAGCCCCGCAGGGAGGTTCCGCCGAAGAATCCGAAGCTGTACTTGGAGAAGCGGTCCGTGTTGCTCGAACCGAGGTAGGAAATCGAAGTCTGGATGCGCTGGAATCGCGGAAGGTGGAAGTCTTTTGCGAGCTGCACCGAGTACGTCCGGAATTCGTCCTTGCCAGGGTCGTAGTCGGGGTTGAGAGCGAAACCCCACGGGTCCCAGCGCGAGCGCTTGCTCCACGCGAACCGCCCCGAGAGCGCCCAGCCGCGAAGGTCCCAGACGGCCTGCCCTTCGAGGCGCGTGACCCAGTGGTCGGACGGAATGACGAACGAGGGCGACGTCTCGGTGTCGTCGGCCGCAAAATCGCGATGGATCTCGCCGAGCGTCGCCGAGATCTTCACGTGCCGACCGAGCGGAATGCCCGCCTTGAAGTTCCCAGCGAACGAGCGCGACTTCACGCGCTGGGTCTTGTCTTCCGTCCCGCCCACGAACAGCGCGTCCGATCCCCGGATCGCGATGCCGAAGAGGTCGACGCCGGCGTCGATGGCCGTCCCGAAGAGGCGCGGCTGGTTGTACGAGGCCGCGAGGAGGACTCCGCCGAAGAAGACCTGCAGCTGCTCGTGCCGCTTGTGAAAGTCGAGGTCGACGTAATACACGCCGAGAAGAGGGAGCGGGTAGTCGAACGAGCTGTCGTAGAAGACGCCTCCGACGCCGAACAAGTGCGTGCGCTTCGTGTCCTCGGTAACGACGCGCCCGCCATCCTTCGTCTTTTCGAGGTACCGCACGCCCTTTTCCGTGTCTCGCACCATGACGTCCGGCGAGGCGAAGGCCGCTTGCCGCTCGGCGGCGAAATCCGGCGGATCGAGCCGCACGTTCGAGAGCGTGCTCTCGCGCTCGACGACCGTCGTTCGCGAGAACGTCTTGAGGATCCACTGTCCGGTCGTGTGCGTCGGAAGGCGCAAAGGCGGCCCGCCGTCGGGTGCGGGAACCTCGCCGAAGTCCGAGACCTCGTCCACCGCCTGGATCTCGGCCGTGAGGTTGAGCTGGCGTGTGCGGGTCCGGATCGCCGCGAAGTCCGCCTTTGCGACCCAGACCGTGCCGGCGTAGAGAGGCTTGTCGGAAGCCGAGGCGCGCGGCGTGAAGTCGAGGGCCCAGCAGGGGATACGGTTCACGGTGTCTTCCCCGGCGAGCGTGTAAACGTAGGCGTCGTCGAACGTCAGGGCGAGCGGCATGTCCGAGACCTTCTCGGGCTGGAGCAGCGGCAGCTCGGGAATCTTCTTTCCCTTCCAGCGCACGCCGTTGAAGTACGCCTCGCTCCAGGCCCAGTCGTAGCTGCCGCCCTTCTCGTAGAAGAACGGGCCCGCGAGCGCGAGGTCGAACGTGTTGTTCAATTCCGCGAAACGGAAGCGCATCGACATCGTGCTCCGCGCCGTGAGGGCCTTCCACCGCGCGTCGCGCGCCGCGCGCCACGCCTGATGCTTCGCCAGGATCTCGTCGGCCGTGAGGCCGCGCGTCACCGCGACGCCGACGGCGGCCTTCGCGGCCTCCGACGGGAGCTTTTCCCGGGCGAGAAGGCGCACGCCGAGAGGGCCGTTTCCGAGAGAGAGCGAGAGGCGGGCCGGGACGGAGCGGGCGGGGATTTCGAATTTTTTCGAGGCGCCCGTCGCGAGCTCGAAGACTTCGGCCGAGGCATACGCCGTCTCGTCGAGGGTCAGCGTGAAGGCGCCGGACGGGAGGCGTGACGCCGGCGAGGTTCCGGGGACCAGGACGACGCCGCCGAGATCCGTTCGCTCGACGAAACGGAACACGTCGAGCGCTTCGCCGCCCGCCGCCGAGGCCGTCGCCGCGCGGGAATCGATCCCGAAATCTCCGTCCAGGAGCCTGGCGAAGCGCTCGAGGGCGGCGTCCTTCGAGGGATCCCACGCCGGGGTCGCGACGACGAACGGGACGTTCTCCGGCGCGAGGCGCGCGGCGGCGGCGAGAAGCGCGCCGGGGGAAGTGGCACCGGAGAATTCGAGGTCGACGAGTGCGGGCTTGCCGAACGACATGTCGTCGACCGCGACCCGAATTTGGCCGGGCGCGGGTCCAGCCAAAGGGGTCACGCCGACGAAATCGACATAAGCCGCATTCTCTTCCGAGAAGAGTTGTTTCACGTCCCGCGGGGCGAGCTCGCCATGCGCGACAGGGCCGGCCGCGAAGACGATTCGAGCGTGCGGCGCCGCTGCGCGCGTCCCCGCCGCCGCCTTCCTGAGCAAATACGACCTTGCCTTCGGATCGAACGTGCCTTGCTGGGGTCGCCCGAAATCATGAATTCCCGCAATTCTCGTGTCAGGGAATCCGATCGTCACGAGATCCGTTTCCTTCGCGTCCCGGAAGATCCCTCCGAGCCCCGGCCACAGGTCTTCCACGGTGGCCGCTTCCGCGGCGCGCACGTCCACCGGAATCTTCGCGTCCGGCAGCTCGAGATCGAGGCCCCATCGCCAGCCCTTGCGATGTGCGTTCGTCGCGAGCGAGCGAACCGCATCCCGCGCGGCGGTGTTTCCCGCCCTCCAGCCCTCCGGGCCGAGCTTCAGGAGGAGCCCCGGAGCGTTCGGTGAGAGCGGGGCGGCCGGGAGAGCCGCGAGGCGCCCGACGCGGGCGTCTCCGGGGAAGATCTTCAGCCAGGGAGCGAGGGCCGGGGAAGGTGCTGCAGCCCGGACCGGGTTCGGCAGGGCCATGGCCGCGATCGGCAGGAACCGGAAAAGGAACGAGAAGGTCCGGCCCCGCCGCATCTGCCGGCATTCTACGGGTGCCGGTTGCGATATGTCGGATCAGGGAATCGTGAGGGTGTCGTCCGTGGGCGTGCAAAGCAGCACGCTCGCCATCCAGGCCGCAAGGAGAAGCGCGGCGGCTCCGAGGAGAGTCTCTCCCGTGAAGAGCAGCGGAAGGGAGGGGTCGAGATTCGCCCGGTGACGAAGGAAGCCCGCGCTGACGAGCGCCGTGCCGGCGAGATAGAGGCTGAATTGCGAGACCTGGAGGGCCTTGGGTGGGCGCCGCTGGTACTTCTTTTCCGCGAAGCGCGCGAGGGAGAGAAAGACGATGGGGAGGAGAGCGGAAACGGCGAGGACCCGGATCGTCTGCTGAGCCGAGTCGGGACGCGGAGCCGAGGCGGCCGGGAACGCGGCGCCGATCGCCACGACGGTGGTCTCGAGGAGAGCGGTCGTGGCGACGGCGAGCATCCAGAACCGGAAGGCTTCGGACCGGCTCCAGGGCAGACGCGGCTTACCTGCCGGCGGCCCCTCGGGCGCTTCGGGAGACGGGTTGGGGCCAGCGATTGCGGCCATGGCCTCCCTTGAGACGACGGAAAGGGCTCTCGGGTTGCACCGAAGTGACGGAGTTCACCTCTTTTTTTCGGCGACGGCGGCGGGTTTCGCGGGCTTCGACTCGGGCGCGGCCGGCCCGGAGGCGGGGATCGGGGCGCCGAGGACATCGGCCGTCGGGAGCCCGAGATTCGCGCGTATCTTTCTCTCGACCTCGGCGGCCACATCCGGGTTTTCGCGGAAGAACTGTTTCGTGTTCTCCCGGCCCTGGCCGATCCGCAGGTCGCCATAGCTGAACCAGGCGCCGGATTTCTCGATGATCTTCATCTCGAGGCCGATGTCGATCAGCTCGCCCGTCTTCGAGATGCCCTCGCCGTACGCGATGTCGAACTCGGCGACGCGGAACGGGGGCGCGACTTTGTTCTTGACGACCTTGACTTTCGTGCGGCTGCCGACGACGACCTCGCCGTCCTTGATCGCGTTGATGCGCCGGATGTCGATCCGCACGGAGGAATAGAACTTCAGGGCGCGGCCGCCGGTCGTCGTCTCGGGGTTTCCGAACATGACGCCGATCTTCTCGCGGATCTGGTTGATGAAGATGAGCGTGGTCTTCGACTTCGACACGACGGCGGTGAGCTTGCGGAGCGCCTGCGACATGAGGCGCGCCTGCAGGCCCATCGACGCGTCGCCCATCTCGCCCTCGAGCTCGGCCTTCGGGACGAGCGCGGCGACGGAATCGATGACGACCACGTCGATCGCGGCCGAGCGGACCAGGGCCTCGGCGATCTCGAGCGCCTGCTCGCCGGAGTCGGGTTGCGACACCATGAGGTTGTCGACGTCGACGCCGAGCTTCTTGGCGTAGTCGGGGTCGAGGGCGTGCTCGGCGTCGATGAACGCCGCGAGTCCGCCGTGCTTCTGGGCCTCCGCGATGACGTGCAGGGTCAGGGTGGTCTTGCCCGAGGACTCGGGCCCGAAGACCTCGATGACGCGGCCCCGGGGGATGCCCCCGATTCCGAGCGCGGCGTCGACGCCGATCGAGCCGGTGGAGATGGACTGGATGACCTCGTGAGGCTTGTCGCCGAGGCGGACGAGCGCGCCTTTTCCGAATTGCTTGTCGATCTGCTGGACGGCCTGCTCGAGCGCCTTGAGCTTGTCCTTGTTCACTTCGACCATTGGGTCTCCTTCAAGCGTTGCGATTATAGGTATCGGAGGAAAGAGAAGATTTCTGCGAATGCGAATATGGGAACGAGGCGCCGTAGCCCTCGAACGACCGGTGTCAAGGGTCGAAGACCGCTATGCGGCGCGCTTCGCGCGCCCTTGACTCCGGCCGTTCGAGGGACAGATTTCTCATCCATCGGCGGCTGCATCAGCAGCCGCCGCACATGAGAAGATCCGAATGCGCCGAATCGGCCTGCGACGGCTTTACCGCGTCGCAGC
>DATIFW010000199.1:0-19878 GCA_035455045.1 Thermoanaerobaculia bacterium | reverse complement strand
CTCCGAGAGGGAAACGAATCTCCGGAAACGCCCCGGCGCAGAGCCGACACCGCCGCGGGGGGCGGCCGCCCCGCAGGTCGCCCCGACCAGCCCGACCGTCCTCGCGGAGGCGCGGGGCCTCGCGATGCACGAGTGGGTTCGAACGCGACGAAAGGCCGCCGCCGTGCGGTCGGTCCTCGCGGCCCTCGGGGGCATGGACGGCCGTCGCGTCCTCGTCTTCGCGTCGCATCGGCTCTCGCGCTACCCCGGTCTCGAGTATTTCCTCACCAGGAGCCTCGACAAGGACGTCCTCGTTCCTCAGGAGGCGCACGAGTTCGACGCCCGCGAGCTCCTCGTCTCGCTCGCCGAGGCCGCGAACGGCTATGGCGTGACGCTCCACGGGCTCTACCCCGAGGCGGGAGGCGACTTCGACCTTTCCGTCCTCCAGCGTACGACGCCGCAGCTCACGGGACAGGCCATGAACGGACGGCGCGGAATCTGGATCGACGCGAACGAGAGCGACGGGCTGCACCTCGCCGTCGACGACACCGGAGGCGTCGTCGGGCTCGGCGCCGAGAACGCGTCAGACGCGCTCTCCGGCGCGGCCGAGGACCTCGAGTCCTACTACTCGCTCGCCTTCCCGGTCGAAGGCCTCGCCGCCGGTCGGCCGCTCGCCGTCGAGCTCAAGGTCTCGGCGCCCGGCGCGGCCGTGCGGACGCGCCGCACCGTCGCGCGGCGGAGCCTCGCGGACCGCGTCGCCGATCGGGTGGTTTCGAACCTCTTCAGCCGCGACCCGGCCTCGCGGCTGTCGATCGAGGCGCGCGTCACGTCCAGGGCCCCCGTGGCGAAAGGCCGCGTGAAGGTCGCGTACGAGGTCACGATTCCGGCCGCATCGCTCGCGCGCCTCCCGGGCCCGGCCGGGCGCACCGCGAAGATCGCCGCCTTCGTCGCGCTCCTCGACGGCGGCGACGTCACCCAGGCCGCGCCCGTCCGCCGGGAGCTCGAGGCGGGCGAGGGAGCGCCGGCGGACGCGGCCGCACATTTCACGTTCGCGGGCGAGGCCGTCGTCGCTCCGGGTTCCACGATCTCTATCGGCATTCTCGACGAGACGTCGCAGGAAACCGGCTTCGCCCGGATGGAGGTCGGGCCGGAGCGGTAAGCGCGCGCCGGCTTGCGGAGGCAAGAGCCCATTCGCCGCGCGGCAGGCGCGCGGCGCAGCGTGAGGCAATCGCCTCGCGGACTCAGTAGGTAAACGAGAAGGATTGCGTAAAGAGATCGCAGAGTGAAGACGCCGGGTTCGATTGCACGATGACGCCCGACTTGTAAACGTCGAACCGGGATTGAACCATGCCGGCGGAGCACGCGCAGGCGGCCGCGGCGTTGTCCAGAGCGTTATAGCGGTAGGTCCCCCCGGAGACAGGGTTGGAGATCACGACCTCCTCGAACGGGTTCGGGACGCAGCTCAGGCAGTTTTGGTTGACGTTCGTGGTCGGGACCCTGGTGCCCTGAACCGGATCCATGACCACGAGGTTCAGGTCGCGGCATCCGAAGCTGCTGCTCCACGAGACCCTGAACACGAGGGGGGCGGGGACTGGAGTGCTCGTCGGCGTTCTGGTCGGGGTTCCCGTGGGCGTTCGCGTCGGAGTCGGGGTCGCCGTCGGTGTACGCGTGGGCGTCCGGGTCGGCGTGCTCGTCGGCGTCGCGGTCAGCAACGGCGTCGGCGTCAACGTCGGCGTCCTCGTCGGCGTCGCGGTCAGCAAAGGGGTCGACGTCCATGTCGGAGTGCTCGTCGGCGTAGGCGTAGGGGTCGGAGTCGTCGTCCCCGTGGGTGTCCGCGTCGGCGTGCTCGTCGGCGTCGAGGTCAGCGCGGCCGTCGGCGTCGCAGTCGGGGTCCTCGTCGGCGTGCTCGTCGGCGCCGTCGGTGACGTCGGCGTTTGCGTCGGCGTGCTCGTCGGAGTGCTCGTCGGAGTGCTCGTCGGGGTCGGCGTGGATCCCTTGTCGGACGAGGAGCCGGAGGAGGCCGCGATGACGACGCCGGCCACGATCGCCGCGCCTCCACCCACGAGGGCGCCCGTGCTGATTCCTCCGGAGGGCGGGGGTGGAGGGGGAGCCGTCGTTCCGGCCGGCGCCCCTGCCGCCGCACCCGTACCACCACTTGCCGCTCCAGCCGTTCCGGCGGCCGCACCACCGGCCGCGGTTCCCCCGCTCGCCGCGGCCGCAGCAGCCACGACGGCGCCGGTCACGAGTATGACTTTCGCGATGTCCGCCTTGTTGAAGCCGGGAGGGTATGGCGCCTGGCCGGCCCGCGTGAGGCCGATCGTCAGCCCCGCGCCCGCCAGGGGAATCACGGCCGCCACCCTACGCCGCTCGCACTTCGTGTCCTCGATGACTTTCGGCGCGTAGCCGGGCGTGCGGCTGATCAAGCTCGACGTGTCGGCGGCCTCGAGGTGGTAGTCGACTGCCTTGGTCTCGGGGTCCGGCCTCGGCAGGACGCCCTCCATCGACTGCGCGGGTCCCTTCAGAACCACGTAGTAGTAATCCGGCCCCGCCTGCGCCGCCCGGAAGTAGACCTTCCCGATCGCGAGGTCCGGCGCCGGCGCCACGGCGGCCTCCACGACCGGAGGCACCTGAGTCGTGATGCACTCCAGCGGCGCGTGAGCGATCTTGAGCCGGCTCGCCGGCGGAGCTGGGGCACCTCCCGCGCGCAGGGGAACGAGAGAAAACACACCGAAAGCGCCGATCGTGAAAAGGGAAAGAGACCGCGACGGGCGGGTTCTCACGCTTCGTCCTTTCTGGCTGGGGGCCATTATTGCGCCCCCCTTTCAGGCGTCAACTCGAAAACGCCTAGGGCCCGGGACAGGCGCGGAAGCGGACCGCCGTCTTCCAGGAATCGGCCCGCGAATCGACGATCCTCAGCTCCTTCACGAAGGGGCTCCGCCCGGAGACGACGCCGTGATACGTGTAGATGCGAGCCGCTCCCCCGCTCGGGATCTCGAGCGGAACGCTCACCCCTGAGACCTTCTGGTAGCCCTCGGACGCCGAGACGGACGACTCCTCGACGCGCACGATGACGAGGCCGAGATCGCCGCCGTTCACGACGTCGCCGACGATCTGGAACGAATCTCCGTCAGCGGGCTCCTTCGGCGTGACCGAGAGCCGGATCTGGATCCGGCCCGCGTCGTCGCGGGCGCGCCGGAAGAACTCGCCGGATTCGGAGGCGAAGCCCTTCGGCCGCTCCTTCACGACTCCTTGCTGGTAGTACGTCGCGTCGAGGAGGGGACAGAAGCGCGTGTTCCCCGGCAGGAGCTGATCGCCGGGAGAAACGGGAGGAGCGATCGGTCTCTCGCTCCTGGGAGTCCTGAAGACCTGGGCCACGAGAGTCGGCTTTCGATCCGACGCCGGGGCGCGCGAGGGGGCCGCCGTGATCTCCAGCGTCACGCGGGCCGTCGGGGTCGTCATCGGCACCGGCAGAGTCGCCAGCGGCAGGGGTGGGCTCGAAAGGCTCGCCGCCGTCGGGACCGAAGTCGGGATGACGGTCGTCGGCGCGGTCGACCGGACGAGCGCCTCGTCGACCCGATGCGTGGCAGGCCGTGACCGGCCGAGCCAGAGCAGTGCCGCTGCTCCCGCCACGACGACGGCGCCGGCAGGGAGCGCGAGCCTCACGAGCCACGACCGTCGACTCGCCTGCGGCACTGCCGGAGCGACGTCGACCGGTCGAGGCTTCTCCGCCGCGACGAGGCGCGAGTCGGGGGCTGGAACGGTTACGAGTTGCGAACGGGATTCCTGCTCGACGGCCGGACCCGCAGGAGTGTCCGTCCTCCCACGGAGTGGGGACGTGCGCTTGGTCCGCTCCATCTCGGAGGAAAGGTCCGGCGAGACCCCGGCGCTTTCGAGCCTTCCGCCTGTCGAGGCGGACCTCGCCGGCGCCGCGGGGTTGACACGGGAGGCGCTCGGTGACGAGCGGGGTCGCGTCCCGCCCGGAGAGGCAGCGCTCCCGGAGCGGGGTCGTCCCTCGACGAGAAGGTAGTCGTCGGGAGAGAGAGACAGGACGGACTGGATGTAGGAGCAAACGCTTGGGTCGTCGAGGGGGTTTCCCACGAGCATCGACGTGAGCGCGTGCCGGAACTCGTCTGCGGTCGCGAAACGATCATCGGGATTCACCGACATCGCCCGAAGCAGAACCTCCCGGAGCTCCGGCGGCACGTCACCTCGCGGGTCGCTCTGCTCGAAGGGCACGATCGCGCCGGTCTGATGAGCGTGGATCAGCGCGAGGACATTGTCCCCGCGGATCGCCTTCACGCCCGTGATCAGCTCGTACGCGACGGCGCCGAACGAATAGACGTCCGTTCGGCCGCTGATCCGACCGGCGCGATCCCGCGGCTGGAGCTGCTCGGGCGACGAATACCGGAGCTTGCCGATGAATTCGTTCTTGACCGACAGATCCTCTTCGGCGTTGAGGATCTTGGCGATGCCGAGGTCGATCAGCTTCGCCCGGACGAGGCCCGTCTCCTCGCGCGTGAGCATGATGTTGTCGGGAGCGATGTCGCGATGGATCGCTCCTTTTTCGTGCATGAAGTCCATGGCCGACAGAACCTGGTCGGCGATGAGAAGCATGAGCGAGACGGGCATGGGGCCGCAGCGCCGCAACGCGTCCGCGAGGTTTGCCCCCTCGAGGTACTCCATGACCATGTAGGCCGAGCCGTCCTCCCGGAGAACGAAATCGAAGATCGACACGATGCTCGGATGCCTCAGACGCGTGGCGGTCTGAGCCTCGCGAAGGAACCGTTTCTGAAGCTCCGGGCTCGCCTCCGTCTTGGGCGTCATCATCTTGATGACGAGGATCTGGTTCAGCAGGCGGTGGCGAACCTTGTAAATGGCCCCCATCCCGCCCTCGCCGAGCTTCCCGAGGAACTCGAATTTCTCGTCGAACTGCGGCGAATCAGGGTTGTCCATTCGTCACGGGTCCAGACGACCGGAGGGTTCCCGTTTGGAGAGAAGGTGCGTCCGGTTCGCCAACGTGGACCATTCTAGCCGCACGAATCGGGCGCGCCCCCCACGGATCAGGCGCGGATCGCGTCCATGGGCTCCATCCACGAGGCGCGGATCGCGGGATAGAGACCCGCGGCGATGCCGACGGCGACCGAGGTCACGAAACCGATGGCGAGGACGACGGGCGAGATCGCGGCCTGAAACCCCGAAACGCGCGCCGCCACGAGCGACAGGAGAGCTCCCGACGCCATTCCCGCCGTTCCCCCCAGGACGGTCAACAGCACGGCTTCGGTCAGAAAGAGGAGGAGGACCTGCCGTCGCCGGGCGCCGAGGGCGCGGTGGATCCCCACCTCGCGGCGGCGCTCGCTCACGCTCGCGAGCATGACGTTGAGGATCCCGATTCCGCCCACGATAAGGGAGATTCCGCCCGTGAGGGTGAGCATGGAGCGGAGACTCCGGCTCGCCTTCTCTCTTTCGTGAAGGAGGCGTACGGGTGAAACGACCGCGAAATCCCGGATCCCGCTGTGGGCGCGAAGAAGCGCATCCTCCACGGCGGCGGCGTTGCGAAGGTCTGCGTCGTCCGATCGCAGCTTGACGAGAAGCCGGGTCAGGAGGATTCCGCGAATCCCGTCTGCGGCCGCCCCGAGACCTGCCGCCGCGTTGAGGGGAATCAGGATCTCCGGTGCCGGCGACCGCACGCCCGTGGCTTCTTCGGGGAGAGTTCCCGGCGAGCGAAAGACCCCGACCACCTCGAGGAGCGCATGGGACAGGCGGAGGACCAGAGGGGAACCACCCGCGGAAGGCGACCCGCCGAGCCTGTTCCAGAGCGATTCGGAGACGAGGGCCACCCGCGCCCCCGCCTCCGCCTCCTCCTCGGAAAAAGGTCGACCCTCGACGACGACCACGCCGCGGATTCTGAGTCCCGCCCGCGTGGTCCCGAGCACTTTGAGTCCGCCCCGGCTGCGGCCCTCGGCGAGCTCCGCCTCGACCTCGACCTCGGGCACCGCCTCGCTCACACCCTCGCAGGCAAGCGGAAGGTCGAGGGCATCGCGGAGCGCCAGACCCCTTTCGTGGAGACGGCGGCCCGCGCTCCCCTCCTCCATCGAGAGCTCCCGTCTCGTGACGATGACCGTATCGGTTCCGAGAGCGGCGAACCGCGCCTGGATGTCCCGTCGCGTCCCTTCTCCGACGGCGACGACCATCGTGACCGACGCGACCCCGAGAAGAACTCCGAGCGCCGAGAGAGCCGAGCGAAGCCGGTGGGCGCGGATCTGCCGGAGCCCGAGCCGGAGCGCCGGACGGACGGCGAGCCTAGCCGACGAGGCGCCCATCCCGGATCCGAACGATGCTCTGGAAGATCGGCGACATCTCCTCGTTGTGTGTCACGACGACCAGGGCGACCCCTTCGCGATTGAGCTCGAGCAGGAGGTCGATGATTTCCGCGCTCGTTTCCGAATCGAGGTTGCCGGTCGGCTCGTCGGCCAGAAGGAGTCTCGGCCGGCCGACGAAAGCCCGGGCGATCGCAACGCGCTGTTGCTCGCCTCCGGAGAGTTGTCCCGGCAGGTGGTCGAGCCGGTCCCCGAGGCCGAGCCGCGTCGCGACGTCACGCGCGCGCGAAAGGGCTTCCGCACGGTCGACGCCGCGGTACTCGAGCGGGAGGCAGATGTTATCCAGGACGTCGAGCTCGCCGATCAGGTTGAAGCTCTGGAAGACGAAACCGACCGTCTCGGCCCGGATATCGGAGAGCACCTCGTCCGAGAGGCCGGAGACGTCCTGTTCGTCCAGGACGTAGCGGCCCGAGGAAGGGCGGTCGAGACAGCCGAGAATCCCGAGAAGCGTCGACTTGCCCGACCCCGACGGGCCCATGATTCCGACTCGCGCGCCGCGGGGGATCACGAGGCTCACGTCTCGAAGCGCCGGAATCTCGCGTGTCGCGGCGCGAAACGTCCGCGAGAGGTGCTCGACGCGACAGAGAATGCCGTCCCGCGCCGGCTCAGCGCCACGCGACGACAACGTCGCCTTCTTTCAACCCCGCCCGGACCTCCACCAGGATGCGCCCCTCGGCGCCGAGCTTGATGGGTCTCTCGGTGAGCTGCCCCCGCGCATCACGGACCTGGCTGACGGGGCCGCTGCGGTTCGCAATGAACTCGCGGGGGATCGCGAGCACCCCCAGCCGCTCCTCGCGCACCAGGAAGACGCGGGCCGTCATCCCCGGACGGAGCCGGGCGTCGGGTTGCAGGAGCGTGAGACTGACGTTGAAGTACTTTTCGTCCTCGCCGTCCCGCTTGAGCGCGAGCGCGCCGACCTGTTTCAGCTCGGCCCGGTAGACCTCGCCCGGCACCGCTTCGACGAGGACCTCACCCGCCTTCGACGATCGAAGGGTCTCCAGATCCAGCTCGCGAACGCGGGCTCGCACCTCCATCGTCGAGGGGTCGGGGAGCTCGAGAAGGGGAAAATCCTGATAGACCCGATCACCGACCTGCGCCTTCCGGGCGCGCCCTTCGATGTTGTTCTCACGGAGGACCACGAGGCCCGAGCCCGGGGCCCGGATCGCGGCGTCCGCGATGATCCGTTCCAGATCCCGGATCCTCGCTTCGATGGCTCCGGCCTGCGCCCGCGCCTTCTCGATCTCGGAGTCCGCCCGTCCGACGGAGTAGCGCCCGGCCTCCTCCGTCCGGCGGCGCTCCGCCTCGGCGTCGCCGACCGCGACGCGCGCCTCCTCGACCTTGGCAGGAAGGACGAACTCACGGAACCCGTCGAGCTGCTTTCGCGCGAGCACCGTCTTCTCGCGAAGCTCGGACAACTTTTCCGAGGCCGACTTCAGCTCGCCTGCCACGTTTCGTCCCGACTCCTGGACTCTCGCAAGGTCTTCGACGTAACCCTTCCAGCGCTTCTCTTCCTCTTGAGCCTTCTGAAGGTCCGCCTGGAGCCGACCTTCCTCCATGGGGCCCTCGCCCTGTTCGAGCGTCTTCTGGCGAAGGTTCGCCCCGGCCAGCTTCGAACCCGCCACGGCGTTCTGTTGCTCGATCCGCGTGGACTCCGCGAGCCGGCTCTGGCGCGCGGCTTCGACCGTCGCCTTCTGGGCGATCAGCTCCGCCTGAAGGCGTGCCAGCTCGGCCTCGAAGCCGCTCGAGTCGAGGCGGACGAGGACATCCCCCTCCTTCACCTCGACGCCGTCCTCGACGATCCAGAGGATCCGTCCATCCGTGCCCGGCAGGCGGTTCTTGACGACGAGGGAGCGACTTGCCGCCAGCTCGCCCATTGCCCAGACCCCGCTCCGGACGTCGGCATGCTTGACGACCCACGTCCGGCGCGGCTCCTCACCTCCCCGCGAAGCGCGCGACGGCCACGGGCCGATCAGCCAGAGCGCGGCGAGCGCGGCGAGGCCCGCTGTCGCCGCGAGGGCCGCCCTGCGGTCCTCAGTGAGAAGGCGTCGAAGCCGCGCAATCCACGGCATAGGTCTCCTTCAGCCAGGCATCGTAACGGCCCATCCCGTTCAAGAGTCGATACGCCGCGGGGACGAGGTCCCGCTGTGCCGCCAGCAGGTTCACCTGCGCATTCCGAAGCTCCGACTCCGCCTCGAGGAAGTCGAAATTGCTCGCGAGCCCGTTCCGGAACTTGGCTTCGGCGATCGCGAGCTTGGCAGCCGCCTGCTCGATCTGCTCCCGCTGAATCGCCTCCTGCTTGTGGAGCCTCTCGAGAAGGCGGCCAAGAGAGCGGATTTCGTCCCGTGCCCGCTCCTGCGTCTGGATGAGCGCTCGCGTCGCGACCTCCACCCGATCGAGGGCGTCCTGGTAGGCGGCCCGTTCGGCGGACCGGCGGATCTCGGCGGAGGAGCTGATGGAGAGCGCCCATGAGAAACCCGACGGAGTCAGGGCCGCGGGAACTTCGGGAGCGTCCGGATTGCGATACGTCATCGTGAAGGCTCCGCTCAGGTCGGGAAGGATGGCGTGACGGGTCACGCGGACCTGCCGGCGCGCTTCGGAGAGCGCTTCGGAGGCGATCCTCACGTCGAACCGGTCGGAGGTCCTCACGCCCGGCTCCGGCGGTTTCGGCTCGTCCTTCGGTCCAACCAGCCCTCGGATCGGAAGGCCCGGGGGGAGCCGGAGAGTGAAGCGGAGGCCGTCGACGGCGTCTTCGAGCTGCTCGGAGACGGAGGCGACGAGGTCGCGGAGGTTCGTCCGCTCGATCCGCGCGCGAAGGACATCCAGACTGGACGCGAGGCCGGCTCGCTCACGCGCTTCCGTGATCGTCAGCTTCGTCTCCATCGACAGGAGCGATTCGGAGAAAAGGCGATGCCGCTCCTGCAGCTCGCCGAGGTTGGAAAGCTGACCGACGACCCCGACGAGCGTGTTGAGACACGACTGGATCTGCGACCAGCCCGCCACTTTCTCCTGTGACTTCGCGCCCTCGAGGGCGCTCCGGACGTAGACCGGCGCCACGCCCCGGAGGAACGGCTGCGAGACGCCGGCGACGACACCGGATGCCCGGTTGCTTCCACCGAACTCGTAGAAGGGCTGGACGCTCACGTTCGTCCCGATGCCGAAGAGCTTCGAGAGGCCGAGACCGACCCGGTAGAGATCGGGCGAGACTCCCGGCGTGGCCGTTCCGGTGGTCGCGCCCGCGTTCGATGCGGAGCCTCCGGAGGTGACCGCCGAAAGCGAGGGCGTCATCAGAACGGCGAAGTCCCGCTCGGCGAGCTTCTCGCGCCGCTCGCTCCCCTTGAGGAACGTCTCCTGGTCGAGGATCTCGAAGCTGTTCTGCCGCGCGAGCCGGAGGGCGCACGGCAGGTCGACCAGGAGCGTGGGGCCGTCCCACTGGCACTCTTTGACCGCCTCGAGGGACGAGGGCCCGCCAGCCAGAGCCGCTTGGGCGCATCCCAAGAGCGCGCCGAGAATCGCCCGCCGCCGGGTGGCGTGCATGACCGCCTAACGATAGCGCTCTCAGCGGAGAGCGCAAGCGAGTCCGGTGCGGGTCTCGCTTTCCGCGACGGGCTCCTGTCCTTAGCCTGTCATCCGACCCGAACGCCCACCGCGAGATCCTCAGGCAGGAAATAGAGCTCACGCGGCGGCCCCGACTGGACGAACGCGCCGCTGAAGTCGACCGTGACCTTCGCCGTCAAGCCCTGCAGTCTCCCGAGCACCTTGTTGCAGATGTAGCCCGGGTCCCAAGAACGGACGCTGCCGTCGTCGAGGCGATAGATCCAAGCGGTATCCGTAAAGCTGGCGAGAATTCCCTTCATCGCGGTCCTTCTCCTTGGAGGCCCTGCGGCCGAGCGCTCCTATGGGAGCATCTTGACGGCTACGGAATTGGTCGACATGTGAACCGCCATGCCCCCACCCTTGACCAATACCGCCCTGCCCGACCCCAGCCTGTTCGCGATGTAGTCCCTCGCCTTGTCGTTGTTGGCCCCGAACGTCGTGAAGACGTAGGTGATCTTCGCCGAGTGCCCGTCTGCCAGGGTCTTGTAGAAATCCGGAACCGTGGAGCCAGATTTCTTGGTCACGCCCATCCAGATGTCGACCAGAAAGATCGACGAGAACAGGTTTGGCCCGTTGCTGGGCAGAAGATCCATCCCGGGCCTGTACCCGCCCGAGAAAAGATAGAGGATCTGCTGGGACGGAGTGAGGCTCTGCGCCTTGAGAGCGCTCGTCAGTGCGGTATGGGCATGAGTGCCGTTGACGGTATTGCTGCGCGCAACGAAGATGTGAAAGCGGTCCTTGACGTCCTTCATGTAGTTCCACATGTAGACGCCGCTGTGAACGCCATCCACGTCGATGCCGCCGAACACCACCAGCAGCGGGGCGCTCGCGTCGGAAGCCGCCGAAAACTTCCCGTAGGTCGGGACGTCAATTGGATCACCCATGTCGATTCTCCCTTTCGTCCAGGTCCGGTCCCTGGCGCCATGTCGCGAGCGGCGAGCGAGATGCATGGTGGGAGGTATCGGGATCGAACCGATGACCTGCTGCGTGTAAAGCAGACGCTCTCCCGCTGAGCTAACCTCCCGCGAACAGTTTACGACTCGAAAAGCCCGAAATCGTCGCCTTCGGAAGAAACGAAGGGGGCTGCATCATTTCTCTTCTGATCGGAAACATCGCCCCGGTCCGTATTCCCCGCAAGGAGTGCAGATGGAGCGTTACAACCTCGTCGTGATCGGTGCGGGTTCCGGCGGCCTCGTCGTCGCCGCCGGCGGCTCCGGGCTGGGCGCTCGCGTGGCGCTCGCGGAAAAGCACGTTCTCTCCTTCACGCCGGAGGGCTCGACGCCGGTCCGGGCGATGGGCGGCGACTGCCTCCAGTACGGCTGCGTTCCCTCGAAGGCGTTGCTCCGCTCCGCGAAGGCGGCCCACGCCGCCCGCGAGGCGGCACGCTTCGCGATTCGCGGCGTCTCCGACCCCGGGCCGCAGGACCTCAAGTCCGTCCTGGATTACGTCCGCGGCGCCCAGGCCGAGATCTCTCCTGCCGACTCGGTCGAGCGCTTCACCGGGCTCGGCGTGGAGGTGCTGCTGGGCGCGGGGCGCCTGAAATCCGCCCACGAAGTCGAGGTCGGCGGGACGACCGTCTGGGGAAAGCACGTCGTCATCGCGACCGGCTCCCGCGCCATGATCCATCCGATCCCGGGCCTGGAAGAGGCAGGCTACCTCACGAACGAAAGCGTCTTCTCCGCCACGAACCTGCCGGGAAGCCTGCTCGTGATGGGCGGCGGTCCGATCGGCACCGAGCTCGGGCAGGCCTTCTCGCGGCTCGGCTCGAAGGTCACGATCGTGTCCTCGACCTCGCACATCTGCCCGAAGGAGGACGCGGACGTCGCCAAGGTCCTCGTGAAGGCTCTCAAGAGAGAAGGCGTCGCGATCCACGACGGCGCGCGCGCGACGAAGGTCGCCATGAGGGACGGCAAGAAGGTCGTCACGGTGAAGCCCGCGAGCGGCGCCGACTTCGACGTCGCGGTGGACGAGATCCTCGTGGCGACCGGCCGCCGCCCGAACATCGAGGGCCTGAACCTCGAGGGCGTGGGCGTGAAGCACGATCAGAAGGCCATCGCCACCGACGCGAAGTGCCGCACGAGCGTGCCCTCCATCTGGGCCATTGGAGACGTGGCGGGCCACTACCTCTTCACGCACTGGGCGGGCTATCAGGCGGGCGTCGTTCTGCGCAACACGCTGTCGCCCGTGGCTCTCGCGAAGTGCGACTTCGACAACACGCCCTGGATCACGTACACCGACCCCGAGATCGCGCACGTCGGCCTCGGCGAGGACGACGCGAAGAGAAGGAACGTCCCCTATCGGGCCTTTTTCGCCGAATTCCTCCACAACGACCGGGCCGTCTGCGACGGGACGCAGGAGGACAACTTCGCGAAGGTGCTCATCGATCCGAAGGGGAAGATCCTGGGCGCGACGATCGTCCACCCGCACGCCGGCGACCTGCTCGGCGAGATCGTCCTCGCGAAGAAGAACGGGCTCGGCCTCTCGGCGCTCGGCTCGGTGATCCACGCCTACCCGTCTCTCTCGGAGATCAACGGCGCCCTCGCGCGCGCCTACCTGAAGACCTCGCTGACGCCCGGCCGCAAGAAGATCCTCACGAAGCTGGCCGCGTTCCTCAGGAGATAAGCCGATGGACGACGTCTCCGCCGCTCCCGCCGGCCCGGCCGCGAAGAAGCCTTTCCCCGTCGCGAAGGTGGCTGTCTTCGTCGTCGTCGTCGCCGGCCTCTTCGTCCTCTTCCGCCTGCTCCCCATCGCCGTGTGGATCGAGGAGTTCAAGACGTACGTGAGAGGGCAGGGGACGCTCGGCTACGTCATCTTCGGCCTCGTCTACATCGGCGCCTCCCTCATCCCCGGAGGCCCCGCGGCGATCATGACGCTCGCCGCCGGCGCCGTTTACGGCGTCGTGACCGGGACGATTCTCGTTTCTCTCTCCTCGATCACCGCGGCCACTCTCGCCTTCCTCCTCGCCCGCGGCGTCTTCCGCCAGCGCGTCCAGAAGATCGCCGAGAGCAACAAGACGTTCGGCAGCCTGAACCGGGCGATCGAGAAGGAAGGGGCGAGGATCGTCGCGCTCGTGAGGCTCTCGCCCGTTTTCCCCTTCACGATCGTCAATTACCTCTTCGGCCTGACACCCGTGACGCTCGCGTCTTATTTCTTCGCGAGCTGGATCGCGATGCTGCCGGGCACGCTCGCCTACGTCTACTTCGGCTCCGCCCTCGGCGACGTGACGGGAAGCGCGACGGCGCTTCAGAAGACCATCAAGATCAGTCTCGCGGTCGCGGCCGTCGTCGCCACGATCTTCATCGCGCGGATCGCCGCTCGCGCGATCAAGAGCGCGGGCGTCGACGAGGGGAAGGCTCCGCCGACGCCCGACGAGGCGTGACCGCGGGTTACCTGACGCTGTCGGAGAGAACGGAGACCGTCTGGATTTCCGGCGGCAGGTGTGAGACGTCGTCGAGAAAGAGCGGCGTCGCCGGGCCGGCGCCGTCCCATTCGAACGCGGAGAGCGAGCCGTTCCGCTGCCGGATCTCGTCCATACGCCCGAGCTCCCGCCCGAGGAGCCGCGTCATGAGAATCCGGTTGAAGCGCCCGTGCGCGACGATCACCGGGGCGCTCGCCCCCGAGGCTTTGAGCCGCGCGAGAAAGCGGTCGGCCCGGACGGCGGTGCGCGCGGGCGACTCCCCTCCCGCGGGGGACAGCTCCGTCTCGCCCGCCCGCCATCGCGCTCGGACGCCCGAGACCTCTTTCTCGATCGCCCCGTTGTAAGGCCGGCCCGACCAGACGCCCCAGTCGAATTCGACGAGATCGCCGTCCAGCGACACGCCGAGGCCGAGCGGAGCGGCCACGATGGCGGCGGTTTCGCGGGCCCGGATCATCGGGCTGGCCCAGACGGCGTCGATCGCCTCGCCTCCGAGGCGGGCCGCCAGGTATTCCGCCTGGCGCGTCCCTCGAACCGAGAGCGGCGTGTCGAAACGGGAGCCCTGCAGCGCGCCGGCGGAATTGCCCTCGCTCTCGCCATGCCGCGCGATCCGGACCAGCATGCGACGGGATTCTATGAAATGCGCGGGCTCGTATCATCTCCGGGTCGATGCGCACCGTCGCCCGCGATTTCCCCGACGTCGTCGGAGCCATCTCCGACGACGCCGTCCGCGCGCTCTTCTCGCAGAGATTCCTCGTCGCGACGGAGATCTACGACGAGCTCGTGGACGCGGCGTGCTGGAAGATCCTCGGCGACATCGGTGCGCTCCCCGCGCCTGGGGAGGAGAGAGAAGAAGAGACGATTCTTGCTGAATACCCCGCACACACCCGCCCCGCACTCAAATACATGTTCGAGAAGCTCAGTGCGAGCGGGTATTTTCTTGGAAGGGTGAGTAGTGCCGGCGCGGTAGGCCAGGCTTCGGCCGCGAGTGACGCCGCGGCGCCCATTCACCTTCTAAGAAAATCCACCGCCCCCGTCCCACCGGCAGCAGGAAACGCACGGGAGCAAGAAGATCTTCCGAAAACTACGATCACCCTAGCCGAGACGCCCCGGGCGCGGAGCGGGCCTCCCTCCGTCGAGTCCCTCGCCGCCGAGCTCGCCGCCACGGAGCCCGATGCCGCCGTGGGCGCCGAAATCGTGACGCTTCTGGCGGCCGAGGCGCCGGAGTTCTTCCGTGGGAAGAAGACCGGCGAGGAGATTCTCTTTTCACCCGTCCGTCTGCCGCTCTGGATCCGGTATTTCTCGAACGCGAACATCCTCTACGCGATCAACAACACGCTCGGCGCCGAGACGCTCGCGCGCGTCCTGCCGGAGGAGGGGTGCGAGGTCCTGGAAGTCGGCGGCGGCTGCGGGAGCGCGGCCGAGGCGGCGCTCAGGCGCCTCGGCGCACGCGTCGCGCTCTGGCGCTTCACGGAGCTCGTCCCGACGTTCGCGCGTCGGGGCGAACGGGCGGCGCGCGCCGCGGCAGCCGGGGGAACGCGCGTGGAAGCCTCGAAGCTCGACATGACGAAGCCGTGGGAGGCGCAGGGCGTCGTGCCCGGTTCATTCGACGCGGTTTACTCCGTGAATTGCTTTCACGTGGCGCCCGATCTCGCCTTCGTCCTCGGTCAGGCGAAGGCCGCGCTGAAACCGGGCGGAGCCGTCGTCGTCTCCGAGTGCGTGAAGCCCGGCGTGCATCCCCCGCCCTCTTACGTCGATTTCGTCTTCAATTTCCTCACGACCTTCACGGACGTGAAGCTCGACCCCGCTCTCCGGCCGAATCACGGGTTCCTCTCGCCCGCGGCCTGGCGCGCGAGCCTTCTGGCGGCCGGCTTTCGCGACGTCATTCTCGTTCCGGACGTGGACGCCGTCGCGACGCGCTATCCGAAGTTCTTCGTCGGCGCCGTCGTCGCGCGCGGCTGAGAGGCGGCTTCGCGCCCTGCGCCTCGGCGCGTCAGGGCACTCCCGCGGGCGGCGACTTCTTCACGAACGCCGCGATGTCCTCGACGACCTCGGCGGCGACGTGGCCGGGCTTCTCGTACTCGGCCGGCGTGCTCCGTCCCTCGCCCGGCGCGAACAGATGATTCAGGGCCGGATACGACTTGAGCACGACGCCCGGGCGCCCTCCGAGCTCTTTCTTCCACCCGGAAAAGTCGGCCATCGAGACCTGATGGTCGCGTTCGCCCTGCAGGACGAGAATCGGCCTCCCGAAAGAACGGGCGGCTTCGAGCGAAAGCTGGGACTTCAGGTCGAGCCAGTACGACACCGAAGCGCCCAGGACCATGCCGGAAGGCGGGCCGGGCCGGCCCGCGTAGAGATCGGCGAGCGCGTTCGCTTCTTTCAAGACGTCGGGCGCCATGCGCCGCTGGGCTTCGGTCGCTCCAGGCTCGAGGAGTGAGCGCGCCTGGTCGCGAATCACCTCCGACATGGGCCGTGAAGGGGCTGCGAGCAGCACGATCCCCGCCAGAGAGCCATCGAGAGCGCCGATCCGGGGCGCGAGGATCGCCCCGAGACTGTGGCCCGCGACGAAGACGCGTTTGGGGTCGACCCGCGGCGTGGACCGCAGGATGTGAACCGCCGCGAGAGCGTCGTCGATCACCTCCTGGCGGATGGTCATGTCGCGCGTTCCCGCGAGCTCCTTCTGGTACACCTTCGTGCGCTTGTCGTAACGCAACACCGCGACGCCTCGCGACGCGAGGCCCTGCGCGAGATCCTGAAACGGGCGGAATCCGCCGATCGTCTCGTCGCGGTCCTGGGGGCCCGAGCCGTGCACGAGGACGACGCCCGGAAAGGGCCCGTCGCCCGCGGGCATGGCAAGCGTCCCGGGAAGGGACACGGGACCCGAGACGACCTGCACCTCGCGCTCCTTGAACGCGCCCGGCGCCACGTAACGCGGCGCGGTCCAGTCCGGGCGCGGCGATCCGCCAGCCTCGAGGAACATGCCCGCCAGCCGCCCGTCGGAGTGGAACGTCAGCTTCAGCTCCGCGCGCTGTTTCTCGAACGTGCACGTCGTGAACCCGAGCGTGTACTCCCCGACCCAGTCGATACGGGGCTCCGTGCACGACTTCAGGCGGCCGCCCTTCGCAGCCACGCCCGTCCAGAACCCGCGCAGCTTGTCGTCCGGCAGCGCCGCCTTCAGCGCCTCGTCGAAGCGGGACTGCAATGCGACCAGATCGTCCGCCTTCAGCTCCGAGACGATCCCCTTCACGAGAGACGCTGCGGCGTTCGCGGGAAGCGGCGCGAGCTCGACGACGTTCTCCGGCGTCTTCACGGGGGCCTGTGCCGCGAGCGGGCCGGGCACGGCGAGCGCGAGGACGACGATATGAGTCAGTTTCATCATGGAGCGCGGCTTTTTCCCTCTGATACCCTTCCGGGTCCCATGAAAATACACGAATACCAGGCCAAGGAGATCCTCCGTACGTTCGGCGTCGCGACGCCGCGCGGCCAGGTCACGGACTCGCCCAAGGAGGCGGGCCGCATCGCGAACGAATTCGGCGGGCGCGCCGTCGTGAAGGCGCAGATCCACGCCGGCGGCCGCGGAAAGGGCGGTGGCGTCAAGCTGGCGAAGAGCCCCGACGAGGCCGTCGAGCTCGCCAAGAAGATCCTCGGCATGCAGCTCGTCACGCACCAGACGGGACCGCAAGGGCAGAAGGTCAAGAAGATCCTCGTCGAGGAAGCGCTCGACATCGCCCGGGAGCTCTATCTCGGCATCACGCTCGATCGCGCGATCGACCGGCCGGTGATGATGGTGAGCAAACAGGGCGGCATGGAGATCGAGGTCGTCGCCGCGAAGGACCCGGCCGCGATCGTCAAGGAGCCCTTCGACCCGGCCTGGGGTCTCCAGCCCTTTCAGGCGCGCAAGCTCGCGAACGCGCTCGGCCTCACGGGAGAGACGCACAAGAAGGCCGTCGGCTTCTTGATCGCGCTCGCAAAGGCGTACGTCGCGACGGATGCTTCGCTCGCCGAGATCAACCCTCTTCTCGTCACGGGGACCGGCGACGTCGTCGCGCTCGACGCGAAGATGAACTTCGACGACAACGCGCTCTTCCGGCACCCGAACATCAAGGAGTACCGAGACCTCGACGAGGAGGACCCGCTCGAGGTCGAGGCCTCGAAGTTCGGCCTCAACTACATCAAGCTCGACGGGAACGTGGGCTGCATGGTGAACGGAGCCGGTCTCGCGATGGCCACGATGGACATCATCCAGTACGCGGGCGGCAAGCCCGCGAACTTCCTCGACGTGGGCGGCGGGGCGAACGAGGAGCAGGTCAAGAACGCGATGCGGATCATCCTGTCGGACGCGAACGTGAAGGCCGTCCTCATCAACATTTTCGGCGGCATCATGCGGTGCGACATCATCGGAACGGGCGTCGTCAACGCCATCCAGGAGATCGGGATCAAGATCCCCGTCGTCGTGCGCCTCGAGGGCACGAACGTCGAGGAGGGCAAGGCGATCCTCAAGAGCTCCGGCCTCAAGGTCATCCCCGCGAACGACATGAAGGACGCTGCCGAGAAGGTCATCGCGTCGCTTAGCGGAAACAAGGAGATGTCACATGCTCACTGAAACCTGGGGGTCCGGGGGCGCAAGGAAACGCGCCCCCGGAGGGCTGGCTTGAGATGGCGAGCTTGATTTCGAAGGACACGCGCCTCCTCGTGCAGGGGCTCACGGGCCGCGAGGGCAAGTTCCACGCGCTCGCGAGCCGCGACTACGGCACGCAGGTCGTCGCCGGCATGACGCCCGGCAAGGGCGGAACGACGGTCGAAGGCATTCCCGTCTTCGACTCCGTGCACGCCGCCGTCAAGGCCACCGGCGCGAACGCCTCGATGGTGTTCGTGCCCCCTCCGGCCGCCGCGGACGCGATCATGGAGGCCTCGGACGCCGGCATTCCCCTGATCGTCGCGATCACCGAGGGTGTCCCCGTCAACGACATGATCCGCGCGAAGGACTTCCTCGCGAAGGGCAAGAGCCGCCTCATCGGCCCGAACTGCCCCGGGATCATTCGCCCCTCGGCGAAGGTCAAGATCGGCATCATGCCGGCGCGCATCCACCAGCCCGGCTTCGTCGGCGTCGTCTCCCGCTCGGGGACGCTCACGTACGAAGCCGTCGGCCAGACGACGGCGCTGGGTTTCGGGCAGTCGACTTGCATCGGCATCGGCGGCGACCCGATCAACGGGACGAACTTCATCGACGCGCTCACGCTCTTCCGCGACGATGAGGAGACCGAATCGGTCATTCTCATCGGCGAGATCGGCGGCAGCGCCGAGGAAGAGGCGGCCTGCTGGATCGCCGGCAACCTCAGGAAGCCCGTCGTCTCGTTCATCGCGGGCCGCACGGCGCCTCCGGGGCGCCGCATGGGCCACGCGGGCGCGATCATCTCGGGCGGAAAGGGCACCGCCGCCGAGAAGGTGAAGGCGCTCCAGGCCGCCGGCGTCCACGTCGTGGACTCGCCCGCGCTCATGGGCGAGATGCTGAAGAAGGTGCTGGGGCGGTAGAAACGGGCGTCCTCGCCCGGTGAGCCGGAGGTTCTGGACGGCACTTCGTAAGGATGATGGGCATCTCGCGCCGCGTGTTCGAGGTGGCGGCCGCGATCGCGTCGCTCGCGCTCCCGGTCCGCGCGCAGGGCCACGTCCCGGTCTCCGGCTCCGCGGCGCCGCAGCCCGTCTCGCCCGCGAGGTTTCCCGGACGCCTTCCCGCGCCGGCTTCCGTGATGTGGATCGCCGCTCATCCCGACGATGAGGTCCTCGTGGCCCCTCTCCTCGCGCGGTGGTGCGGCGATGGACGCGCACGCTGCTCTCTCCTGATCGCGACACGCGGTGAATCAGGCCCGTGCTTCCGCCCGGACGGCTGCCTTCCGGATCTCGCATCCGTCCGCAGCGCGGAGGCCGGCGCCGCGTCGCAGTATTTCGGCGCGGACGCGATCCTCCTGTCATTGGCGGACGGCGGTGGCGTGCTGCCTCCGCCGTGGGACATCTCCTCGGGCGGATCGCGGGATCTCGTCTTGACGATCGAGGGATTCATCCGCGCCGAGGCGCCCGAGCTCGTCCTCACGTTCGACCCGCGCCACGGGACGACGTGCCATCCGGACCACCGCGCCGTCGCGGCCCTCGTCCTCGAGGCGGTGAAGCTCTCGAGCGCGCCACCGTCGGTTTATCTTCTCGAGACGAGGCTCGAGATCGACGCCCCGCTTCTTGCGCTTCGCTTCCGTTCCGCGGCGTCCGGAGCGATCCGCTTCGACGCGAACGAGCCGCTCGCCGCGACCGGGGGTCCGGCCTGGAACGCCGTCACGGCCGACATGGAGCGCCACGCGAGCCAGTTCGACGCCGCCTGGCTCGCTGCCGTCTCTCGCGTGCCGGCGTCCGATCGCGCGGTCTACGTGGCGCCCGCGTCCACGATCCTGAAGGAGCCGGCTTCGATCTGCCCGTGACCTCGCCCGGGCCGAGCCCCTACGCCCCGAACTGCCGGAGGTGGTGGTC
>DATIFW010000198.1:0-5507 GCA_035455045.1 Thermoanaerobaculia bacterium | reverse complement strand
CCAGCGCGAGGTCCGCGGGGAACGCGACGAGGTTGCCCGCGGACGTCGAGCCGGTGACCGTCACGTTCGCCGAGACCGCCTTCGCCGTCGCCGGGATCCCGCAGGCTCCCGTCAGGACGACGTCGCGGCGCACGTTCGCCGCGAGCGCGGGCCCGGACACACCGCGCGTATCGACGAAGCGGCAGGGCGCCACCGTGTGGAACGACGTGCCGGAGGGCGGCGTCGCGGCGAGAGCCGCGACCGCGAGCGTGGCGGATCGGGCGGGGAGAGCGAGCGTCAGCGTCCCGCCAGCCGGTGCCGCGCTGCCGGCCGCGGCCAGGCGTGAAGCGGCCGTGAAGCGCCAGAGAGAGGCTGTGCCGGACAGGCCGGCCGCAACGCTGACCGCGGCCGTTTGCGTCGCCGTGCCCTTGTTGAAGAGGAGGAGGTAGAGCGTGTTCCCGCCCGCGCCGCCGCGGACGGCATACGCGCCCACCGCATCCACGTTCCCGCTCGTGGCGCGGACGCTGTCTCCTTTCACCTGCGCTCCCGCCCCGTCGTAATTGCGGTAGAGGAGGAAGGCGTCCTCGGTCTTCGAGTTGTCGGCGGGCGCGACCCAGCGCGTGGCGAGGTCGACGCCTTCGCGTCCGAAGATCGCGAGCGCTTCGGCCTGCGCGAGCGCGCCGCTGATCCCGTCGTCTGAGCCCCAGTTGTACTCGCTGATGGCGAGCTTCGTCCCGGGGTAGTGCGCCGCGATCCACGCCTTCATCCGCGGGATCAGATACACGGCCTGGCCGACGTCCGTGCCGATCCACGACTCGTCGAGGTACGACGGGTCGTAGAGGCTCTTGAGAGTCCTCAGGCGCAGCGCCGACGTCGCCGAGGACTCGTCGTTCGTGAGGGCGACGCCGGACGCCTGTGGGTAGTAGTGGACGTCGAGGTAGTCGAGGAGGCGGGTCCCGTGTTGGGTCTCCCAGGCCTTCGCCTGGTCGAGATACCAGGGGAGGAAGTCCTCGCCGCCGTGCGCGGCTCGATCGGCTCCCGGCGAGCAGCCGTCGGCGCCGGAAAAGAAATACGCGCACCATCCCCAGACGGCCGGGCCGAGGACCTTCGCGCCGGCGTCCTGGGCCTTGATCGCGGCGCCGACGGCAGCGGTCTTCGACCACAGCTCGTCGTACGTCGTTCCCAAAGGGTGGACGTCGCGGTGCGTCGAGTTCCAGAGCATCGGCTCGTTCTCGAGCGCCCAGAACCGGACTCCTCCGGCCGCGGCGGTGCCGACACGACCGGCGAGGTGCGACATCCAGCGCGTCGCGAACGTGGCGTCGATCGCCTTCGACGTGTCCGCCGGGTCGTTCCCCGTCACGTACGAGCCGTTCGGCCTCACGCCGTTGCCGGCGTCGGGGTTGCACCAGCTCGCGTATCCCGTGGCCGAGCACTCGGTTTGCTGCTGGGCGCCGTACCTCGCCACGGAGAACCCCCAGCGCCGCTTCCGGTCGATCGGCGTCCAGCCGATGAGCGGAACGGTGATCAGCGCCTCACCGCCCGCGGCCCGGATCTCGTCCACGAAGACGTCGGCCGCCGAGCCGTTCGGAAGGGTCGCGGGATTCGCGCTTCCGGCGTAGTTCGTGAAGAACCAGTCGCTCGCGCTGTTGTTCGTGTCGGTTTCCCAGTTGTAGCGCGTGACCGCGTTGCCGCCCCATCGCCTCACGGGGACTTTCAGGCGCGACATCTGGGCCGCGGTGCCGAAGTTCATCCCGAAGATCTGTGGGCTGACGGGGTGCCGGTCGGCGTTCGGATCGACGCTCACGGCGACCGTCGCCGCCGGGGACGGCCCGGCCGTGAGGAGCATCACGGCGACGCCGGTGAGAGCAAGGGTCCGCACCTTGGTAGTGTCGGAGCCCATCGCGTCAGGGCTTCCTCGCCGGCCGGCTGAAGACGAGCGACGTATCGCGCGCGTAGAGCACCGGCACCGCCCAGTCCATGGGCTCGGCGCCCTTCGCGTACGACACGGCGACCCGCGCCTCACGGGCGGCGGCGCCCAGGCTGTGGCCCTTCGCGAGCGCCCAATAGAGATGGCGGGCGAAGGCCGTCGCGGACGAGTCCAGGACCTTGTACTGGTTCGCGAGGACGGCCGGGATCCCTCCCGCGGAAAGGGCGGGCGCGACGCCGCGCAGAAAGTCCGTGCGGCCTCCGCGGCCCGTTTCGCACGCGTTCAGAACGACGAGTTTCAGCGCGCGTCCGGCGAGGAGGCGCAGGACGCGGTCCGTGTCGACGGCGAGGGAGCGCCCGCGCGCGTCCACGAGGAAGAGGGAACCCGTCTTCTCCTTTTCGTCGAAGGCTCCGTGCCCCACGAAGTGAAGGACGTCCACGCGGCCTGCCGACAGGCGCCGGTGGAGGCCCGCGGGCGAGGTGGATCCGAGGACCTCGAGACGCACGAGACCGGCCTTGACGAGCGGCCCCAGAGCGGCGCGAATGGCGGCCGCCTCCTGCCGCCCGGCCACGGGTGCGGCGTCACACGGCTCCGCGAGGGCGACGAGAACGTGCAGCGGCCCGCGGCGCGGCGCGGGCGCGGTGGAGGGCGGGGCCCCGAAGACGCCGCGCACGAGGACGGCGTCGTCCGCGAGGAAGCGCCTGCGGGAGGGATCCCAGGCGAGCTCCCACGGCTTGTCGGCGATCCAGTCGAGGCCCGGCGTGAAAACGACCTCGAGCGCACCCTTCGCGGCCGCCCGCGCCTCGTCCCAGAGGCGCCGCACCGCTCCGGGAAAAAGCGTCTCGAAGAGGACGGCGCCGTACTCGCGCAGCTCCTTCGCAGCCGGAAGGGGCTCTCTCCCGCCGCCGTCGAGGACCGCGAGAACGCGTTCGTGCATCGCGATGATGACGCGCATCCGCTCTCCCGCGGCTCCGCCCTTCGTCTCGAAAGGCTCCACGACGCGCGCTCCGGCGAAGCTCGCGAGAAGGTGCGACGGCTCGCCGCCGCGTCCGCCCACGAGCACGAGCTCGAAGCGGCGCGCGGGGCGCGGCGCGCGCGCGGAAGAAGAGGAGGATTTTGCTGAAGAGGAAGAAGACGCGCTTCGCGCGTGCCCGGCAGAATATTTTTCCTTGTATGCGGCGGCTGCTGATGCAGCCGCCCCAGGAGAGGGTTTCCTTCCTGATATGCGGCGGCCGCTATTGCGGCCGCCGATAGTCGAGAATCTGTTCCCCGGATGTCCGGCATCAAGGGCGCGCTTCGCGCGCCGCGCAGCGGTCGAAGACCCTTGACTCCGGACATCCGGGGAATACCGGCTCTTTCCTTCTAAGAAAGGTTTCGTTCCTTTCTTTCTTTCTAAGAAATTCTTAATCCCCTCTTTCGTCTCTTTCTGAGCAAAGAGATTCAAATGGTGGACGACCGCCCTTGTGCCCGCGCCGGTGCCCGGGCCCGCGTTGCCGCCGGGCCCGAAGCGAATGACGTCTTCCGCCGGGACCGGCGGGGCCGCGCCGAGGCGCGTTCCGCCCTCGGTGGGAACCACGAGGTCGTTCGCATCCTCGAAGAAGACACCCGCCGCCGCGTCGAGGAGACGCCGGGCCGCGCTGCCGCGCGGCTCGTAGCGCGCGACCGCGGCGGTGACCTCGTACGGCCTTTTCGAAACGGCGTTCAGCTTCTCCAGGAACCCGCCCGCCGGATCCATCGCGGCGAGTCCCGGCAGCGTGCCGCCGGCGCGGGAAGCAATCCACACCAGCGCCTCCGCCGCGAAGTCGAGCCCGAAGGCGAGCGCTCCGCCCGGAAACATCTCGCCGAGGTTCGCGAGCCACCCGGCGAGCCGGTCCCAACGCGCAGGGGAGGCGAGCGGAGTGCCTTCGTTCGGCGACGCGACGAGGAACGCGCGTTTCACCCGGGGAGGTCCGGCCGACGATGCGAGGAGGCGGAGGACGAGGCCGCCGCGCGAGTGCGTCACGACGTCGAGAGAGGAGAAGATGGAGGTGCCGGTCGAGGCGGGGCTGATCGCCTCGAGGAGAGCCGTCGCGTTCTCGTGGGGCGAGCGCCCGACCGAGAGGTGGTTGAACGCGAAGACGCGCCCTTCGTAGAGCCTCGAGAGCGCCTCGAAAGCGCCGTCCCGGGCGAGCTCGGAGAACGCCGCGGACGCGTGCGAGAACGTGCCGTGGAGGAACAGGAGGCTCCTCGCCTCCGTGCGGGGCAGAGAGGATCTCGCGACGCGCGACGCGACGAGAGTTCCCCCGGCGGCCGAGAGCCGCACGAGGCCGAGCGGAACGTGAGCCTCGGCGAATCGACCTTTCTCCCAGGCGCGCGCGAGAACCGGCAGCAGAGTGCCTGCCACCGCTGCGGCGGCCCGCAGGAAGAAGACGCGGAGGAGGGCGCCGGGGCCGCGGCGGGCGAGCGGCGGCGGCGGGAGGGGCACGTCGAATCGATGGACGCCCTGATCGACCTCGCTCGCCGCGTGAAACGTCAGGGCACCTGACGGATGGCGGGCCACGAGCACCCATCCTTCCGAGGCGGGCGCTTCGACGCCGGCTTCGAGAGTGCCGGGGCGGGCCGGGGCTCCGCGAAGCGGACGCGCGGAGCGGACGCTCTCGAGCGTCAGGCGCCCGTCTTCGAGGACCCGCTCGAGAAAGGGGTCGGGCTCGGCCGACCGCGCGCGCATCGCCCCCGCTGGAGGTAGAACTTCCCAGCCGGGGCTCGCCGTGACGCGGATGCGCCGAGACGCCACGGCCGGGAGTCTAGCCGCGCGTCACCGCAAGAGCCTCTCATCCGAACTCGACGAGAACCGGGGCGTGGTCGCTGGTCCCGAACTCGCGGTACACCCGGGTCGCGGACGCCTTCGATGCGAGCGATTCGCTCGCGAGGACGTAGTCCAGCCGCCAGCCGATGTTGCGCTCCTTGAGCTGGCGCCACGGCGCCCACCACGTGAAGAGCGAGTCGTTGTCGGGGTCGAGGGCGCGGCCCGTGTCCACGAGCCCCTCGCCGAGGATCTTTTCGACGAGCGCGCGTTCGTCGGGACGCTGTCCGATGGCGCCCGCCTTCCGTTCCTTCGGGTGCACGTCGCGGTCCGTCAGCGCGACGTTCAGGTCGCCGCAGAGGAGAAGCTCCCTCTTTTCCGCCCTCGCCGTGGCTGCATGGCGTTCCAGGGCCTCGAGGAAAGCGAGCTTGGCGGCGAAGTCCTTCCCCCCGTTCGGAACGTAAAGGGACGCCACCGTGAAGTCCGGCAGAAGCGCTTCGACGACCCGTGTCTCGTGGTCGAAGTCCGGGTGCGTGAATGCGACGTCTCCCGCGAACGTCTCCCGGCGGAGAAGCAGGCCCACCCCCGAATAACCCCTGTGTCCGTGCCAGTACGTCGTGTAGCCCTCGGGGGCGACGAGGGAGAGCGGAAGCTGCTCGGGAGCGGCCTTCAGCTCCTGCAGGCAGAGGACGTCGGGCTTCTCGCGCTCGAGCCACTCCACGACCTGCAGCTCCCGCGCCCGGATTCCGTTCACGTTCCAGGTGACGACCTTCATCGGGTCAGCCCGAGAACCTCTCCGCGAATTGCCGCGCGAGCTCG
>DATIFW010000197.1:0-2951 GCA_035455045.1 Thermoanaerobaculia bacterium | reverse complement strand
CGCAGGGTTCGAGGAACGGTCACGAGTCACGAAAACCTCCTGAAACGAAAAGAGATGATAGGGGAAGCCACCGCTCAGAGAGTACGGGCTCGAGGCGAAAAAGTTTCCCGCAAACGCCTCTTCAATCGTTCCCGAGGGGCGCGTGGCAGGCGAAGGTTCTTCCGCTATCCACAGGATCGGAAACGAGTGCCGGCATCTCCTGCGCGCAAACCGGCCGTGCGAACGTGCAGCGCGGGTGAAACGGGCAGCCGGGAGGCGGGTCGACGGGTGACGGGGCTTCCATGGGAGCGGTCCGGCGTGAAGACCGCGGCCCGGGAGTTTCCCGAGGCCGGGAGGCGAGCAGGAGGGCCGTGTAGGGGTGGCGGGGCGAAGCAAACAGGACGGACGTCGGCGCCTCCTCGACGACGCGCCCCATGTACATCACCGCCGTGCGATCGGCGATCCACCTCACGACCGAGAGATCGTGACCGATGAAGAGGTACGCCGGGTGTGAGGGCGTCCCCCTCTGAAGGTCCCGGAGCAGGTTGAGGATCTGTGAACGCACCGAGACGTCGAGGGCCGAGACGGGCTCGTCGAGCACCACGAGCCGGGGTCCGGTCGCGAGAGCGCGCGCGATCGCGACGCGCTGCCTCTGCCCGCCGGAAAGCTCGCGCGGCAGCCGCGCGAGGGCCGAGGCGGGAAGCTCCACCGAGGTGACGAGAGCAGCCGCCCGCGCGCGGCGCTCGGCCCGGTCCCCGATTCCATGAATGGCGAGCGGCTCGGCGACGATTTCCCCGACGGTCAGCCGCGGATCGAGGGACGTGGCCGGATCCTGGAAGACGACGCCGACGTCCCGGCGCCGGCGGTTCAGCTCCCGCGCGGGAAGGGCGAGCCAGTCGGCCCCGTCGAAAGTCACCGACCCCCGATCGGGCGCCGCGAGGCGCAGCACGACGCGAGCGGCGGTCGTCTTGCCGGAGCCCGACTCCCCGACGATGGCGAGCGTGGAACCGGCGGCGAGATCGAAGCCGACGCCCTTGAGAGCGGTCACCGGACCTGCGCTCGACGCGAACGTCTTGTGGAGGTCGCGGACAGAAAGGAGCGGAGCGGGCTGACTCGCGCTCATGGAACGTGCCCATCCGATGAGCCGTCAAGGAGGAAACACGCGGCTTCGGTGCCCGTTCCGGCAGGCACGAGGATGGGCCGCGCCGCCGCGCAACGTCCGAAGGCTTCCCCGCACCGCGGCTCGAACGCGCAGCCCGGCGGCCTCCTGCCAGGCTCGGGAACGGCCCCCCGAAGTGAGGAGAGACGCGCTGAGTCAGGCGGCGCGGACCCCGGGCGCGCGCCCAGGAGGGCGCGCGTGTAGGGATGCCGGGGGTGCGCGAAAAGCCCGCTGACAGGCGCGCTTTCCACGATTTCGCCCGCGTACATGACGAGAACTCGGTCGGCGGCCTCCGCCACGACGCCGAGGTCGTGGGTGACGAGAAGGACCGCGAGGGAGAGCTCGTCTTTCAGCTCGAGAAGAAGGCCCAGCACCTGCGCCTGCACGGTGACGTCGAGCGCCGCCGTCGGCTCGTCCGCGACGAGAAGACGCGGCCCGCCGGCGAGGGCGAGGGCGAGGAGGGCGCGCTGGCGCATCCCGCCGGAGAGCTCGTGCGGAAACGCGTTCCGCTGCCTTTCGGGATCGGGGAGCGACACGCGACGGAGCCAGCGCTCGGCCTCGACGGCTGCCGTCTTTCGAGAGAGGCCGCGATGCCGCTCGATCACGTCCGTCAGCTCCCGGCCGATCGTCCGCACCGGGTCGAGCGCGGTGGCCGGCTCCTGGAAAACGAGGCCGATCCCGCCTCCGCGCAGACGCTCCTTCTCTCGCGCGGAGATCGCCCGAACGTCGCGGCCCGCGAAAAGAACGTCTCCGGAGACCAGGCGCACCGGAGGAGTGACGAGATCCACGAGCGCAAGCGACGTCAGCGTCTTGCCGCATCCGGATTCGCCGACGAGGGCGACGATCTCGCCGGGCTCGATGTCGAAGGAGACCCCGTCCACCGCCGGGACCTCTCCTCCCGACGGCCCGGGCACCGCGATCGTGAGGGCGCGAACCGAAAGGAGCGGGGCGGAGGCGCCGGACACGGCGGATCTCAGGAGTGCCGGGCGCGTCTCAAGCGGGCGCGAGCTCCTTGAGCCGCTCGCCGACATCTCGGAACGAGGCGTTCGCGCCGTAGATCTCCAGGAACGTCCGGTACGCGTTCTCGCGATCCCCGAGGCTCGCATAGAGGTTCGCGAGGTCGTACTGCAGGCCCATGCGGTCCTCCTCGCGAATCCCGGCGGTGTCGAGACCCTTGCGGTACCACTTGATCGCGAGCTGAGGGAGGCCCTTCTCGAGGAAGCACAGTCCGAGCATCGAGCAGCACTCCACCGCGTACTGCGGGCTCTTGGCGGCTCTCTGGAACTCGCTGATGGCTTCGTCCGTGAGAGACATCTCCTTGTAGGCGATGCCGAGGTTGTAGTGCGTCTCGTAGTCCTCGGGCGACAGCTGTTGCTCCACACCCTTCTTGAACTCGCGGAAGATCTCCTCCAGCGGGATGTCGCCCCTCACCTCGGGGACGGCCGGAGCACCGGCTTCCTGCCGCATCTCCGTCTGAAGCTCGCCGGCGAAGTTGAAGAACTCCTGCTCGTCGGAGAAGAGCGACGACTCGTCGAGGGGCGGTGCCGGCGGTCCCTGCACGGGCGCCGCCGGCGCGGCGCTCTCGGCGCCCCGCGCCATTTCGTCGGTCAGAGCTCGGCCCAGCTCCGCGTCGAGAACGGACTCGAAGTCCTCCGAGAGGATGTCCCGGAGAGCCGGGCGCGCGTCCTCGGCCGCACCCCCTTCGAGGCGCATCCGTCGCCGCGAGAGCTGCGGGTGTCCCGGGAAAAGGCGTTCGAGAGTCTGAAGCCTCTCCGACGCGTCCACGACCATGCCCTGCTCAAGGCAGAAGTCG
>DATIFW010000196.1:0-7200 GCA_035455045.1 Thermoanaerobaculia bacterium | reverse complement strand
CGCGGAGAGCGATCGCGACGGCGCGCTTCGCCTTCGTCTGCCCGACGACGTGGCGGTCGAGCTCGGCCACGATCTTCCGTGGCGAGAGGTCCCGGAGAAGGTGCGGCGTCACGGGAGAGTCTCGACGCGGATCACGTCGTTCGTGTAGATGTCGATGGACGCCGCGATCGCGAGGGATTCCTTCACGATCGCGGCCGCGTCGAGGGCCGAATGCCGGAGAAGGGCCCGGGCCGCCGCCGCCGCGTACGGGCCGCCCGAGCCCACCGCGATCACGCCCTCGTCCGGCGCGATGACGTCGCCGGTTCCCGAGAGGAGAAGCGAGGTCTTCTCGTCGGCCACGACGAGGAGGGCCTCGAGCTGGCGCAGCATCTTCTCGGTGCGCCAGTCCGTCGCGAGCTCCACGGCCGCGCGCTCGAGCTGCCCGTGGAACTCCTCGAGCTTCTTCTCGAAACGCGTGAAGAGCGTCACGGCGTCGGCCGTCGAGCCGGCGAAGCCCGCGAGGACCTTTCCGTTCAGGAGCCGGCGCACCTTCGAGGCGCCGCTCTTCATGACGGTCGTCCCCATCGTGACCTGGCCATCGCCGCCGAGCGCGACGACCCCGTCCTTCCTCACGCAGAGAATCGTCGTGTGTGTGAAACGCGGTCCACGCATGCCCGGAGTCTAGCCCGTCAGTCCCTCTCTTCGGCCTTCGGATGGCTCTTGCGGTACACCTCGATGAGGCGCTCGGCGTCGAGGTGCGTGTAGCGCTGCGTCGTCGAAAGCGAGGCGTGGCCGAGGAGCTCCTGGATGGAGCGGAGGTCGGCGCCGGCCGCGAGGAGGTGCGTCGCGAACGAGTGCCGGAGCGCGTGAGGCGAGGCGTGGCGGCGCACGTCGGCCGCCGCGAGGGCCCGGTCCAGGACGCGCCGGACGCTGCGGTCTGTCAGGCGGCCGGCGCGCGCGTTCAGGAACACGATCTCGGCGTCCCGCGCGGCAGGGACGAAGGCCGTCCGTTCCTTCAGCCAGGCGCGGAGCGCCGCCGCGGCGGGCTGGCCGAACGGCACGACGCGCTCCTTGCGCCCCTTCCCGACCGTGCGCACCTGCCGGGCGGAGAGGTCGACGTCCTCGAGGCGCAGCCCCACGAGCTCGGAGACGCGCAGCCCCGTCGCGTAAAGGAGCTCGAGGAGCGCACGGTCGCGGGCCCCGAGCGCCCCCTCGCGCCCTTTCGCTTCGACGACGGCGCCGGCTTCGCCGACGGACAGCGTTCGGGGGAGCGTCTTCTCGCGCCGGGGCGTCCCCACCGTTTTCGCCGGGTTCGATGCCATGCGGCCCTCGCGCTTGAGGAACGCGAAGAACGTGCGGAGCGCCGAGAGGTGCCGTCCGATCGACGTCCTCGAGATCCCTTCGGCGCGGAGGTGGGCGAGATAGGACCGCACGGCGAGGGGATCCACGTCCTCGGCCCGGAGCGCGGCAACGGGCCGGTTCCAGAAGACCGCGGAAAGAAACGACACGAAGCGCGCGAGATCGGCGCCGTACGCGGACCGGGTGTGGGGCGAGACGCGGCGCTCGTCTCTCAGGTGGCGTTCGAACGCCGCGATCTCCGAGACGAAGGGGACGCTCTTTACGATGGCTTCTTCGCCAGGCTCCGGACCTCGGCCGCGAGGGCCTTGATCTCGGACTCGGTGAGCTTCTTCCCGAAGGCGGGCATCTCGTCGTGCCCCTTCGTGATCGAGCGCACGATGCGCGCGTCGTCGATCGTGTCCTGCCACTTCGCGTTCGTCAGGTCCCGGGCTTTCTTCTTCCGGCCCTCCTCGGTCTGGCCCTTTCCGTTGTCTCCGTGGCAGACTACGCAATGCGTCTGGAAGTTCTCGGACCGTTCGCTTTCGGCGCGAATCGGCGCGCCGGCTCCCGCGAGGAGGAGGGCAGCCGAGAGGACGAGGGGCGTTTTCTTCACGCGAATCTCCTTCGAGGACGATTCTAGAGGCCCACCCGTTCACTCGGGTGTGAGGGCCGGCACACCGAGCGCCTCCTCCCGCCAGCGGGCGACCGCGGCGAGGGCCCGCCGGCCGATCTCCTCGCGGCGCTTGGCCCGGTCCCGCGACGAAGGAACGTCCGTCTTTTCCTCGCTCTCGATGAGGCCGAACGTGACGTTCATGGGCGTGTACTCCTGCTCGCGCGGCGCGGAGACGTGCTTGGCGAGAGAGCCGAGCGCGGTCGAGAAGGGCAGCGCCCGGATCTCGCGACCTTCGAGGGCTTGTGCGAGCGTCGCGCCGACCATGAGGCCGGTGGCGGCCGATTCCAGGTAGCCCTCGACGCCCGTGAGCTGTCCGGCGAAGAAGACCCGCGGATCCTTCTTCCAGCGGAACAGCGCGTCGAGATGCGCCGGACCGTTGAGGTAGGTGTTGCGGTGGAGCATTCCGAAGCGCACGAATTCCGCTCTCTCAAGCCCCGGCAGCATCCTGAAGATGCGCTTCTGCTCGTTCACCCGGAGCTTCGTCTGGAACCCCACGAGGTTGAAGTGCTCGCGCGCGAGGTCGTCCTGGCGGAGCTGCACGGCGGCGTAGGGCTCCACCCCCGTGCGGGGATCCCTGAGCCCGAACGGCTTCATCGGGCCGTGCCTCAAGGTTTCGATCCCGCGCTCGGCCATGGCCTCGATCGGAAGGCATCCTTCGAAGTAGACGGCCTTCTCGAAGTCGTGGAACGGCACTTTCTCGCCGGAGAGGAGCTCCTCCACGAAGGACTCGTACTGGACCCTGGAAAGCGGGACGTTCAGGTAGTCGTCTCCGCCGCCCTTGCCCCAGCGCGAGAGCGCATAGAACTTCGAGAGGTCGAGCGACGCGAGCTCCACGATGGGCGCCATCGCGTCGTAGAAGTGCAGAGACGCGTCTCCGAGCGCCCGAAGGAGCGACTTTTCGAGCGCCGGCGACGTGAGCGGGCCGGTCGCGATGACGACGAAGCCCTCGCCCGCGTCGGGGAGAGATTCCGCCTCCGCGCGCACGAGCTCGAGGAGCGGCTCGCTTTCGAGGCGCCGCGTCACGGCCTCGGCGAAGACCCCGCGGTCCACGGCGAGCGCGTCGCCCGCGGGGACGGCCGCCTTCCGTGCCTCCTCGAGGATGAGCGAGCCGATCGACTCCATCTCGCGCTTCAGGAGCCCCACGGCGTTCAAAGGGTTGTCCGACCGGAACGAGTTCGAGCAGACCATCTCCGCGAGGCGGTCCGTCGCGTGAGCGTCGGTCGTCCGCACCGGCCGCATCTCGACGAGGCGCACGCGGTGGCCGCGGCGGAGGAGCTGGTGAGCGCACTCCACACCCGCGAATCCGCCGCCGATCACGGTGACTCGCGGAGCTCCCATTCGCCGATTCTGATCTCGGAGGCTCTTCCCGTCGACCGGAGGGCACACGGCTTGCTTCTGAGGACCGGCAAAGCGGCGACGTGTAACGCGTTCCAACGTCGCCGCCCCGGAGCCGCGAGCCCGGGGTTGCTGTGGTCCCGGAACCGTCAGGAGGTGGCCCGATGAGCAGGACGAAGACAAGGGCGGGAAAAGGCTTCGCCGCCGCCTCCATGGCTCTCGCGCTCGCGGCAGCGGCCGGTTGCGCATCGACCACGAGGGTCGCGGACAAGGAAGTCGGCGACGTCGAACTCTCGATCCGGTCCGCCGAGAACGCGACCGCGACCCAGCACGCCAAGATCCTGCTCGACCGCGCGCGGAACGCGCTTTCGGCCGCGCAGAGCGAGCGCGCGAAGGGCCATGACGACGCGGCGCGCGCCCGGCTCGAAGAGGCGCGGTCCGCGGCGAGCGCCGCCGAGAGCCAGGCCAAGTCGGTTCAGGCCCTGGAGCAGGAGGCCGCCCTGAAGCGCCAGCTCGAGGACATCGAGCGGCGGATCCGCGACTTCAACGCCCAGGCGCAGCGCCGGTAGGAGGACCAAGATGAGGCACACGCGAATCGCGCAAGGCGTCCTCGCTTTTCTCGCGGCCACCCTCGCTCTTTTCCTTATCTCGGGTTGCGCGGGAACGAAGCCCGAGCCCACCGAGCTGCGCGACGCGCGCCTCGCCATCCAGGACGCGAGGAGCGCCGGAGCTCAGGAGGGAGCCCCCGACCTTCTCTCGGCCGCGCAGGCCCACCTGACGAACGCCGAGAACACGTTCAAGGCGTCGGGCGACGTCGAGGCTTCCGTGCATTACGCCCGACTCGCCGAGACGGAAGCCCGGGACGCGCAGTACCGGGCCATCACGCGAAATGCGCGCGCCTTCGTGGAGGCGGGGACGAGGCGTCGTGCCGAGCTCGAAGTCGCCGTCCGCGACGCCGAGATCAAGGCGCTGGCGGCGCGCGCCCAGTCGGACGCCGAGAGGGCACGCCTCGAGGCGGAGGTTCGGGCGCGCGCGGAGAGCGAGCGCATGGAGGCCGCCGCGCGGGCCCGCGAGGCGGAGCAGCAGGCGGCGGACGAGCGCGTACGGGCTCTCCAGGCGCAGCTCGACGCGGAACGGCAGAAGGCGGCCGAGCAGCAGCAGCAGGCACAGATGGAGTCCCTGAGAGCCCAGATCGAGGAGCAGAAGAAGGCCGCCGACGCCGCGCGAAGGGCCGCCGAGGAACAGGTCGCCGCAGCGCGCCGGACGGCGGACGCGGAGCGCGCCCGGGCAGACCTCGCCCGCCGCGACGCCGAACAGGCCGCGGCCCGCGAAAAGACCCAGGGGGACCTCCTGGCGCGCCTCCAGGCGATCGAGCGGTCCGCCCGCGTCGAGGCGCGTGGCATCGTCCTCACGCTCCCGGGCAGCGTGTATTTCGATACGGGCCGCGCCGACGTGAAGAAGGGCGCCGCCGAGCGCGTGGCGCGGATCGGTGAAGCGCTCGCGGGAGCGCCGGAGCGCAAGCTCATCGTCGAGGGCCACACGGACTCGACCGGGTCGGCCGCCACGAACGAGAAGCTCTCGGCGCTGAGGGCGGAAGCCGTGAAGGCGATCCTCGTCGCCCATGGCGTCTCGCCGGACCGCATCGAGACGCACGGCTACGCGGCGACGAAACCCGTCGCGAGCAACGCGACGCCTGCCGGTCGAAGCGAAAACCGCCGCGTGGAGCTCGTCGTCCAGGGTGCCGTGCGCTGACCGGCCAGTCCGCGCGGCGCGCCCGCTAGACTCGGCGCGTGACGTTCGAGGGCCACCTCTACGACCGCGGCTACTTCGAGGGGCTGCACAAGAGCCACTGGTTCACGAACCCGAAGCGCAAGTACGAGGAGCGAAACCGCGACACGCTGCGCGTCGTTCTTCCGAAGCCCTCGGACCGCGTTCTCGAGCTGGGCTCGGCGCGCGGAGACGTCTCGTTCTTTCTCGCGGCTCACGCAAAGGAAGTCGTGGGTGTGGACGCCTCCGACGACGCGATCCAGCTCGCGGAGGCCGGCCGCGCGAAGAGGGGTGTCTCGAACGTCCGTTTCGTGAAGTCGGACGTGGCAGACCTGTCGGTTTTCCCGGACGCCTCGTTCGACGCCGTCGCGGCGATCGACCTCGTCGAGCACATCGACGACCCGACGCTCGCGGCGGCGCTCGGGGAATGCCGGCGCGTCCTCGTGGCGGGCGGGCGCCTCGGCCTCTACACGCCCGACCGCGCGCACTACGTCGAGCGCGTGAAGGCGCACGACGTTCTCCTCAGGCAGTTCCCGCAGCACATCGCGGTCCGCCGGGCCGAGGCGTACCGTCGTTTTCTTTCAGACGCCGGCTTTCGCGTCGATCTCGACGCGTACTCCGTCTCGCCTTTTCCGGGCGTGCGGTGGCTCGAGGCCGCGCTCGCGCCGCTGCCTCTCGTCGGGGAGACGTTCCGCTACCGCATCCTCCTCAGGGCCGTGAAGCCGTGACGGACGAGCCGGGACGTTTTGCTCCAAACGCGGAGGTCTACGGGCCCGGTTACTACGAGCGCATGTACCGGCCGCACTGGTTCCTGAGAAACCGGCGCAAGTACGAAGAGCGCGAGGCGGCGCTCCTCAGGATCGTCAAGCCGTCCCCGTCGACGCGCCTTCTCGAAGTCGGTTCGGCCCGGGGCGACACGGCATTCTTTCTCGCGCCGCGCGTCGCCGAGGTCGTCGGCATCGACGCGGCGAAGGCCGCCGTCGCGGCGGCCCGCTCACGCCTCGCGGCTCTCGCGCTCTCGAACGTGAGATTCGAGGAAGCGGACGCACGGGACCTGACGACCGTTCCGGGCGGCCCGTTCGACGTCGTCCTCCTCGCGGACTTCGTCGAGCACGTCCTCGACGACGTGCTCGTCCCGTGCCTTTCGAGCGCGCGGACCGTCCTTCGGCCCGGCGGCGTCCTCGCGATCTACACCCCGAACGCGAGGCACTGGGCCGAGCGCCTCAAGGCCGCGGTGCCCTTTCTCCAGCAGGAGGACCACATCGCCGTCCGCCCTGCGGCGCGTGTCGCCCACCTCGTCGAGGCCGCGGGTTTCCGCGTCGAAGACCTCTTCTTCTCGGCGAGCCCGTACCCCGTCCTCGGCGCCCTCGACCGCGCGCTTCCGATGGTCGGCCTCTGCCGTTTCCGAACGTGCCTGAGGGCGGTAACGTCCCCGGCATGAAGGTCTCGTTCGTCACCTGCGACGTCTTCACGGACCGGCCCTTCACGGGCAACCAGCTCCTCGTCGTGCCGGACGCGCGCGGCCTGCCGGCCGAGAAGATGCAGGCCGTGGCGCGCGAGATCAACTACTCCGAGTCCACGTTCGTCCTGCCGCCGAAGGATCCCGCGCACGCCTATCTCCAACGCACCTTCGTGCCGGTGAAGGAGATCCCTTACGCCGGCCACCCGACGGTCGGGACGGCGGTGGTCATGGCGGCCCTCGGGAAGGTCGCGGCCGGCACCCCCGACGGCGTCCATCCCGTCACGATCGAGGTCGGCTTCGGCCCGCTCGCCCTCGAGCTCCTCAAGAAGGATGGGCACGTCTCCCGCGTCAGGATGCAGCAGGGGAGGCCGGAGTGGAACGAGCCCGTGGCGGGCGACGACGTCAAGGGGCAGATCGCGGCCGCGCTCGGCGTGCCGTTCGACGCGCTGCACCCGTCGCTTCCGCCACAGGCCGTCGGGACCGGGAACACGTTTCTCATGGTCCCGCTCGCGTCCGTCCGGGCCGTGTCCTCCGCCCTCGCCGACACGCGGCTGCTCAACCTCGTCGAAAAGCAGCTCTCCGTCCTCGGCCTCTTCTTCTTTGCGTTCGACGAGGCCGCCGGCAGGCACCGCGTCCGGGCGCGCAT
>DATIFW010000195.1:0-9363 GCA_035455045.1 Thermoanaerobaculia bacterium | reverse complement strand
GGGCGATCGGCGGCCCCGACGGCCGTCCGCGCGTCCTCCTCGTGGAGGACAACGAGGAAAACCGCGAGCTTCTCGCCCACATGCTGAGGTCGCGCGGGGCCGAAGTGCTCACGGCAGGCAGCGGGCGCGAGGCCGTGGACGCGGCCGCGGGCTTTCGCTTCGACTTCGTCCTCCTGGACCTGCACATGCCCGAGATGGACGGCTTCCAGGTGCTGAGACGCCTGCGAGGCCTCCCGGACGGAGACCGGCTCCCGGTCATCGCGCTCACCGCGCTCACGTCCGACCTCGTCAGGGAGCGCTGCGAGGCCGAGGGGATGAACGACTTCGTGTCCAAGCCCGTGACGCTCGCGCGCGTCGGAGAGCTCGTCGCGAAGTGGGGGCGCGGCGCGCGGGCCTGACTACCACCGCATCCGGTAGAGCATCACGTAGACGACGACACCGGTGACGGAAACGTAGAGCCAGATCGGCAGCGTGAAGCGGGCGAGTTTGCGGTGGCGCTCGAACCGCCCGCGCCGGGCGAGGACGAACGTCGCGATCGCGAGCGGCGCGACGACGGCCGCGAGGATCGTGTGCGTGAGGAGGATGCCGAGATAGAGCGTCCGCGCGCCGCCCGTGCCGGGGAACCGCACGCTCCCGACCTGCGCGTGATACGCGAGGTACGAGGCGAGGAAGAGCGCCGAGCAAAGGAAGGCCGCCGTCATCGTGCGGCGGTGCGCGGAGATCCGCCGCCTTCGGATGAACGTCCAGCCGACGACGAGGAGGACGGCGCTCGTCGCGTTCAGACAGGCGTTCAGCGTCGGCAGGTCGCGGACCGTCATCAGGTCCGACGCTCTCGTGCGGCGGCGAGGCGGGCGGCCGGGCCCGCGGGAAGGCGCGCGACGACGGCCACGGCGGCGGCGAACATGAGGACGGCGAAGGCCGCCGTCACCGCCAACGAGAGCGACGGAGAGATCCAGGCCGGCGCGGAGCCGCCGAGGGCCCGGCGGAGGGCCGCAACGCCGTATGTGAGAGGGTTCACGGCCATCGCCGCGCCCAGCCACGAGGAAGCGCCGTCGACGGGGAAGAAGGCTCCCGAAAGGAGCCACATGGGGATCAGGAAGAGATTCATGATCGCGTGGAACCCCTGCGTCGATTCGAGGGACCAGGCGATCGCGAACCCGAGGGAGGTGAGCGCGAACGCGAGGAGCGCGAGGAGCGCGGCGGCGGCGAGAAGGCCTCCTGCGTCGACCTCGAGGCCGGTCAACGGCACGAGGAGGAGCAGCGGAAGGCCCTGCATCAGTCCGAGCACCGCGCCCCCGAGGACCTTCCCGAGCGCGATCGAAGCGGGAGCGACGGGCGAGACGAGGACGCCCTGCAGGAACCCTTCGCGCCGGTCTTCGATGACGGAGATCGTCGCGAAAATCGCGGCGAAGAGCACGACGAGGACGACCGTGCCCGGGAAAAAGTAGCCGAACGTGTCCTCGCGGAAGGAGCCGCGGAAGCCCGAGCCCACGAGGATCCACATCACGAGCGGGGGAGCCACCGCCCCGACGACTCGGCTCTTCTGCCGGAAGAAGCGGACGATCTCGCGGCGCGCGAGGGCGAGGGAGGGGCTCATGGGGCGCTCATCCCGGGCCGTTCCCGGCACCCGGCGCGTCGGCTTCGCGGAAGCGTCGCCCGGTCCTCGCGATGAAGACGTCCTCGAGCGAGGGCGCGCCGAGCGTGACGGACTTGAACGCTCCCGGAAACGCCTCGACGAGACGCGGCACGAACGTGTGCGCGGCCTTCCGCTCCACCCGGACCGTGGGCCCGACGACCGTGATCCGGCCGGCCTCGGCGCCGAAGAGGCTCTCGATCCCGGCCGCGAGCGACGGCGCCCCCGCGTCGTCCTTCGCCTCGACCGTCACGACGTCGCCGCCGAGCGTGGCCTTCAGCGCGGCGGGCGTGTCGAGCGCGAGGAGGCACCCGCGGTCGAGGAGGCCGATGCGGTGCGCCGCCTCCGCCTCCTCGAAGAGGTGCGTCGTGAGGAGGACCGCCGTGCCGGCGCGGGCGAGAGAGGCGAGCGCGTCGATGAGGTCGCGCCGGGCGCCCGGATCGAGGCCGGTCGACGGCTCGTCGAGGAGGAGCACCGGGGGAGCATGCAGGAGCGCCTTGGCGATCTCGGCGCGCCGCGCGAGCCCGCCGGACAGGGTCTCGACGAGGTCGCCCGCCCGGTCCTCGAGACCGAACAGCTCCAGCAGCTCCGCCACCCGTGACGAGCGCGCGCCCGAGCGGAGGCCGTACAAGTCGCCTTGGAGAGCGAGGTTCTCCCCGACGGTGAGCTTCTTGTCGAGGCTCGGAGCCTGGAACACGACGCCGAGGCGCCGGCGCACCGTGCGCCCCGCGACCGTGGGATCGAGCCCGTCGATGGAGAAGCTCCCGGCCCCCGGAGGCAGCAGCGTCGCGAGAATCCGGAAGAGCGTCGTCTTGCCGCCGCCGTTCGGGCCGAGGAGCGCGAAGATCTCGCCGCGCGAAACCGAGAACGTGACGTCCGTCAGCGCGGCACGCGCGCCGAAGGCACGGGAGAGGGAACGGGCTTCGACGGCGGGAGGCGTCACGATTGCGTGCGAGCGCTCTTCGCGTCAGACGCGGTCGAGGACGAGGAGGATGAGGATCGCCGGCAGCCAGCCGATCGACGCGAAGAAGAGGGAACGGGCGCGCCCGTCCGTCGTCTCGCGCGCGAAGTTGAGCGAAGAGCGGAGGAAGAAAAGCGTCATCACGAACGCCCCGACCGAGTAGGCGAAGCCCGCCGTTCCCACGAGCGACGGCAGAAGGCTGATGGGCAGCAGGACGGCGGTCCAGAGTAGGGTCTGCCGTGCGGTGCGCCGTCCGGACGGGTCGATGACCGGGAGAATCCTCACGCCCGCGCGGGCGTAATCGACGCGGTGGCGCCACCCGATCGCGAAGAAATGCGGAAGCTGCCAGACGAAGAGGATCGCGAAGAGGGCGAGGCCCGGAAGGCCGAGCGCGCCCGTCGCGGCCGTGTACCCGCCCAGGGGCGGCAGGGCGCCGGGCACGGCGCCGACGATCGTGGAGGCGTGAGACCTCGTCTTCATCGGCGTGTAGAGGCCGACGTACGAGACGAGCGTGAAGGCCGCGAGGGCGGTGGTCAGGACGTTCGTGAAGAGGAAGAGCTCGGCGAGACCCACGACCGAGAGCGCGCCCGCGAAGAGAGCCGCGCCCTCGAGGCTGATGCGCCCGGACGGCAGCGGGCGGTCCTGCGTGCGCTTCATCAGGCCGTCGAGCTCCACCTCGCGCACCTGGTTGAACGCGCTCGTGCCGGAGGCGACGAGGGCCGTCCCGAGGAGCGTGTGGAGAAGCAGCGGCAGCGCGAGGGAGGAGAGCGGCCCGCTCGTGCCCGCGACGAAGCCGACGAAGGCCGTCAACACGACGAAGACCGTGATGCGCGGCTTCGTGAGGGCGACGTAGGAGGAGAACGTGGAGGGGATGCGACTCAGGCTCATGTGCGGACGGGGGAGCTTACCGCGTTCTCTCGATTCCGGCAGGCGCCGATCGAAACCGCGGCGAGGATGCCCGTGACCCAGCACAGGGCCCCCCCGGCGAGGTGGGCGGCCGTGAGCGGCGGCGCCTTCTTCGACCAGATGGAAAGGGCGCCGAGCAGAATCTGGATCGCGACGAGGCCTGCCCAGCCCGCCGCGAATCCCGCGAAAACGGGGCTCACCGCGGAGAGCCGCGCCAGCGCGCGCACGGCCAGGAGGACGAGGGCGAGAACGACGGCGGCCCCGACCCGGTGCGCGAGGTGGAGGCCCACGCCGCGGCGAGAGAGCTCGTCCGCGGACGGCCAGAGGCCGCCGAAGGCGGCGGGGAAGTCCGGGATCGCGAGGCCGGCACCCGTGTGCCGCATGACCGCGCCGAGGACGATCTGGACGTAGATCGCGGCGGTGGCGAGGAGCGTAGCGTGAAAGGCCTTGTTCACAATCGGGAGGTTCGAAGAGAGATTTTCTTCCTGCTCGTATGCGGCGGCCACGAGCGTCAATTCATTCCACGTCTTCGAGCACATGAGCGCGACGACGGCGGTGAGGGCGAAGACGATCTCGGCGAGTGCGGCGTGTGCGGAGGAGACGGCGGGCGGAAGGAGAAGTAGAACCGTGAGTCCCCCGAGAACGGCCTGCACCAAGATCGCCGCAAAGGCAGCCATGCCGAGTCGCTTGACCCCCTTCCTCCTTTCTAAGAAAAACAACATCGCCATCTCGAGACCCACCAAAGTAGAGACCGCCGCCGCGATGAGTCTGTGTCCGTGCTCGTAGAGGATGCCGCCGACCATCGGCGGCATGACCTTGCCGTACGAGAGCGGCCAGTCCGGGACGGCGAGGCCCGACTCGGTGGACGTGACGAGCGCACCCGCGACGAGGAGCACGAAGACGCCGAAGGCCACGACCTGCGTCGCGACCCTCAGAATTCCGGCGTTCCGCGCCGCGTGCGCGTCTCGATCCTTCGGGCTTTCCGCGCTCATCCCTTGGGGGAGGTCAGGCTCCGGCCTTGAACGTGAAGGCGACCGGCTTGGACTCCGTCGCGCCGACCGTGACCTGCTGCGTCTGCGTGCCGAGCTTCTCGTGCCACGCTTCGATCGTGTACGTGCCGGCCGGCAGGTTCTTGATCGCGTACGTGCCGTCCGCGGCCGTGACCGCGAAGAACGGGTGCGGGACGACGCCGCAATAGGAGGACATCCAGCCGTGCACGTCGCACTTGATGCGGATCATGACCTCTGGCTTGTCGAACTTCTTCGTGTACTTCATCCCCTTGACGGGCATCCCGAGGTTGAAGGACTCGTTCTTCTCCGGGAGGGAGTGGATGTTGTGGAGCGTGTCGTCGCTGTTCAGGATGTCGAGGCTCTGCCCCGCCACCATGCCGAACACGTGCGGATGGTACGTGCAGCCCCTCTGATCGATGACGGCGGGAGTCGCGGGCGGCGGGTACGTTCCGGAAATCCCCGACTTCACGTACACGAACACGTTCGCGAGACCCTTGTCCGGCGCGACGAGAACTTCTTCCTTCGCCACGTCGCCCGGGTGCGACTTCGCGCAGAAGGCGTCGGCCGACATCTTGAATTTTTCGGGGGCCGGCACCGTCCCCTCGAAGACGATCTTGCCCGTGACAGAGGCGGCGCCGGTGGCGCCGGCGGCGGGGCCGGCGGCGGATGCGGCCGGAGCCGCGGGCTGGGCACCCTCCGTCGCGGCGCCCCTGGCGCGCGCGGACTTGGGCTGGTCCTCGTCATCGTCCTTCCCACCACAGCCGGCGGCGAGCGCGGCGGCGAGCGCGGTGACGGCGCAGACGGAGACGAAGCGGAAGCGGATTGCAGGACCGGACATGCGGGCCTCCTCGGCAGTCGATTTCCTTGTCATGTGCCGCGAGACGTTCACGGGCGCAGAGTGTACGACAGTGAGTTGTCCGGGTTGTGGCGCCCTACAGCCCTTCCCATTGCCAGGAGTAAATGACCCCCTGTGAGTTCACGTAAAACGTCCGCTTCACAAGGTAGATCCGTGTCTGTGAGGGCTGAGGATCAGGATTGGATGGAGGGGGGAAGTCACCGACCGAGGTCCTTGTCCGCTGTTGCTCGTAGACGAGAATTGTCCCGTCTCCCCCGTCGGACTTTGCGTAGGTCGGTGGCCCCCACTTGAGGATCAGATCGTGCTGGCTGCTTCCGACCCACTTAGCCATCATGTCGTTCATCTGCGCCGAAGAACTGACACAGCCGGCGGTGAGTACGGAGAAAAACGACAGGGCGAGTATCGACAGGCGAAGCATGCGACCGTTCACAGCCCATCACCTCCCCTCTCGATACGTCTACTGCCGCCGCGGTGGTGACCGCAATGAGGTTGATGAATCGGAGGTCTGAAAGCGGTCCTGTCTGGGGTCTGGGAGACCGGGAAAGAACCCCCTCCCTGAGACGGGGGAGGATGTTTCTGGGGGTATGGATCTGATAGACAATCGCGCGATGCGCGTCGAATACGCGGTGCTCCGGCACGTCGAGATGCCGCTCAAGTTCCGGTTCCGCACGTCCTTCGGGGAGACGGGCGTGAAGAAGTTCCTCCTCCTCGAGCTTCGCGCCGAAGGCCTTTCCGGATGGGGTGAGTGCGTCGCCGAGGAAGGGCCGTTCTATTCGCCCGAGACGACCTCGACGGCGTCCTCGATCCTCACGTCGTTCCTGCTGCCGCTCGTTCTCGGCAAATCGGTGACCTCGCCCGAGGAGTTCGAGCGCCTCTCGGCGCGCATCCGCGGGAACCGGATGGCGAAGGCCGCCGTCGAGTGCGCGCTGCGCGACCTCTTTTCGAAGGCGGCCGGCGTCCCCCTCGCACGATCGCTCGGAGGCACGCGCGAGAAGATCGAAGTCGGCGTCTCGCTCGGCATCTCGCCCACGCCGAAGGAAACCGTCGAGAACGTGAGGGTGCACGTGTCGCAGGGCTACCGCCGCATCAAGCTGAAGATCGAACCCGGCTCGGATCGGGACCGGCTCTCCGCCGTCCGCGACGCATTTCCCGACATCGCGCTCACGGTCGACGCGAATGCGGCCTATACGCTCGCTCAGGCGGACGCGCTGCGCGCGCTCGACGCGTTCCGGCTCGACTACATGGAGCAGCCGCTGCATCACGAGGACGTCGTGGAGCATGCCGAGCTCGCGAAGACGCTGCGGACGCCGATCTGCCTCGACGAGTCGATCCGCTCTTGCGCCGATGCGAAAGCCGCGATCCGGCTCGGCGCCTGCCAGGTCATCAACGTCAAGATCGGACGCGTCGGGGGGCACGGCGAGGCCGTGCGGATTCACGACGCCGCGCGCGCCGCCGGAGTGCCGGTCTGGTGCGGAGGCATGCTCGAGGCCGGGGTCGGACGCGCCCACAACGTCGCCATCGCGAGCCTGCCCGGGTTCTCGAAGCCGGGGGACACGTCGTCCGCGTCACGTTACTTCGAGGAGGACATCGTGGCGCCCGCTCTCGAAGCCGTGGACGGGCTCATGCCCGTGCCGACAGGACCGGGCATCGGGGTCGCGATCCGGCCGGACGTCCTCTCGCGCGTCACGACGGGGATCCAGGAGCTTCGCGCGTGAGCGCGCGCGTCTCCGATCTCAACGCGCTGTTTCTCGCGCGCCAGGTTTCCATGCTTTCGGACCTCGAGGCCCTCGTCGTGCGCGAGAGCCCGTCCGGCGAGTCCGCGCTCGTCGGAGACCTCGCGGGCTGGATCGCGGCGCGACTGACGGCCGCCGGAGTCTCGGCCTCGCGCGTGCCCTGCGCGGGTCGCGGCGACGCCCTCCTCGCGCGGGTCGGCCCCGAGCGCGGGGGCACCCTCCTTCTCGGCCACCTCGACACGGTCTGGCCCGCCGGCACGCTGGCGGAAATCCCGTTCCGCGTCGAGGCCGGGCTCGCGCGGGGGCCCGGCGTCTTCGACATGAAGGGGGGGATCGCGGTTGCCATGGCCGTCCTCGAGGCCGTGGCCCGCCGCGACGTGATGCCCGCGGCGGGTCTCGCGCTCCTCCTGACGCCGGACGAGGAAGTCGGGACCTACGCCTCGCGCGACCTCCTGATCGCGGAGGCCCTGAAGCGCGACCGCGTGTTCGTGCTCGAGCCGTCCGGCGAGGGCGGAGCCGCGAAAATCGCACGGAAAGGGGTCGGCTTCGTGACGGTGCGCTTTTCCGGCGTGGCCGCGCACGCGGGGCTCGAGCCGGAGAAAGGGGCTTCGGCTCTTCTCGAGATGTCGCGATTCGCGTTGTTCGCCGACGCGCTCGCCGACGCCGCCTCGGGCACCTCGGTCGTGCCCACGATCTCGGCGTCCGGCACGGTGGAGAACGTCGTTCCGGAAAGCGCCGTGCTCACGGTGGATTTCCGGCTCTGGACCCGGGCCGAGGGGGAGCGCGTCCTCGCGGGGCTTCGGGCGTACCGTCCGGCGGATCCGCGGGTGAAGGTCGTGCTGGAGGGAGGCGTCAACCGTCCGCCCATGGAACCGACCGAAGGATCGCTCGCGCTTTACAGGCGCGCGGCGTCGCTCGCGAAGACGCTCGGTTTCGACCTGGAGGCGGTGCGCGTGGGCGGAGGCTCCGACGGAAATCTCACGGCCTCGGCCGGCGTCCCGACGCTGGACGGCCTCGGGCCCTCGGGCGCCGGCGCGCATGCGCGCACGGAGCACCTTCTCGTGGAGGATCTTCCCCGGCGCGCGGCTCTCCTCGCGGGCCTCCTCGAGGCCGCTGCGTGAAAGGACGCCTCGTGGTCCGCGAGCTCAGGACCCCTGAGGAATTCATCGAGACGACGCACGTCTCGAAGGCCGCGTGGGGCTTCGCCGAACGCTCCCTCTCGCCCGCGAGCGACCTCGTCGCGGCCACGCACGCGGGCGGCCTCACGGCCGCGGCCTTCGAGGGAAAGAAGATGCTCGGTTTCGTGCACGGCATCCCGCGCACGAACCTGGGCGAGCCGTGCCAGCATTCGCACCTCCTTGCGGTCAGGCCCGACGCGCAGGGCCGCGGGCTCGGCGCGGCGCTCAAGCTGTTCCAGCGGGCGTGGTGCCTCGAGCGCGGGATCCGCCTCGTGACCTGGACGTACGACCCGTTCCTGCTGAAGAACGCGAAGCTGAACATCGGGCGACTGCGCGCGACGGTGAGGAGCCTCCTTCCGGACTTCTACGGCCACATGGGGGGCATCTACGCCGGCCTGCCGACGGACCGCTTCGAGGTCAACTGGCGCCTCGACGATCCGCTCGTCGAGCGCGCGGCGCGGGGCGAGGGGCCGCCCTCCGACAGCACCGCCGACGTGCCGGCGGTGACGCGGCCGGGGGCGATTCCCGAAGCAGGGCGGGTCCTTCTTCCGTTCCTCGCGGACGCACCGCGCGTCTATCGCACCGATCCCAGGCGAAGCCTCGCCGCGCGCATGAAGTTCAGAAGGCTGGCGACGACTCTGTTTGCGAAGGGCTACGCCGTCACGGACGTGGCCTTCCGGGACGGAGAGCCCGCATACGTCCTCGACCGGATCTAGGTGATAGAGTTTTCGATCAGGAGGACGAAGATGAAGAAGATTCTTCGCGTGTTGATTCCCGCCGCGTTTCTGCTGCTCGCTCCCGGCTTCGCGCAGGCGGCCGTCGACGACTTCCAGGTGACGGGCAACGTCACGGAGAAGACGGCCGACTCGATCACGGTCATGAAAGGCAAGGAGCGCTTCCAGATCGCGATCGACAAGGACACGAAGATGACCGGCGACGTCAAGGTCGGCGGCAAGGTCACGATCAAGTACAAGATGCACGCGAGCTCGATCGAGGCGAAGGAAGCGGCGGCCAAGGAAGCGAAGCCCGCGAAGAAGAAATAAAGAAAGAATTCTTTTTCTGCTATCGCCGGCCGCATTCGCGGCC
>DATIFW010000194.1:0-13014 GCA_035455045.1 Thermoanaerobaculia bacterium | reverse complement strand
GACGACGAGCGCTGCATCCGCTGCGGGCTCTGCGCCGTTCGGTGCCCGACGGACGCGATGACGATGGAGAAGTTCTCGATCACGGAGGAATTCGATGAGTGAGCCGAAGAGCCGGCGCGAGGTCTTCCTGAAGCTGGGGTTCGGGGCGGGCGTCGCGGCCCTCGGCGCCCAGGCCGTCGCCTCGCTGAGGTCGCTCGTGCCGAACGTCTCGTACGACGCCCCGACCACGGTCAAGCTCGGGATGCCTCTCGACTTCCCGGACGGAATGAAGTTCCTGCCGGACGAAAGGCTCTTCGTCTTCCGCGAGGGCAAGACGTTCCACGCCGTCTCGGCGGTCTGCACGCACCTCGGCTGCACCGTACGGGCCGAAGCGCTCTCCCAGCCGGTCACGAAGACGGTGCGCGGCGTACCGCTCCGGATGACCCACCGGTTCCTCTGCCCGTGCCACGGGTCGAAATACGAGGGAGACGGCACGAACGTGGCGGGCCCCGCGCCGAAGCCGCTCACCTGGTACTTCCTCTCCCTGGCTCCCGACGACGGCCAGCTCGTCGTCGATCTGGCCCTCCCCGTGGGCCAGGACTTCCGCTTCACGCTGGTGTGAGGAATACATGAGCTCGACGTCCAAGGCGCCCGCGACCTCCGGGAAAGACACACCACTCGAGGCCCCCGGCGTGCACGCGAAGCCGCTGTGGAGCGTCAAACCCGCGTCCGACCGCGAAGCGGGCGACGCCGTCGTCTCGAACTTCCTGCTCCACTGGTTCCCGGCGAAAACCTACAAGCCGTCGCTCGACTGGAACTACTCGTTCTGGCTCGGCACGGCGTCCGCGGCGCTGCTGCTGCTTCTCACGGTGTCGGGCCTCCCTCTCCTTTTCCTGTACGTCCCGTCCGTGGAGCGGGCGTACGGCTCCGTCAAGGACATCGAGTACGTCATCACGTTCGGCTTCTGGATCCGCGCCGTGCACCGCCTCGCCGCGCACCTCATGGTGGCCGTGGTCTTCCTCCACATGGTGCGCGTCTTCCTCACGGGGGCCTACAAGAACGGCCGCGGGCAGGGACAGAAGCGCGAGTGGAACTGGGTCCTCGGCGTGGGGCTTCTCCTTTCCACGCTCCTCCTTTCCTTCACGGGCTACCTTCTTCCGTGGGACCAGCTCGCCTACTGGGCGATCACGGTGGGCACGAACATCGCGTCCTCGGTCCCGTTCGTAGGTCCGACGATCCGCGAGCTGCTGCTCGGCGGGCGTGCGATCGACCAGGCCACGCTCATCCGCTTCTACGTCTTGCACGTCATCGCGCTGCCGGCCGCGATCGGCGTGCTCTTCCTGTACCACATGTGGCGCGTGCGCAAGGACGGCGGCCTCGCGCGGGCCGACGGGGCGATGCTGTTGCCGGAGAAGGCGGCCGAGGCTCCCTCGAAGACGAAGACCTACACGCTCCTCGGCGTCGCGCGCGGGACGTCGCCGGCGGTGAAGGCCTCGACGCTCGAACGCCCGGAGACCACCGTCAACTCCATCCCCGATCTCACGCGGCGCATCGCGATCGTCGTTCTCGGCATCTTCGCGGTCGTGAGCATCGCGTCGGTCTTCTACCACGCGCCCCTCGAGGAGCCCGCGAACGCGCTCGTGACGCCGAACCCGGCGAAGGCGCCGTGGTACTTCCTGTGGCTCCAGGAGATCGTGACCGACACGACCGTGAAGATCGGCTCCTTCACGATCAACGGGGCCTTCCTGGGCGGCGTTCTCCTGCCGGGAGCGCTCGTCCTCCTGATGACCGTGTGGCCCTGGCTCGACAAGAGCGCGCCCGGCTCGGCCGGCGTGTGGTTCCCGAACGACAGGCGCACGCAGAACATCGTCTTCCTCCTTTTCGTCGCGTTCGTCCTCGTGCTCACCTTCATCGGCACGTTCTGCCGCGGGCCGTACTGGCATCTCTACTGGCCGTGGGAGGCGTGGCCCGAGCTCCCGACGAGGATCTGACATGGAAAAGCGCACGGACTCTCCCTACCCGAAGATCGACCGGCCCGTTCTGGCTGCGGTCGGCGTTCTCCTCGTCATCTCGTGCGCGCTCTTCGCGTGGAGCGACCGCAAGCACGACTGGCGCTATTACCAGGCCGAGTTCAAGCGCCGTGTCGCCGACAAGCTCGGGAGCGAAAAGGCGAAGCAGGTCCGGCCGGGGCTGCAGCAGATCTGGGTCGCGGACCTCAAGCGGGCCGACCGCTGCATCACGTGCCACCAGGCCGCGCTCTGGAGAGGCTTCGAGACCGACGAGGAGCCGCTCCGAACGCATTCCCCCGCGCCGTTCAAGAACCACCCGGTCGAGAAGTACGGCTGCACGTCGTGCCACGGCGGGCAGGGTTACGCGGTGGACGCCGCGGAAGCGCACGGGCCGATCGAGCACTGGGAGGAGCCGGTCCTGGGGAAGACGCTCGGCGAGGCGTATTCGCTCGTGGACGACAAGAGCGCGGCCATGCAGATGAACTGCAACATCTGCCACCGGTACGACCGCGAGACGAAGGGTGCCGACGCCATCAACCTCGGCAAGAAGCTCGTCGTGGAGAAGGGCTGCCGCGCGTGCCACGTCGTCAACGGACGCGGCGGCACGATCGGTCCCGACCTGACTTTCGTCGGCGAGAAGGCGGCCGAGCAGTACGAATACGGCCGGCTCTCGGGGCAGAAGACGTCGTTCGCGTGGCACGTCGCGCACTTCAAGGACCCGCGCGCGCTCGTCCCGGACACGGTCATGCCGAACTTCCACTTCTCGACGAAGGAAGCCCAGGCCCTCTCCATGCTCGTCCTGTCGTGGAAGAAGGCGCCGGCCCCGGCCGACTACCGGCCCGGCACGCCGCGCACGGACCCGCAGACGCAGGCCGAGGTCGAAGCCGAGCAGAGGATGAAGACCGGCCCGGGCGCGTGGTTCGTCAAGACGGGCTGCTTTGTCTGCCATTCGATCCAGGCCCTCGGCGTGAAGAGTCCGGCGCAGATCGGTCCGGACCTCTCCAACGCCGTCGAGGACGTGCAGTCACGGTTCGGCCGGACCCTCGACGACTTCCTGAGGGAGCCCACCGGCACGATGTCGGTCGTCCTGTCGCGCCAGATCGTCCTGTCGCCCGAGGAGAAAGCCGTCGCCATCGGAAAGCTCCGCGAGGCGTTCGCGGAATACCAGAAACAGAAGGCCGAGGAAGCGAAGGGAAGAAGACCCGCCACCTCGGTCTCCTCGTCCCATTGAGTCAAGGAGGAGCGGAATGAAAACGACACGGAAGAAGTGGATGAGCTGGGGGGCGGTCGTCGCGATCGCGGCAGCCGGTCTCCTCGCCGGGCGGTGCGCGCCCTCGGCGCCGAAGGGCGCGAAGAAAGGAGCCGCGACGGCGTCGGACCAGTCGGTCGGGGCGATGAAGACGTACGTCGCGCCGGGGGATCTCGACGACTTCTACATGTTCGCCTCCGGCGGGCACTCGGGGCAGGTCTACGTCTACGGCATCCCGTCCATGCGGCATCTCTCGACGATCCCCGTCTATGCGCCTTACTCCGCCACCGGCTACGGGTTCGACGACGAGTCGAAGGCGATGCTCGGCGGTCTGACGTGGGGCGACGTGCACCATCCGGCGCTCTCGGAGACGAACGGCGACTACGACGGGCGCTGGCTCTTCGTGAACGAGATGAACGGCCGCGTGGCCCGCGTCGACCTCAAGGACTTCAAGACGAAGCAGATCTTCGGGCCGATGCCGAACATCTCGGGGAACCACGGCTCGGCGTTCGTCACGCCGAACACCGAGTACTCGATGTTGGCGTCGCGCTTCTCGATCCCGATCCCGAAGGGAAGGGCGGTTCCGATCGACAAGTACGCGAGCGACTACAAGGGCGTCATCGCCGCCGTGAAAATCGACCCGAAGACGGGCGCGATGTCGCAGGGCTTCGAGATCCTGACGCCGCCGTTCGATTGGGATCTCGGCGACGCGGGCAAGAAAGTCTCCGACGGCTGGATGTTCTGGACCTGCTACAACTCCGAGCGCGCGACCGGCAAGCTCGAGGTGACGGCCTCGCAGCGCGACCGCGACTACATCGCGGCCGTGGACTGGCGTGCGGCCGAGAAAGCGATCGCCGAGGGCAAGGGTGATGTGATCGGCGGCGTGAAGGTCCTCGACCCGAAGAAGGTGACGGGCATCTTCTACCTCCTGCCCTGCGGCAAGTCGCCGCACGGCGTGGACGTCTCGCCCGACGGCAAGTACATCGTCGGCTCCGGCAAGCTCCAGGGCGTCACGACCGTCTTCAACTGGGAGAAGGTCCAGACCGCGATCCGGAACAAGGACTTCACGGGCGACGAGGACGGGATCCCCGTCCTGAAGTACGAGTCGATCAAGGACGCCGAGGTGCCGGTGGGACTCGGGCCCCTGCACACGCAGTTCGGCCCCGACGGCTTCGCGTACACCTCGCTCTTCCTCGACAGCGCGATCGCGAAGTGGAAACTCGGCACGTGGGAAGTCGTCGACAAGGTGCCGATGTCCTACAACATCGGCCACCTCGCGGCCGCCGAGGGGGACACCTGCACGCCGAAGGGCAAGTACCTCGTCGGCCTCAACAAGCTCTCGCACGGCCGGCACCTCTCGGTCGGGCCGTCGCAGCCCGAGTCCTCGCAGCTCGTCGACATCTCCGAGGAGAAGATGAAGCTCATCTACGACGCCTTCACCGAGCCGGAGCCGCACTACGCGCAGATCGTCTCGGCGAAGACGCTGCACCCGATCGAGGTCTACCCGAAGGAAGAGAACAAGCACCCGCTCGCCGTCTGGGACGTGAAGGACGCGGGGGTCACGCGCCAGGGCGCGAACGTGACGGCGAAGGTCGTCCTCGTGCGGTCCACGATCACGCCGGCGGCGATCGAGGTGAACCAGGGCGACACCGTGAAGGTCGCGATGACGAACATCGAGCAGACGACCGACGAGCTGCACGGCTTCGGCCTCCTCGACTACAACATCAACATCGTCGTGGATCCGGGCGAGACGAAGGTCGTCACGTTCAAGGCCGACAAGCCCGGTGTCTTCCCGTACTACTGCACGAACTTCTGCTCCGCGCTCCACCAGGAGATGCAGGGCTACCTCATCGTCAAAGGTAAGAGCTAGGGGTGGGGTCCGGGGAGGGGCGCTCGGTGCGGCTCTCCCCGGATCGATCAACATGAAACCCATCTTCGAAAAGAGCAACCGATTCCTCGAGCTCCCGCTCGATCTGGGGCCGCGCGGCCTCCTCGTCGTGGCCGTTCTCCTGCTCGTGCCCTCGTACCTGTTCCCCCTTTGGACCCTGACGATGTTCGCACCCCAGTACCGGGACGGCCTGAGGATGCAGATCTACAGCTGGAGGCTGGACGGGGGGAACGGCGGTCAGGACATCAAGGAGATCAACGTCCTGAACCACTACATCGGGATGCGCGACCTCACCACGGCCGACTTCACGGAATTCAAGTGGATCCCGTTCGTCGTGGGCATCGTGGGACTTCTCATGCTGCGGACCGCGGTTCTCGGAAAGATGTCTCACCTCGTGGACAACGTCGTGCTCTATCTCTACTTCGGCGCGTTCTCGCTCTGGTCGTTCGGATTCAAGCTCTGGACCTACGGCCACAACCTCGCGCCGACCGCCGCCGTCAAAATCGCGCCGTTCATGCCCCCGATGTTCGGCTACAAGAAGCTCGCGAACTTCGAGGTCTATTCATATCCGGGAGTCGGGTCGTACGCCCTCGGCCTCGTGGCAGTCGTCCTCGTCGTCGCGATGGCGCTTGCCTGGCGCGAGAGCAGGCGCACGCCCGCGCGCGCCGCCGGCTGATCATGGTCGCGCTGCCCTTCCTTCTCCTCCTGCAGATCACCGGCGACATGGCGCCGGTGACGCCGGGGGGGCTCGAGGGGCGGCCGCCTGCGGGGGAGGCGTCCCCGTTGCAGGCGCAGGTGGACCGCGCGGCGCCGGGAGAGACCGTCTTCGTCGGGCCGGGGACGTATGCGGGTGATCTCGTCCTCGACCGCCCCGTTCGTCTCGTGGGCCGGGGGCGGCCGCGGCTCGTCGGCTCCGGGAAGGGCAGTGTCGTGCGCGTGCGCGCGAACGGCGGACTTCTCGAGGGCTTCGACATCGACGGCGTGAAGGGCGGGGACCTCGGGAAGGACTCCTCGGGCGTCCACATCGCCGCCTCGAACGTCGTCGTGCGCGACTGCCGCATCCGGGACGCGCTCTTCGGCATCTACCTCCGGCAGGCGGACGGCGCGCGCGTGGAGCGCTGCCGGATCCGCGGCATTCACGGGAAGGACCCGGGCGAGAAGGGCTCCGGCCTCCACGTCTGGGACACGAAGGGCTTCACGTTCGAAGACAACGTGATCGAGGACGTGCGCGACGGCTTCTACATCCAGTCCTCCTCGGGCGGGACGATCCTGCGCAACGTGGCCCGCGACCTGAGGTACGGCCTCCACTACATGTTCTCGGACGACAACGCGTTCGAGGAAAACACGTTCGAGAACGGCGCGGCTGGCACGGCGCTCATGTACAGCAAGCGCATCGTCTTCCGACGGAACCGGTTCCTGAGGAACCGCGGCTTCGCGTCGGTGGGGCTCCTCTTCAAAGCCTGCGACGACGTCCTCGCGGAGGACAACCTCGTCGCGGACAACGCGCGTGGCATCTTTCTCGAAGGCTCCTACCGCAACGTCTTCCGCGGAAATGTCGTCGCCCTCTCCGACGCCGCGATCGTCCTCTACGACTCCTGCGGCGAGAACCGCTTCGAGGGCAATTCGTTCGTGGGAAACCTGACGCCGCTCGCTCTCGTGGGGCATCGCACGGACACCGTTTTCGACGGGAACTACTGGTCGGACAACGACGAGCCGGATCTCGACGGCGACGGCCGCTCGGATCGCCCGTTCCCGCTGTCGAGCGTTTTCGACCACCTGCGCGGCAACCTCACGGCCGCCGACCTCTTTTCCCGCAGCCTCGCAGCGCGGGCCCTCGGAGCCGCCGAGCGCGGCTTTCCGGTCTTGAGACAGGTCGAGGTCTTCGACCGCATGCCGCTCGCGCATCCCCCCGCGCTCCCGCGTGTTCCGCGTCAGGACAGACCGCCTTTCTCCGAGGGGGCGCTCGCGCTCGCGATGTCGGGCCTCTCGCTGCTCGCCGGAGGCGGCATTCTTCTTTCGGGACGGAGGCGCTCGTGATCCGCTTCGAGTCGTTCGCGAAGAGCTTCGGCGCGCAGCGTGCCGTCTCGGACCTGACTCTCGCGATCGAGCCCGGCGAGATCGTGGCGCTCCTGGGGCCGAACGGCTCGGGAAAGACGACCTCCTTGAAGGCGGCCGCCGGCCTGATCCATCCGACGGGCGGCGCCGTCACCGTGGGCGAGCCGCGCCGGCCCGCGACCGAGCCTGCCGCGCGCCGTACGCTTTCCTTTCTCCCCCAGAAAGTCACTTTTCCCGATTCCCTGACCGGGCGCGAGGTCCTGGACTTCTACCGTGCGCTCCGCGGCGTGGCCGCCGGCCGCGTGGACGAGGCGCTGAAGATGGCTTCGTTGAACGGAGCCTCGGGTCGCGCCGTCGGGACGTACTCCGGCGGCATGACGCAGCGGCTCGGCCTCGCGGTCGCCGCGCTGCCCGACACGCCCGTGCTCCTCCTCGACGAGCCCACGGCCGCCCTGGACCCCGACGGCCTCTGCGCGTTCTACGGCCTGGCCGTCGCACGCCGCCGCGAGGGGAAGACCGTTCTGTTCACGACGCATCAGCTCGGGGACGTCGAGCGGCTCGCGGACCGCGTCGGCGTCCTCGTGGAAGGAAGGCTCGTCGCCCTCCTGACGCGCCCTGAGCTCGACGCCTGGCTTCTCGCCCACGGCTTCCCGCTCGCACAGGCCGCGACGAGCCCGCTCGAGACTCTCTACCGCGAGCTCGTGGGAGATCCTGCGTGAACGTTCGCCCGGCGCTCGCCGGTCTCGCCCTCGTCCTCGCCGCGGCCTGCTCGCGCGGCCCTGCCGCGCCCGCCGCGCTCGACACGAAGAACGAGAGCTGCAGCTGGTGCCGGATGGCTGTTTCCGACGCGCGCTTCGCCGCACAGCTCGTGGCCCCATCCGAGGAGCCGCTCTTTTTCGACGACATCGGCTGTCTCGCCACGTTCCTGAAGTCGGGCGGGGCACCGGCGAAGGGCCAGATCGCGTACGTGGCCGACCACGGCACGAAGGCCTGGGTGCGCGCGGCGGCGGCGGTCTACACGAAGAAGCCCGGCCTCCAGACGCCGATGGGCTCCGGCTTCGTCGCCCACGTGGACGCCGCGTCGCGCGACGCGGATCCCGATGCCGCCGGGGGAGCACCGATCGCGGTGCGGCACGTCTTCGGCCCGAACGGCGTCCCGGACGGCGGCCGATGAGCGCGCCCGGCCCGTTCTTCCTCTGCGCACGGCAGGAGCTGCTCCTCGCGGTGCGCTCGCGCTGGACGCAGATCTTCGCGGCCGTCTTCGCGGTGCTCGCGCTCGCCGTCGCCTCCTCGGGCTACGTGCTTTCGGGAGGACACGGCGTGCAGGATTTCGCGCGCACGGCGGCGTCGCTCGTCGAGCTGGTTCTGCTCCTCGTGCCGGTGACCGCTCTTCTCATCGGCGTCCTGTCGCTCGCGCCCGAGCGCGGCGCGGCGGAGCTTCTCTTCTCGCAGCCCGTCTCCCGGCGCGCGATCCTCCTCGGCAAGACGGCCGGCCTGTTCGTCGCGCTCTCCGCCGCGCAGGCGCTCGGGTTCGGCGCGGCAGGCCTCGTCATCTTCTCCCGGGCCGGGGGCTCGGGCCTTCCGGGCTTCGGCCTTCTCGTTCTCGGCTCGTTCGTCCTCACGGGCGTCTTCCTCGGGCTCGCGGCGCTCATCTCCGCAGGAGCCGTGGGCCGGCGAACGCGTGCCCTCGCGATCGCGCTCGTCGTGTGGTTCGGCACGGTCGTCCTGTTCGACGTGGCAGCCCTCGGCGTGGCCTCCCTGCTCCCGTCGGGGCCCGCGTCGCGGGTCCTCATCGTCTCGGTACTCGTGAATCCCGCGGACGCGGTCCGGACCGGCACGCTCCTCGGCATCGAGGGAAGCGGCGCGTTCGGCGCGGCCTCCCTCGCGCTCCTCAGATTCACGAAGGGCCCCGCCGGCGCCGGAATCCTGCTCGCGGCTTCGTTGCTCTTCTGGCTGGTCGTCCCGGCGCTCCTCGCCGCGCGAAGGCTCGGAAGAGCGGATCTGTAGATTTCCGGATATCCATGAAACAGGAAAGACCAGAGAGAGGTAAGTTCCATGAAGATGCTCGTCCACGTCTCCGTCCTCGCCCTCGTGTTCGTTCTGATCGTCGTCCTTTCTCCGCGCGTCGCCCTGGCCCATTGCGACACGGCTGATGGCCCGGTCGTCGCCGACGCGAAGGCCGCTCTCGAGAAGGGAGACGTCACGCCCGTCCTCAAGTGGGTCAGGCCCGAAGCGGAAGCCGAGATCAAGGCAGCTTTCGCGCGTGCCCTCGCGGTACGCGGGAAGGGGCCGGAAGCCCGGGCGCTGGCGGAGCAATACTTCTTCGAGAACCTCGTGCGGGTCCACAGGGCGGGAGAGGGAGCGCCCTATACCGGCATTCTCCCCGCCGGCACGCCCGTCGACCCGGCGGTCGCCCTCGCCGACGAGGCGCTGCTCAGCGGCAACGCCGACAAGCTCTTGAAGGGCATCGCGCACCACGTCGACGAAGGGGTCCGCGAGCGGTTCACGCGCGCCGCGGCGGCGAAGAAGCGCTCCGAGACGAGCGTGGCGGCCGGGCGGGAGTTCGTCGAGGCCTACGTGGAGTTCACGCACTACGTCGAGCGCCTGCACCTCGACGCCACCACGCCGGCCGCCCACGGCCCAGGAGCGCCCGCGGCCGAGCACAAGCACTGAGGGTCGAAGGGCGGAGGACGGATCTCTCGCAACCGGCATGACGGCGGTCATGGCGGACCCGGCACCCGGGGCGCAGATTCCTCGCCATGGCCGATTCCCCTCCCCCCGACGTCCTCCTCGATGTGCGGCCGGATCTGGCCCGCGGCGAAGAGCCGCTCACGAAGATCCTGACGGCGGCTCGCGTGATCCACCCGGGCGGACGGCTCGTCGTGCAGGCGCCTTTCGAGCCAGTTCCCCTTTTCGGCGTCCTCGCGAAGCTCGGCTTTGTGAGCGAGTCGGAGAATCTCGGTGCGGAAGGTTTCCGCGTGACGTTCCATCGTCAGAAGACGGCCGACGAGCCTTGAAGGAAGTCCTCGATCTCAGGGGCCTTCCGCCCCCCGAGCCTCTCGTCCGAACACTCGAGGCCGTGGAAGCGCTGCCCGAGGGAGGCGAGCTCGTCGTCCTGACCGAGCGCCGCCCCGTCCACCTTCTTCCGCTCCTCCTGGAGCGCGGCGTCGAGGTCTCGCTGCGCGAGCTCGCGGACGGCCATGAAATCCGCATCCGCCGCTAATCCCTCGGGGCCCGGGCCGGCGTTCCTCTCCGAGGCGCCCAGGCCCTCGCTCCCGATGGCTTTCTTTCTCCCCGCAGTCGTGCTCCTTCTCGCCGCCGCGTTCGCCGCGCCGTTCCTCGCGGTGAAGATGGCGGATTGGACGTACCAGCAGGAAATCCTGGCCCTCGTCCACACCGTAACGCTGGGATTCCTCCTCGCGGTCTTTCTCGGAGCCTCCGTGCAGCTCCTGCCCGTCGTCGCGGGGGTGACCGTGACACGGACACTCTTCGTGCGCGCCGCGGCCGTCTGCTATTTCGCGGGCACTCTGGGGATGGTCTTCCACTTCGCGGTGCTGCGCTGGAACGGGCTCGTCCTTTCTGCCGCCGCCGTGACGCTCGCGGTCATCCTCTTCTTTTTCGCGGTTCTGCCGGTGCTCGTGAAGGCCCCGTCGGGACCGGTGCGGCTCGCCTTCGTTCTCGCGTATTCAGGCCTCGCGCTGACCATGACGGCGGGCCTCCTGATCGGCCTCGACCGCCGGCACGCGTTCCTGCCGGGAGCGCCGCTGAACCACCTCGCGGCGCACCTGAACCTGGGTCTCCTCACGACGTTCACCGCCGCGATCTGGGGCGTCTCGTCGAAGCTCCTTCCGATGTTCCTCCTCGCGCCCGCTCCGGATCCGCGGCGGCAGAGCGCGGCGCTGCTGCTCCTCTTCGGCGGCGCCGTGCTGCTCGCGGCCGCGCTGTGGCTCGGCTGGCCGTCCGCGCCTTTTGCGGCGCTCCCGGCGGCCGCCTTCCTCCTTCAGGTGTCTCTCCTCCGCGACCTCCTCCGTAGACGCCGGCGGGGCCGGATCGACGCCGGATTCCGCTACGCGCTTTCGGCATACGCGGATCTGTTCGCGGCGGGAGTCGTCGGCCTTCTCATCGCGCTCGGCGTCGGGAAAGGAACCCTCCTCTCCCTCCGCCTGCCGTGGGTGTACGGCTTCCTCCTGCTGGGCGGCTGGGTCCTCCAGACCGTCGTGGGCATCCTCTCGAAGATCCTCCCGTTCCTCGTGTGGCAGGCCGTCTACGCGCGCCGCGCCGGGCTCGGGCCGCTTCCGAAGCTCGCGGACCTGTCCTCCGAGCGCCTCCAGATGGCCGGCTTCGTCCTTTTCCGGATCGCGACGGTCGGGCTGGCCGTCGCGCTCTTCCGCGGCCGCGTGAGCGAGCTCCGCGTAGCGGCGACTTTCCTCGCAATCTCCCTCCTCCCCTTCACCGTGCACGTCGCCCTCGTCGTTTCGCACCTGACGAGACCGCGCGCCTTCGCCGCATCCCCAGGAGCCCGATATGCCTCTGCCCACTGAGACCGACGTCCTGGGCGCACTCGAGCCCGTCATCGACCCGGAGCTCGGGCTCTCGGTCGTGGATCTGGGCCTCGTCTACGGCGTCTCGATCACGCCCGAGGGCGCCGTGCACGTGACGTTCACCGCGACGACCCAGGGCTGCCCGGTGACGGAGATCCTCGCGTACGGGATCTTCCGGGCGGTCTCCGCTCTCGAGGGCGTCACGTCGGTCTCGACGGAGCTCGTGTGGGAGCCGCCCTGGGATCCGTCGCGCATCGCACCCGACGCGCTTCGGCGGCTCGGAGAGCGCTGAATTAGTCCGCGGTCAGAGCCTCGAGCGCCCCCAGGTCCGGGATCGCGAAACCGTCGGGTTGGGTGAGCACGACGTTTTCCTTCCCCCAGCGGCTCATGACGCGGATGGCCGTCTCCACGGTCGTCGCGGTCATGTCCGCGATCTCCTGGCGGGAAAGCGCGAGCGGGATCGTCGCGCCCGTGCCCTCGCGCCGCCCGACGCGTCGCGCGAGCATGAGGAAGAGCCGCGCGATCCTCCTCTCGACCGGGCCGGTCAGGTCCGCGAGGCGGCGCGAGATCTCGAACTGCCTGAGCATGAGGCCCTGCAGAAGGCGGCGGGTCATCTCGGGGTGCGCGTCGATCGTCGCGAAGAAATCCCGCTCGGGCACACGCAGGATCGTCGAGGGCTCGAGCGCGACGGCAGAAGCGGGGAAGCGCTTGCCTTCGAAGAGCGCGACGGCGCCAATGGGCTCACCCGCGCCGAAGAGGCCGAGAATCACGTCCCGGTCAGGGCCCGCCTTGACGATCTTCACGCGGCCGATCGCGACGAAGCACAGATCCGTGGCCTCGTCCCCTTCGCGGAAGACCTCCTCGCCCTTCTCGTAAGCGACGGCCCGGCACACGGGGCCGAGGAGCTTCCGCTCGTCCGCGTTGAGGCAGCGGAAGAGCGGAACCGCGTCGAAGTGGGGAAGCGCGGGCCCGGACACGGGCAGAGCATAGAACGCGACGCGAAACAGCGGCGCCCCGGTGGCGGCGGCGAACGCGTCGTCGTGCCTCCTCATGGCGACGTCGCCGGTCTCGGAGACGAGAAGCTGCGGGGCGGGCGCGCCGGACCGCCCACGGTCCACCAGTCCACGCGGCGCGTTGCGAGCATCAGGGTGGCCAGGAGGGCGAAGAGCGCGACGGAGCCGAGGAGGAGCGCATAGTCCTCGAGGCGAAGGAGGACGAAGAGGTACCCGTAGAGCGCCGCGAGCGCTCCCGCCATCACGAGCGCCCGCGCTTTCGCGACGAGCACCCACGCGC
>DATIFW010000193.1:0-4127 GCA_035455045.1 Thermoanaerobaculia bacterium | reverse complement strand
CGCGCAGGCGCTGGGGCGCGAGATCGCTTCGCTCCTCGGGGGAAAGGGCGGTGGCGCCGGCCGCGTCTTCCAGGGCAAAGCGCCCGGACTCCTGGCGGCGGACCGGGCGCTCGCGAGACTGAACGAGACGCGCTCGTGACTACTTCACCTCCGGGCAGAACTCCTCGAAGCCGCGCGCGTGCTCGCGGCGCGCGATTCGCGACGGATCCGGGTCGCGCGGCAGGACGCCCAGAGCGATGAGCTGCGGCCGGAATTCGTAGCGCAGCCTCACGACGGCGGCGGGCTCCGTTTCGAGCTCGAGGTCGACGCGCGTCACGCCGAATTGCGTGTGCCGCCCCATGCCGGTCGCGGCGTACTCGTCGGACAGCTTCGAAGAGGGAGAAGGAGACGAGAGAAGAGATTTCTGCGAATGGTCCCGTGCAATGCCGGAAGGCTCGTTCTGCGCGAGCTGGCCTTCTCCAGCGGCGCCGTCCGAAGAGAACCGTTTCTTCGAAGGGTCGCGTGGACTCGCCTCGGCCAAGGTGAGCGGCGGCGCCGCGAGCGGAGCGCCAATCTCTTCATTCGAAGAAATTCTCTCTTCGTCCTTGCCTTCGCTCCGGCGTTGGTCTTCGCCCGCTGCGCCTTCTCTGCCTCTTTCACTCGAAGAAATTCTTTCTTGGCTCTTTCCCTCTTTCCACCACCTTTGGACGCGGTAGGGAAGTCTTTCGCGGAAGAAGACGGCCTCGATGACGCCGAGGTCCTGTGTCTTTCCGAGGGCTGCCCCGTAGGAGCCGCGCTCGCCCGTGAAGAAGAACTTGCGCGACGACGCGTTCGAGACCTGCCAGCCCGGAATGATCACGGTCTCGTAAGGTGCGAGGACCCACTTGCGCGCGTCCCGGGCCGTGGTGCGGCGCGAGTCGATCGTGTTCAGCCCGTCCACCGAGAGCGCCACGGCGACGCGCGTACCGGTCGGGTTCGAAAGACGAACGGCGTAATCCCGGCCGCGCAGCGCCTCCACGTAGACGGTTCCCCGCGCGACGTACTCGGGACGCTCGCGGCCGTCCACGAGGACCTCGACGCCGAAACCGGACGGGGAGGAAGCGTTCGCGACCCCGGCCGCGAGGAGGAGGGCGGTGAGAATCTGGTGGCGCATCGGAAGCTCCTTTCGAGGCCTTGGACCCGTGCGCGCTCGATCGGTTCCCGGATAGGATTGCCCCACGGATATCTGGCAGAGATTCGCGGAGGGGGCGCGGGAGCTCCGGAAGCCGACGAGGGTCGAGCACGAGGTTCTCGAGCCCCTCGCGATGGGGAGGGTGCGCAGAGGCGCGGTGACGGAGGCGGTCCCAGCCGCGCGAGAGGTCCGGGGCGAAGCTCAGCAGCCGGCGAGGGCCGTCCTCGTGGTCCATGGCATGGGCCAGCAGGTACGTTTTCAAGGCCTCGACCAGGTCGCGCAGGGCCTGCTGCGCGAGACGGGCGGGGACACGAGAAACCCCGTCGCCAGGACGGTGAAGATCGGGGACGAAACGTACCAGAGGCTCGAGCTTTTTCTGCCGCTCCCTGGCGGAGGCGAGCGCGAGGTCCACGTCTACGAGGCGTACTGGGCGCCGATCACGGAAGGGCAGGTCACGCTGCGCGACGTCACCGCGTTCCTCTTCGGCGCCGTCCTCAACGGGGTCCGGAATCTGGGTGGCGCCCTGCGCTACTCCTTCGGGCGGGCCAGCACGATCTGGCCGCCGTTCTCGTCCGTGATCGCCCTCGGAAGCTCCTTCGGCGTTCTCCTCACGCTCGTCGCGATGAACGGCGCGCTTCTCGCGCTCGCGGCGCTGAACGGGCTTCAGCCGGGGTTCGTGTCCGATTCGCTGAAGGCGCACCTCACGGAAGGCGAACCCGCGCTCCTGGCGATTCTCGCGGCGTTCAGCCTCGCCACGCTTGCCCTGTTGCTCGTGCTGGCCGGAGCGGGGTGGGTGAAGAGGCGGACGGCGCGGGTGCGCCTGGACGGACTCTGGCACGCCCTCGGCGCAGTCCTTCAGGCTCTCTTCCTCGTGTGGCTCTCGTCAACTCTCCTCGCGGGATTCGCCGTCGCCGTCCTCGTCTCCGGCTTCGGTCCGGCGCCGTGGCTGCGGGACGCGCTATCGTGTCCCTGGCTCGCGAAGCACTGGATGCTCCCGCTCGTCGCACTCCTCCTGGCCTCGGCCGCCGTGAGGCGCCTCTTCGTCCAGTACCTTGGAGACGTCGCCGCCTACGTCACGTCCTACAAGCTGGACCGGTTCAACGAGGTCAGGCAGCGGATCAAGGAAATAGCCCGCAAGACGGCCGCGGCGCTTTACGAGGCGACGGAAGATCCGGGAAGCCGGAAGCGGGCGTATGACGGAGTCGCCGTCGTCGCACACTCGCTCGGGTCGGTCGTCGCATACGACGCGCTGAACGCGCTTCTCGTCGACGACGTGGTCTCGGCCGAAAAGCGGGACGTCTCGGAGCGAACACGGCTCTTCCTCACGTTCGGATCGCCGCTCGAGAAGACGGCGTTCCTCTTCGCGTCCCAGGCGAGGCGGACGACCGACGCGCGCGAGGCCCTCGTCGCCGCCCTTCAGCCGCTGATCAGCGACTACGGCTTCCGGCCGTTCCCCTGGATCAACGTCTTCTCGCGCCGGGATCCGATCTCGGGACGTCTCGTGTCCTACGACGATTCGAGTCAGCCGCTCTATCGGGAGCGGAGGATTCGCAACCTGCCGGACCGGGACGCCGTGCTGCCCCTCCTCGCCCACCTCGAGTACTTCAGCGACGCGGTCATGGTCCGCCAGCTCGTGCGCGCCCTGCGCTGAGAGACGAAGAGAGAACGAGAAGAAGGACGAAGACGAAGAGGGGAGAGGGACGAAGAGGGAGGTTGCTTAGAAAGTAGAAGGGGCGGCGGCCACCGGCGCGGCGCGCCGAGGTCGGCATGCGAGCGCCTATCACGCGCCTTCTAAGAAATCTTCGTCTTCTCTCTCCTCTTTCTCTCTCTGGCGTTTCTATTACGGGCCGGGTAACGCCGTCTTCAGGAATGCGCTCACGTCCTTTTTGAGCTTCGCGAGCTCGCCGGCGTGGATGTACATCATGTGGCCGGCCTCGTACTCGTGCGCGGTGATCCGCGCGCGCTGGCTCGGGTCGAGGCCCATGTGTTGAAGCGTGTACTGCGTCGCGAAGTACGGCGTGGCGAGGTCGAAGTGGCCCGACGCGACGAAGAGCTTCATGTCGGGGTTCTTCGCGAAGGCCTGACGCAGGGACTCGCTCGTGTCGGCAAAGCCGTTCCGCACACCCCAATCCCACGGCCCGATGCCCCCGCCGAGGATGTGATACGTCGCGTCCGACTTGTAGCCGAGCGCGGAGCGCACGTACTGGTTGAACATCGCCGTGTACGGGGGGCGAATCGCCGTCAGGCTCGGGTCGAATTCCGGTCGTTCCGAGACGCCGCTCTGATCGATTCCCAGAAAGCGCGTGTCGAGCCGGCCCACGGTGCGCCGTTCGCTCCGGAGCAGCTCCTTACAGAAGCGCTGGATTTCGACGCGCAGGTCGGCCCGGTCCAGCCAGACCGGATCGAGGCCGGTGTACCGCGCGAGACGTTCGAGGAGCGCCTTGCGCTCCGCAGGCGCCAACGCGTCCCCCTTCGCGAGCGCGATGGGGTAGTCGGCCGCGGCGAACTTCTCGACCTCGTCGAGGACGGCGCGAAGGGGCTTGCCCTGCAGGTCGGCGGGGAGCTTCTTGTGGTACCAGGCCGTCGCCGTGTACGTGGGGAGGTAGAGCGGGTAGGGGAGGTCGTTGCCCTTCGTGAACTGGGCGGTCTGAAAATTCAGGATGGACGACACGAGGAGAATGCCGTTGAAGGCGATGCCCTTCTCGACGAGGGCGCCCGAGAGACCGGCGGCCCGCGTCGTGCCGTAGCTCTCCCCCACGAGGAAAAGCGGCGAGGACCAGCGTTCGTTTCGCGCGAGATAGAGGCGGATGAACTCGCCGACGGAGGCGATGTCTCCCTCCACGCTCCAGAACTTCTTTCCGAGCTCGGGCTTGGCGGCGCGGCTGTAGCCGGTCCCGACGGGGTCGATGAAGACGAGGTCCGTCTCCGTGAGCCACGTCTCCTCGTTGTCGACGAGCGCATAGGGCGGCGGAGGCAT
>DATIFW010000192.1:0-18819 GCA_035455045.1 Thermoanaerobaculia bacterium | reverse complement strand
GTAGGCGCCGTGGACCCGGCTGATGCCGCCCGCCCCAGGAGACATGTAGAGCATGTCGCCCCGACCCAGGAGGTGCTCGGCGCCGTTGGCGTCGAGGATGGTGCGCGAGTCGTGCTTGCTCGCGACCTGGAAGGCGATGCGGGTGGGGAAGTTCGCCTTGATGACGCCGGTGATGACGTCGACGCTCGGGCGCTGGGTGGCGATGAGCAGATGGATTCCGGCGGCGCGCGCCATCTGGGCCAGCCGGGTGATCGACTCCTCCACGTCGTTCTTCGCCACCAGCATGAGATCGGCGAGCTCGTCGATGACGATCACGATGTACGGCATCGGGGAGATCGCGCCGGTCTCGTCGGCCTTCAGTCGCTCCCCGAGCTTCTCCCTCACCTCGGCGACGGAGCGCGGGTCGCGGATGGCGGCGTTGTACTGCTCGATGTTGCGCACGCCCGGCCATTCCGACAGGAGCTTGTAGCGGCCCTCCATCTCGTCCACGGCCCACGTGAGCGCGTTCGCGGCCTTCTTGGGATCCGTGATGACCGGGACGAGGAGGTGTGGGAGGTCCTCGTAGTCCTTCATGTCGTTCATCTTCGGGTCGACGAAGATGAACTTGACCTCGTCCGGACGCGCCTTGAAGAGGATGGACGTGATCATGCCCGACACGCCCACGCTCTTGCCGGCGCCCGTCTGTCCGGCGACGAGGAGGTGCGGCATCCGCGCGAGGTCCGCGACGACCGGCTCGCCGTGCACGTCGATGCCGAGTGCGATCGTGAGGAGCGACGGCGAGCGCCGGAACCTCTCGCTTTCGATGACCTCGCGCAGAGCGATGAGGTCGCGGCTGCGGTTCGGAACCTCGATTCCGATCGCGGCGCGGCCGGGCATGCGCTCGATACGGACCTTCTCGGCCGCCAGCGCGAGAGCGAGGTCGTTCTCGAGGGACGCGACCTGGGAGACCTTCACCCCTGCGGACGGTTTGAACTCGTACGTGGTGACGACCGGGCCCGGCGTGTAGGCGTCCACCGCGCCCTCCACCCCGAATTCGAGGCCCTTCGCCGCGATCAGCTCCATCGTCTGCCGGAACTCCTCGCGGTCGCTTTCGCGATCCCTCTTCGGAGCGGCGCGCAGCAGCTTCGCGGGTGGAAACACCCACCCGGACGCGTCGCGGGGGGCCGGGAACGGCAGGATCCTCTGCGGTAGATCGGCCTTCTTCTCCAGCCGGGCCGGCCGCGCCACGGGCCTCGGGGGCTCGTCTCCGGAGCCGCCCGCCTTCCGGATCGAGAAACGTCCCGCGCCGGCCTTTTCCTTGACGCGGAGCGTGGCGACGGAGGGGATGTAGACGATATCGCCCTCGGGCTCCGACGGCCCTTCCGGCGCGGGGCGGGAGGCATCTTCCTTCGCGCGCTCGAGGTGCTTCTTCACGACCTCCCGCCGCTGTTTCTCCTTCAGGACCAGCTCGCGGCGGCGCCGGCGCTCGAGGAGGAACCCGCGCCACCACCCCGAGAGCCGCAGCGTCGTGCCCGAGAGGCCGTCGCCGAGAGAGAACGAGGTCGCGAGGAGCAGGCCGATGAGAAGGCCGGCGGACAGGAGGATCGCCGCGCCCGGCGGGTTGAGCGCCGAGACCGCGAACGAGCCGAGGAGGTCGCCCACGAAGCCGCCCGCGTCGAGCCCGCCCCCGAAGGCGCTCGGGCGCCCGAACGCGAGGTGCGCGAGCGGCGCGAGCGTGAGCACGACGAGCGCGATGCCGACGCACTTCGTGCCCCACGCACCGACCTGCCTCGACAGAAAGCGCCGCCAGCCGAGAACGAGGAGCGCCAGCGGCGCGACGAGCGCGGCGAGACCGAAGAACTGGAGGCTGCCGTCCGCGAACGTCGCGCCGAAGCGACCCGCCCAGTTGCGCGGCCGCAGCCCCTGGTCGTTCACGGCCGAGAAAAGCGAGGGATCGTTCGGGTGATACGAGACGAGCGCCGCGAGGAGAAGAAGGCCTGCGGCGACGAGGACGATTCCGAGAAACTCGTCGCGTCGCCGCGCGAGCGCTGACGGAGGAGATGCGGTCCTGGGAGCGGTCGCCACTACGAAAGGACCTTCAGTTCGCCGGCGAATCCGGAAGAGATCCGCTCGGCGAAGAGGACGAGCAAGAGACCGAGAACGGCGCAGTAGACGATGAAAGGCCACAAGCGCATCGAAACGACCACCCGGAGGAGGGTGGAGATCGCGAAATAGCCGACGACGGCCGCCACCAGCATGCCGACGAGGTATGCAGGGAGGGAGCCTCCGTCGACCAGAGGGCCCGTCTTGTGCCGGTACGCGTGGAGGTTCTCGACGGCCGCGGCCGCGAGGATCGTCGGGATCGAGAGGAGGAACGAGAACTCGGCCGCAGCGCGGCGGGAAAGGCCCGCGAAGAGACCGACGGAGATCGTGTTCCCGGAGCGCGAGAAGCCGTGCAGGATCGCCGAAACCGACTGGCACGCTCCCACGAGCGCGGCGTCTCGCGGGCGCATCTCCTCGAGCGTGCGACCGCGTTCACCGCGTGCGGCGCCGACCCGCTGCGCGACGACGAGAAGCGCGGCCATGCCCAGGAGCGCCGCGCCCATACGGCGAAACTCGGTCATCCCCTCGATCGCGAAGCGCTTCAGCGGCAGCGTCAGGACCCCCGTGAGGCCCACCGCGAGGACGAGGAGCCCGATCAACTTCCACGCTTTTCGCCTTTCGGGGAGGTCCGACGAAAAGGCCCCCGCGAGCGTCGCCGCGATCCGCGACCGAAAATAGGCGACGAGGGCGAAGAGGGTCCCGACGTGGAGCAGGACGTCGAAGAGGATCCCGGGCTGAGCGAAACCGGGAAGGAAGCGCTGCGCGAGCGCCAGATGCGCCGTCGAAGAGACGGGCAAGAACTCGGTCAGGCCCTGCACGATGCCGAGCAGGACGGCCTGGCCGACGGTCACCGACATCGACGAATTGTAGCAGGCGGTGTCGCGTTTTTCGGCTACTTGCCGGGCGGTCCGAGCCTCGGCGCGAGCGCGCGAAAGACGTCCAGGCCGAGCGTTTCGGCCCGTGCCGTCGAGGGCAAACCGGCCTGAGCGACCGCGGAGACCGCGCGCTCGCGGCCCCAAAGCGGCGTGAGCGCGTTCACGAGCGTCTTGCGCCGCGACGTGAAGCCGGCCGAAGCCACGCGGAGCGCATCGTCGGCACCCGCCACGGGGCCGTGGGGGAGGAGCTCGAGGACGGAGGACTTTACCTTCGGCGGAGGCGAAAAATCGCCACGAGAGACGTCGAAGAGCCGACGGGCGGCGGCGTGCGCGCCGACGTCCAGCGTGAGAAAGCCGTAGGCGTCGCCTCCCGGCTGGGCGACGATGCGGTCCGCAACCTCCTTCTGGATCATGACGACGAGGCGGGAGAAGAGATCCGGCCGCCGCACGAACGCGCGCAGCATGGGCGTGGCGCTCTCGTATGGGAGGTTTCCGACGAACGGAACGGGCGGATGGGCACCGATCCGTTGAAGCGTGGCTCCGACATCGGCCCTGAGGACGTCCGCCGTCTCCACGAACAGCGCCCGCTCGGCGAGCTCGTGGGAAAGTCGCGCCGCCAGCACGGGGTCGATTTCGAACGCGAGGACGCGCGCCCCCCGGTCGAGGAGCGGCCGCGTGAGGGCCCCGCGGCCCGGCCCCACCTCGACGACGGTCTCCCCCTCCCGAGCCCCCAGGGCGTCGAGAATTTTTTCGACCGTCGAAACGTTTACGAGGAAATGCTGACCCCAGCGGGCCCGAGAAAGCCTCGCGCTTGACGCTCTCACACGCGGCACCCTACCATCGAACCTCGCGCGCAGAGATCGTCCCGCAGCGACCGCAGGGCCGCCAGAAAGGAATCCAGGAAATGTCCGCAAACGTCCTCGAGCTGAACGAAAGTTCGTTCGAATCCACCGTCCTCAAGAGTGCGAAGCCCGTTCTCGTGGACTTCTGGGCGGTCTGGTGCGGCCCCTGCCGGCAGGTGGCCCCGATCGTCGAGTCGCTCGCGTCGAAATGGGGCGAGAAGGTCACCGTGGCGAAGCTGAACGTGGACGACGTGCCCTCGGTGGCCGAGCGCTACGGGATCATGTCCATCCCGACCCTGATGCTCTTCAAGGGCGGCCAGATCGTCGAGCGCGTCGTCGGCGTCTCGCCGCAGGCCTCGCTCGAGCGCAAGTTCGAGCCGCATCTGAACTAAGAAAGTAACAGATAGATTTCTGATGTCGGCGGCTGCATTCGCAGCCGCCCTTGGAATGAATCTGGCCCGTCCCCGGGCTGTCAAGGGCGGCCTCCGGCCGCCGCGCAGCGGTCTTCGACCCTTGACAGCCGGGGGGCGGGAGAACGTTCTTCTCGCGGCCGCTGCACCGCAGCGGCCGCATAGCAGAAATCTTCTCTTCTACTTGCCCGGTTTCTCTTCTGCCGGCCCCGGCATGATCTTCCGCGCGATGGGGCCGTCGGGGCCGTCTTCGTAGAGGACCCTCAATCTCGCGCCGCGCTTCGGCGTCGCCGTGATCTCGGTGTTCGAGTCGATGTGGAAGGCGCGCCCGGGCTGGCCGACCTCCGACAGGACGAGGAACGCCCCCGGCTCGTACCGCAGGCACGACCCCGCTGCCCGAAGAAACGGCGTCGGCGTCGGCGTCGCCGTGGGAGCGGGGGTCGGGGTCGGGGTCGGCGTCCGGCGTTTCTTCCTCTTCGCGGCCTCCGAGGCGGGAGCCGAGAGGAGGAGAACCGCGAAAGCGAGACAGGCCGCGCGGGCGCACGCCGAGAAAGCCACTCCTTCCAGCATAAGGCCGCGCGGCCGGGTTATCCTTGCCCGAGCTCGGAACTGGCGCGTTCAGGCCGCGGACGCCCCGGCATCCCGCTTGCTGTACTCGACTTCCGGCCGTTCTGCGATGCCGATTCGGCGTCGAAATGAAGCCCTCGAAGGGACAGGATGACGACGACCACGACGTTCACGACCGCCGCCCCGGGTCTCGACCCGGCCGCCCTGACCGAGAAGATCCGCGAGAAGGCGCTCCTCGTCGGGGCTCTCCTGACCGAGATCCGCAAGGTGATCGTCGGCCAGGGCTCTCTCGTGGAGCGGCTGACGATCGGCCTTCTCGCCGACGGCCATCTGCTTCTCGAAGGCGTCCCTGGCCTCGCCAAGACGCTCGCCGTGAGGACGCTCGCGCGCGGCCTCGACGCTTCCTTCTCGCGGATCCAGTTCACGCCCGACCTCCTCCCCGCCGACCTCATCGGCACGCTCGTCTTCAACCCGAAGACGCAGGAGTTCGTCGCGCGCCGCGGTCCCGTGTTCGCGAACCTCGTTCTCGCCGACGAGATCAACCGCGCGCCCGCAAAGGTGCAGTCCGCGCTCCTCGAGGCGATGCAGGAGCGGCAGGTCACGGTCGGCGACACGACGACCGCGCTGCCTGATCCCTTTCTCGTCCTCGCGACGCAGAACCCGATCGAGCACGAAGGCACTTATCCTCTTCCCGAGGCGCAGGTCGATCGGTTCCTCATGAAGCTCACCGTCGGCTATCCGACGAAAACCGAGGAACGCCAGATCCTCGACCGCATGGGCGACACGACCGAGGCCGAGGCCTCGGCCCACGTCCGCCCCGTCCTCACGCCGGCGGCGATCCGCGAGCTTCGGGTCCTCGTGCGCGGCATCTACGCGGACGAGCGGATCAAGGGATACCTCGTGGAACTGGTCGCCGCCACGCGCGACCCCAAGGCGTACGGCCTCTCGGAGCTCGCCGATTTCGTCTCGTACGGAGCCTCGCCGCGCGCCACGCTCGCGCTTCTCGCCACGGCGCGCGCACGCGCCTTCCTCGCCGGCCGCGGCTACGTCGTGCCCGAAGACGTGAAGGACGTCGCCCCGGACGTGCTGCGTCACCGCGTCCTCCTCTCCTACGAGGCGGAGGCGGAAAACGTGACGAGCGACCAGGTCGTGAAGCGACTCCTGGAGAGAGTGGAAGTCCCTTGACGGGGTCCTAGTCCCTCGACCCATGCTGCCACGCGAGATCGTCCGCAAGCTCCACCGCATCCGCATCCGGACCAACCGTCTCGTGGAGGCGGGCGTGGGAGGCGAGTACCACTCCGTGTTTCGCGGCCGCGGGATGGAATTCTCCGAAGTGCGCGAGTACGTGCCCGGGGACGACGTGAGGACGATCGATTGGAACGTCACGGCCCGCACGGGCGTCCCGCACGTCAAGAAGTTCGTGGAGGAGCGGGACCTCACGGTCCTCCTCCTCCTCGACCTCTCGGCGTCGCAGGGGTTCGGATCGCAGTACCTCACGAAGCGCGAGCTCATGGCCGAGCTCGCGGCGCTGCTTTCGTTCGCGGCGATCAAGAACCACGACCGGGTCGGTGCGCTCCTCTTCACGGACCGGCTCGAGCGCTATCACCCGCCGCGCAAGGGCGTCGACCATGCGCTCGCGATCACGCGCGACGCGCTTTCGCTCGCGCCCCTCGGCCGCACGACCGACCTCGCGCTCGCGCTCCGAAGCGCCTCGTCGCTCTTGAAGCAGCGCGCAGTCGTCTTCGTCGTGTCGGACTTCCTCGCGGCGGGATACGAGAAATCGCTGAGAACGCTCAACAAGCGCCACGACGTCGTCGCGATCCCGATCGCGGATCCGCGCGAGCAGTCCCTGCCGCCCGCGGGTCTCGTGCGCCTGCGCGACGCCGAGACGGGCGCCACGCGCGTTTTCGACACGGCGGACCCCGTCTTCCGCGAGGCCTGGGGCCGCCGCAACGCGAGCTTGCCCGAGCCGGCCGCGATCTTCCGCTCCTCGGGCATCGACTCCATCCCCCTCAGGACGGACACGTCCTACGAGCTGCCCCTCGTGCGTTTCTTCAAGGAGCGCGAGAAGCGCAAGGCGGCGGGGCGATGAAGAGAATTCTTTTTGCTCCCTCGCTCATCGTTGCGCTCGGCCTCGCGACCTTGCTGGTCGCAGCGGGTCTCGGCGCTTTCTCTTTGAAAGGTGAAGAGGGGCCGCCCGCAGGCAAGGCCGACGCGAAAACCGGCACCCCCTCCTCGACGGCGAATGACGCCCCGCCCCAAGGCGCCGCCAGTGCCGGCACCGCCGCTGCCGCCGCGGCGACGTCCTCCTCTTCCTCTTCACCTTCTAAGAAATCTTCGTCCTCCTCTTCGTCGATTCTTTCCTTCTCCACGACCGCCGACAAGACGTCCGTCTCCCTCGGCGACCGCGTCGTGGTGACCTACGCCGCCCGCATTCCCGCCGGCGCGACGCTGACGCTCGATGCGCTCGTGACGCCCGCGCCCGCGGGGGGGGCGCGGCCTCCGGGCGGCGCGGTCCTCGAGTTCGAGAACCCCGCCCCGCCGACGCTCACGAAGAGCAAGACCGGGGATTTCCTCGAATGGTCTCAGTCGGTCGCGTTGTTCCCCTTTGCGGCGGGCGCGATCACCGTGCCGGGCCCGCACTACACCTTCGAAGAGTCTTTTTCCGACCGCAAGTTCGACGTCCGCCCGCAGGATCTGGAGCTGACGGTGACCTCGCGCCTCCCTCCCGGGCAGAAACCCGAGCAGCTCGCTCCGAAGGCGGACAAGCCGGTCCGCATCCCCGCGTGGCCTGCGAAGTACTGGATCGCGCTCGCGGCCGGGGTCGCTCTCGTCGCGGCGCTCGTCGCCTGGCTCGTCCTGCGCCGGAGGCGCACGACCGCCTCCGCCACGGCCTCGGCGCCCGCGCTCTCGCCCTCGGAAGAGCTGCGCCTCGCGCTCGCGCGGCTCGCAGCGACTGCGGAAAACCTCGGCGACGACGCGCGCGCGTTCTATTCCGAGCTCACGTACGCGGTGAAGCGATTCCTCGAGCGCGTGACGGGCGATCCGGTCCTGGAATGGACGACGTTCGAGACGGTGAGACGACTGCGCGAGAAGGGCTTCGAGTTTCCGCGCGAGGCCGCGTTCCCCGATCTCCTCGCCTCCGCCGACCGCGTCAAGTTCGGAAAGGGCGCCGCGACCCGCGAGGACGCGCGGGACGCGCTCGTCAAGGCGCGCGTCGTCCTCCACGACGTCGAGGCGCGGCAGAAAGCCGAGGCTGCGCGCGCCGCCGCTGCGAAGGAGCGCGCCTCGTGACGGGAATCCGCGCCTTCGTCGCGTCTTTCCTTCCGCCGGGCCTGTCGTTTCGCGACCCGCTCCTTCTGGCCCTCCTCGCTCTGGTTCCGCTCGCGATCGCCCTGAAGATCCTTCGCGAGAAGCGCGGCGACGGCGCGCTCGTCGTGCCGACGCTCGCGAACGTCGCCGGGGTGCGTCGGACGTGGCGCGTGCGCTTCCGCTTGCTGCCCTTCGCCCTGGCGCTCGTCGGCTATTCCGGCCTCGTCGTCGCGCTTGCGCGTCCCCGCCTCGGCCTCGAGCGCACGGAGTCGTGGACGGAGGGCGTCGACATCTTCATCGCGCTCGACGCTTCCGGCTCGATGGCCGCCGAGGACTTCGCCCCGAAGAACCGGTTCTTCGTCGCGAAATCCTGCGCGCGCAAGTTCATCGAGGGGCGCTCGAGCGACCGCGTCGGCCTCCTCGTGTTCGCGGGCCGCTCGCGCACCGTCAGCCCTCTGACGACCGATCGCGGCATGGTTCTCGACCGGCTCCAGGGCCTCAAGCTCGGAGATCAGGGCGACGGCACCGCGATCGGCCTCGCGCTCGGAAACGCGCTCGCGCGCCTCAAGCCCTCGAAGGCGAAATCTCGCGTCGTCGTCCTCGTGACGGACGGCGGGAACAACGCGGGCGAAATCGACCCGGACACCGCCGCGCTCGTCGCGAAGGCGCTCGGCGTGCGCGTCTACACCGTGGGCGTCGGGACGAACACCGGCCCCGTCGACATCCCCATTCCCATCCGCGACCCCGAGACGGGGCGCGTCACGGAGCGGCGCGTGCGCGCGAACGTGGACGTGGACGAGGCGCTCCTCCAGCGCATCGCGAACGCGACGGGCGGCCGCTTCTTCCGCGCGACGGACGCGCAAGGCCTCTCCGACACGTTCACGACGATCGACAAGCTCGAGAAGAGCGAGATCCAGACGACGAAATACACGCGCTTTCGCGAGGTGTTCCCGCTGGCCGCCCGGCCCGCCGCCGCGTGCCTCGCGCTCGCCGGATTCGCCACTCTCTTCCTGTTCCCGGTGACGCCCCGATGAGCGCGTGGACGGCGATCTTCGGCGAGCCCGCGATGCTCATTCCCGGACTTCTCCTGGCGGCCCTGGCCGTCGTCGCGCTCGTCCTCTCCGTTCGGCGGCGTACGGCTCGGACCGCCGCGCTCGTCTCTCCCACGCTTGCGGCGAAGGCGGGTCTCGCTCCCGCGGGCGGGTTCCCCGCCGTGGGCGCCCTCCTCACGCTCCTCGTCGCGCTCGGCCTCGGCGGCGCGCTCGCGCGGCCGCGCTGGGGAAAGACGTCCGAGACCGCTCAGCGGCGGGGCGCCGACGTCGTGCTCATCCTCGACACCTCCGCCTCGATGCGTGCGGCGGACGTCTCGCCGTCGCGTTTCGTCCTCGCGCGTCAGGCGGCGCAGTCCCTCCTGTCGCGCCTCGGAAGCGATCGCGCTGCGTTGATCGCCTGTGAAGGAGAGGCCCAGGCCCTCGTCCCGCTCACTCTCGACGCGGCGGCCGTCGGACTCTTCCTCGACGCGATGGAGCCCGGCATGGGCGCCAGGCCCGGCACGTCGCTCGCGTCGGGCCTCGCGGCGGCGACCGACCTTTTCCCTGCCGGTTCGGCGGGCGGCCGGAACGCCGTCGTCTTTTCGGACGGCGAGGACCTCGAGGGCGGCGTCGACACCGCGATTGCGCGCGCAAAGGCCGAAGGAATCACCGTGCACTCCGTTTTCGTGGGAGCTTCGGGCGGAAGCGGAGCCCCGGTGCCCGAAGTCGACGCGGCCGGGCGCACGAGCGGCTTCAAGAACGACGCGAGCGGCCAGCCGGTCCTTTCGAAGGCCGATCCGGAGCTCCTTCGCCGCCTCGCAGCCGAGACGGGAGGCTCGTTCACCGTCGTCTCCGCGGGCCGCACCGATCTCGAGGGCGTCGCCCGGCAGATCGACCTCGGCGCGCGCCGTCCTTTCTCCGAGGTGCTCGTCACCTCTCTCGAAGAGCGCTTCCAGATTCCGCTCGGCGTCGCGGTCGGAGCGCTGGGGCTCCTTTTGCTCGGAGTCGGACGGGGGCGAAGCGCTTCGAGAGGTGTCAAGACACCAGGATTTGTTCGGAGATTTCTTGGAAGGAGGAAGAGGGGGGCCGCGGAGCTCGGGGTGGCAGCGGCGCTGATGCTGTCAACGGCTGCGCCGCGTGCGGCGGCGCAAAGCGCTTCGAACGTGCCCGTTTCCGCCGCGCCCCAGCAGCAAGCTCCTCCTCCCTCTTCACCTTCTGAGAAATCGTCCTCTTCGAACGGCGCCGGCGAGAGGACGTCAGGAAATGCCGCGCCCCATGCGGTCTCTTCGAGCATTTCGGCTGCTCCGGCGTCGCCAGACGCACAAGCATCCCCCGGCACGACAGCCCCACTCCCCTTTCTAAGAAAAATATTCTCTTCTCCCTATTCCGAAGCAAAAAAAGGCAAGCAGGCGCTGGAAGAGAAGAAGCCCGAGGAAGCCATCGCGCATTTCCAGCGCGAAACGGAGATGGCGCCGAAGGACCCGACCGGCACCTACAACCTCGGCACCGCGCAGTCGCGCGCGGGAAAGCCCGGCGAGGCGCTCGCGTCGCTCGAGAAGGCGCGAAAGGAAGGGCGCGGCGCCGTCGCGGCCGACGCGGCCTTCAACACGGGCCAGACGCTCTACCGTGAGAAGCAATACGAGCCCGCGGCGGTCGCTTTTCGCGAGGCGCTGAAGCGCCGCCCGGGAGATTCGGACGCGGCCTGGAACTACGAGCTGTGCGTGCGGCGCGCCGAGGAGGAAAAGCAGAAGCAGAAAGAGCAGCAGAAGGAAAAGAAGGGCCCGAAGGAAGACAAGGACAAGGCGGGCGGGAAGGACGCGAAGGACAAGCAGCAGGCGGGGAGCGACGCACAGAAGAAGCAGCAGCAGGAGCAGGAGTTCGAGCAGAAAGCGAAGATGACGCGCGACAAGGCCGACCAGCTCCTGTCGGCCATCGAGCGCTCCGATCTCGACGAGCAGAAGAAGAAGATCGCCGAGCAGCGCAGCAAGCGGCGCGTCGCGAGGGACTGGTGAGGCGCGCCGCGCTTCTCGCGGTCCTCGCCGCGGCCTCGCTCACCGCGCGGGTTGCGCGCTCCGCGGACGAGCTCGCCGTACAGGTTTTCGTGGACAAGGCCCGGCCCGCTGCGGACGACGTCGTGCGGCTCACGTACACGTTCTCCGGGTCGGGCCTCGGCGGCACGCTCCGGCTCCCCGCGAGCCTTCCTCTCAAGAACCTCACGCTCGCGGGCGGCCCGTCGAAGTCGGACCAGGTGTCCTTCGTGAACGGCGTCTTCAGCCGCTCGCTCTCGCTCACGTACTTCCTGCGGCCCCAGGGCCCGGGCCCGGCCGAGATCGGCGAAGTCACGTTCGGATTCGACGAGAAGTCGGTGAAAGCGGCGAGCTACCTTCTCGACGTCGGACCCGCGCGAGGTCACGGCGGCGCAGCGCCCGAGCCCGAGGAGGACGACCCGCTCGCGCAGCTTTTCCGCCGGCGCGACGTTTCCTCGATCCGCCCGCCTGGCGCAGGCGCGCCCCGTACGCGGCCTCTCATCGAGTTCCGGGTCACGCCGGACAAGACGACGGCGTACGTGGGCGAGGAGATCACGCTGCATTACGAGCTCCTCACGCAGGCCGACGTTCAGGGGCTCGAGTACCTCGAGCCGCCTCGCTTCCCGGGCTGCTGGGCCGAGGATCTCGAGAAGCCGGAGAAGCCCGCGGGCCACCGCGACGTCGTCGACGGACGCACGGTCATGCGTTTCACGCTCCTCAAGAAGCTCGTCTCGGGCCTCAATCCGGGCACGGTGAACATTCCCGAGGCGAAGATCCGCACGAGCATCCGCGGTTCCGCGGATCCGTTCGGCGACCCGTTCGGGTTCTTCCCGCGCCCGCAGGTCATGGATCTCGTCGCCAGGGCGCTCAGCCTCAAGATCCTCCCGATCCCGGGCGACCCCGCGTTCCGCGGGCCGGTGGGGCGGTTCGACCTGACCGCGAAGCTGGATCGCGCGAAGGTCGCGCCCGGCGAGGCCGTGACGCTTCGGATCCGGCTCGCGGGGACCGGTAATCTGCGGACCGCGACGGAATCGCCGAAGCTCGACGTCCCGAGCGCCACGGTGTACCCGCCGAGCATGAAGTCCGATACCTCGCGGGCCGGCCGCACGCTCGTCGCGACCGAGTGGAGCTACGTCCTCGTGCCGAAGGAGAACGGGACCGTCACGATCCCGCCGGTCTCGCTCGCGGTCTTCGACCCGGCCGAGAAGCGCATCGTGACGAAGACGACCGCGCCGCTCACGCTCGTCGCCGAAGGGGGCGCCTCCGGGAGCGCGGCTGCGGGCCTCACGACGGCCGAGACGACGCTGCCCCTCCTGCCCTCCCCAGGACCGACTCCCTCTGCGCGTGGCCCGAAGTCCGGCCTCGAGGCGAGCGTCGACTTCTCGAGAAACACCGTGACGCTTCCGCTCTGGGCCGTCGCCGCGGTGCCGGGAGCCGCGCTCCTCGGACTCGGCGCGGTCGTCGCCGTCAGGCGGCGGCGGACCCACGGCGCATGGCGTGAAGTCCTCGAGCCGGAGCCGGACGAGACGAAGGAACGCGCGGCCGCGCGCGTGGACCGGGCTCTCCGCGAGCTCCTCGCGCGCCGGTACCTCGTGCCCGACGGCGCGTCCACGCCAGACGTCCTCTCCGCTCTCGAGAGATCCGGCGTTTCGGCCAGGCGGATCGACGACGTGAAGACGCTGCTCTCCGACGTGGAGTTCCTCCGGACCGCGCCCCAGCTCGGCGACTACGATTCGAAGATCGCGGCGCTGCGCGCGCACGCCGCCCGCATCCTGCCCCGCCTCGCCTGAGGGCTCGGCAGCTCCGGGCACCCCAAAGCGTAAAATGCCGTCGTCATCGTGAACACAAGAATCGCCCGGGTCATCCCGGCCAAGCATCTCATTCGCTACATGGAGCGGCATCGCCTGCTCGACGAGACGAGCGGGACGCCGCCCGACCGCTTTCTCATCACGCTCGTAAACCGCGCGATGGAGTTCGTGCCCGCGCAGGCCGGAGCCCTTCTCCTCGACGACCCCGTCTCGAAAGAGGACGACCGCTCGCGCAACGAGCTCGCCATCATCGTGACGGCCGGCGACGTGAAGGAGAGCGCCGTGGGCCGCAAGGTGCGGCCCGTGGACGGTATCGCCGGCTTCGTGTACGCCCGGGGCGAGCGCACGTGCGTGAACGAGGTGGGCGGCGCGCACGCGTTCTCGCGCGAGATCGACGCCCTTATCGCGATCCCCATCACGAACGTCCTCGCGGTGCCGGTCGTGATCGAGAACCACGTGTGCGGCTCGCTGATCCTCATCAACCGGCAGGGCGAGCCCGCCTTCACGCCCCGCGACGAGCGACTCATGGAGCTGTTCGGAGACACGCTGTCTCTCGCGCTTCAGAACCTCCTCGACGAGCGGCGCGCGCGCGAAGTGGCCCGGCGCGACTCGCTCACGTCGCTCTACAACGACCGCTATTTCCACCGGAAGCTCCAGCGCGAGATCGATCGGCTCGGCGAGTCGAAGGAGGGCGAGCTCGCGCTCTTGTTTCTCGACTGCGACCACCTCAAGAAGGTGAACGACGAGCACGGCCATCTCGCCGGAAGCCAGGTGCTCCGCGAGGTGTCCTTCATCCTCCAGAGGACGCTCACAGACACGGTCTCCCTCGCCTGCCGCTACGGCGGCGACGAGTTCACCGTGATCCTTCTCGACGCGGACCTGAACGCCGCCGTCGCGATCGCCGAGAAGATCCGGAAGGCGATCGACGACTGGACGTTTCTTCCGATGTCGATCGGCCCCGGCGAGCCGGCGCTGAACCTCAAGAACGTCGTCACGATGTCCGTCGGCGTGGCCACGTATCGGGCCCACGTGGACACGTCCCTTCCCGTCGCCGAGCAGAAGAACGAGATCCTCAAGAAGGCGGATTCCGCTCTTTACGCCGCGAAAACCAAGGGGAAGAACTGCGTCGTGGCGGCCGAGGTGACTTCCGCGAGGGGAGGCGGCTCGACGGTCATCCTCAAGACCTGATCCCAGGGCCCAAAACCCTTCATTCCAATGCTTTACGGCGCTCACGGGGAAGGGTTATCATGCCTTCCATGGCTTTCTCCTCCTCCTCCCTGAAGCCCTCCGTGCCGGCGAAGACCGTCCTCGAATCCCTGTCGAAGCACATGCTCGTCGACGGCTATCACGTGGTCATGGACCTCAGGGCGTCGCAGGGCAACTTCCTCCGCGACTCCCTCCACGGGGTCGAGATCCTGGACTTCTTCTCGAACTTCGCGACCTGCCCGATCGGCTACGCGCATCCGAAGATGACGACGCCGGAGTTCCTCGACGAGCTCGCGTGGACCGCCGTCACGAAGCCGGCGAACAGCGACATCTACACGGAGCAGATGGCGTCCTTCGTCGAGACGTTCGCGCGGCTTGCGGTGCCCGAGTCTCACGCGCGGCACATGTTCTTCGTCGAAGGCGGCGCCCTCGCGAACGAGAACGCTCTCAAGGCCGCGTTCGACTGGAAGGTGCGCCGGAACTTCCGCAGGGGCCATCGGCGCGAGGTGGGGACCAAGATCCTTCACCTCGAGCAGGCCTTTCACGGCCGAACCGGCTACACGCTCTCCCTCACGAACACGAGCGATCCGCGGAAAACGATGTACTTCCCGAAGTTCGACTGGCCGCGCGTCGTGAATCCGAAGCTCACGTTTCCCGTCACCCCGGAGAGCCTCGCGGCCACGATCGCCCTCGAAAACCTCTCGATCGCGCAGATCGAGCAGGTGATTCACGAGAACGGCGACGACATCGCCGCGTTCATCCTCGAGCCGATCCAGGGAGAGGGGGGCGACAATCACTTCCGTCCCGAATTCCTCGCGCGAGTGCGCACGATCTGCGACGAGCACGACATGCTCCTCATCCTCGACGAGGTTCAGACCGGCATGGGCCTCACCGGGACGATGTGGGCCTTTCAGAGTCTCGGCCTCACGCCCGATCTCTTCTCGTTCGGCAAGAAGACGCAGGTCTGCGGCTTCGTCTCGAACGACCGCATCCTCGAGGAGAAGGACAACGTCTTCACGGTCTCCTCGCGCATCAACTCCACGTGGGGTGGAAACCTCGTCGACATGGTGCGCTGCCGCAAGTTCCTCGAGATCATGGCCGAGGAAAGGCTCGTCGAGAACGCGAAGACGACGGGCGAGTTCCTGCTCGGCAAGCTGAACGAAGTCGCGTCGGAATTCCCCGGAAAGATGACGAACGTGAGGGGGCGCGGCCTCTTCATCGCGTTCGACCTTCCGGACCCGAAGGCGCGGGCCGGAGTCCTCTCCTGCTGGCTCCAGAAGCACAACGTGATGGCGCTGGCTTCGGGCGAGCGCGCGATCCGGCTGCGTCCGCCGCTCACGCTCTCGCGGGACGAGGCCGCGCTCGGCGTCCAGAGGCTTCGGGCCGCCCTGACCGAGATTCTCGGCTGAAGACCCGTGCGACGCCGGCAATGACCCGGTAGCGGCAAAGGCGCTTCTTCTTAGAAATGAAAGATGGGCTCACGGCGCAGCCAGAAGCCGAAGCGCCGCCTGCGGACTCCGCGGCCGGTCCCGCGGGGCTCCCTTTCGTTCGGCACATCGGCCGCTCTCGTCACCTTCTAAGAAATCTTTCTCTTCTTCTTCTCTTCGTCCTCGTTTTCGTCGTCTTCATCCCTCTTCCCCAAATCCTCCTCCTCCGCTGGCGGGATCCGTCGTCGACCGCGTTCATTCGTGCGCGCCAGAAGCGGCTCCGCGCGCAGGGGAAGAACGACGCGATCGACCGGCGCCCCGTTCGCCTCGGGCAGGTCGCGCCAGCCCTCGTGCAAGCGGTCCTCACCGCGGAAGACTCCCGATTCTTCGAGCACCACGGCATCGACTGGGAGGCGGTCTCCTCGGCCCGGGAGTGGAACCAGGCGCACGCCAGGAGCCGCAGGAGACGCCTTCACGGCGCCTCGACGCTCACGCAGCAGCTCGCGAAGAACCTGTGGCTCACGGGCGAGCGCAGCTGGTGGCGGAAGGGGCGCGAGGCGGTCCTCGCCTCCGTACTCGACCTCTTCGTGCCGAAGGCGCGGATCCTCGAGATCTATCTTTCGGCGATCGAGTTCGGCGAGACGACGTACGGTTGCGAAGCGGCGTCACGCGCGCTCTTCGGCGTGAGCGCGAGCCGCCTTTCGGCTCCACAGGCGGCGCGTCTCGCCGCCCTGATCCCCGGCCCCACGTGGTACCGCGCGCATCCGGCGGCGTGGGAGCACCGCGCCGATCTCATCGCGCAACGCATGGAAACCCAGCCGCTCCCCGCGGGACTGACGACACGCGCGCGCTAGAATCGAGCCGCGATGAAAAAGCGCTCCACGTGCCTTGCTGGAAAGGTCTTCGTTCTTTCTCTGACCGTTCTGATCGCCCCCTCGTGCCGCCCCAAGCCCTCGAGCCTTCGAATCACGCCGGCCAAGGTGACCCTGTACGGACCAGGCCGCACCCAGTCTCTCAAGTACGAGATCACCGACAAGAAGGGCAACCCGCTGCCCGGCCTGACCGCCGAATGGGTCGCCGACAAGCCGAAAGTAGCCACGATCGACCCGAGCGGAATCGTTCGATCCGTCACGCCGGGGCGCGCGATCATGACCGCGACTTTCCAGAATCTCACGTCGAGCGCCGTCGTGGAGGTCATGGACGTCTCCTCGCTCAACGTCTCACCGAGTCGCATGACGCTCGTCGGGCCGGCGGGGACGCAGATGAAGGTTCTCGCCGAGATCAAGGACGGAAAGGGGAACCTGTCGCCTCTGAAGCCGAAGTGGGTCTCTGTCGATCCGAAGGTCGCGACCGTCGACGGGGAGGGGGTCGTGACCTCCGGCGCCGAGGGGCGCACGAACATCATCGCGAGCCTCGGCAACGACGTGAGCTCGGCGTGCGACGTGAAGGTCCTGCACCGCGCGATCGCCACGTTCGAGTTGACTCCTCTGACGCTGATCATGAAAGCAGGCGAGACCCAGAGGATCACGGCGACGATCCGGGACTCGACGGGCGTCCTCATCGAGGACGCCGCGCTGGCGTGGACGTCTTCCGACCCGAGGACGGCCACGGTCTCGAACGGCACCGTCACGGGCGTGGGACGCGGCACGGCGCGCATTTCCGTTGCGACGTCCACGCAGACGTTGACGGCGGATGTCCTCGTGAACTGAGGCCGCCCTGCGAATCACGCACCTCGCTGCGGAGTGCGTCCCGTTCGCGAAGACGGGCGGCCTCGGAGACGTCGTGGGCTCCCTCCCGAAGGCGCTTTCGGCGCGCGGACACGACGTCGACGTGTTCATGCCGTTTCACCTCGAGGCGGCGCGCTGGTACCGCCGCCGCGATACCTGGCCCGAGGCGGCGCTGCCTCCGTTCGAGGTCTCGATTCTCGGGCGCCCACACGCCGTGGGCCTCCTCCGGGACCGCTTGCCTGGCAGCGTCGTTCCGGTCTACTTCGTGGCGCACGACCCGCTCTTCCACCGCCGTCAGATCTACGCGCCGAACGACCAGGGCCGGGACGACGGGCTCTGGCGCTTCACGCTCTTCGTGAGATCCGCGATCGAGGCCTTGAAAAGGCTCGACCGCCGGCCGCGAGTCCTTCACGCGCACGATTGGCATCCCGCGCTGGCTCCGATGCTCGGCGCGTGGAGCAACTGGCGCGACCGCTGGTTCGACGACGTCGCGTCGGTCCTCACGATCCACAACCTCCGGTACCAGGGCGTCTACGGGCGCGAGGAGTTCCCCATTCTCGGCCTGCCCGACGCCGCATGGACGGGCGGCGCCGTGGAGCTTCACGGCGATGTGAACCTCCTCAAAGGGGCCATCGAGGCCGCCGACATGATCACCGCCGTTTCGCCCACGTACGCGAACGAGATCCGCACGAAAGAGGCAGGCGTCGGCCTCGACGCAGTCCTCAAGGCCCGCGGAGACCGGGTCGTGGGAATCCTGAACGGCATCGACACGTCGGTCTGGAGCCCGCTGCGCGACCCGCACCTTCCAGCCCATTACGGGCGGGAGGACCTGCGCGGAAAAGCCGAATGTCGCGCGGAGCTGTGCCGGATCGCGGGCTTCGAGCCGGGTGACCCCGCGATGATCCTCGGCGCGATCGGTCGCCTCACGGACCAGAAAGGCTTCGACCTTCTCCTCGAGGCCGCGCCCGAGCTCATCCGGCGCGGAATCCGCGTCGCGATGCTGGGGTCGGGGGAACCGGCGCTCGAGGGCGCGATGCGCGTCCTTGAGGCGCACGCTCCCGGCCGTTTCCGCGGGTTCGTCGGCTACGACGAGCCGGTCGCGCACAAGATCGAGGCCGGGGCGGACGCGTTCGTCATGCCGTCGCGGTTCGAGCCGTGCGGCCTCAGCCAGATGTACTCACTCGCCTACGGCACGCCACCGATCGTTCGCAGGACGGGCGGCCTCGCGGACTCGGTCGTCTCCTACGACGGCTTCAACCTCGAACGCGCGACGGGCTTCTCCTTCGACACGCCCGCGCCGCACGCGCTCGCGGCCGAAGTCCTTCGCGCGCAGCACGTCTTCTTCCAGCGCGACCGGTGGCGCCGGATCGTCGAGAACGGGATGGCGCAGGACTTCTCGTGGGACCACTCGGCCGCGCAGTACGAGGCCGTCTACCGTCGCGCCTGCGAGGTCCGCGGCCTGCCCTGGTAAGGACCTACTCTTCGCCGAGCGCTACGAGAGCGGC